>CAYPDY010000001.1:0-6061 GCA_964409515.1 uncultured Dehalococcoidia bacterium
TGTCCAGCAAATACAGCTTCACCCTGCCGACCTGGACCTGCCAGGCGCGCAGCCACACCGAGTAACCGGGCAAGACGATCTCCAGACGCAGCCAATCCCCATCCGGTTGCCGCAAAGGCGTGATTGGCAACTGCCCGGGATCGTTGTAAGGGAAGAGGGCCTGCTGCGCCCCGTCGTTGTCTATCACCTGGCGAAAGTAGCCTTGCTGGTACAACAGTCCCACCCCAACCACCGGCACACCCAGATCACTCGCCGCCTTGAGCTGATCGCCCGCCACATTGCCAAGCCCCCCGGAGTATATGGGCAGAGCCTCGCTCAACATGAATTCCATGCTGAAATACGCGACACGGGTCAGGGGTGACTGTGGATGATCTTGATGGAACCACGCCGAGGCTGTCGCCGCCTGACGTTTGGTTTGCACGAGTGCATCGACCTTGTTGCGGAAGGCGATATCGGCTGACACGCGCTGGAGTGTGTCCCTCGAGACGGTCTGGAGGACGACCCAGGGGTTTTGAGTCAACTCCCAAAGCGTGGGATCAAGCTGCCGCCAGACTTCGTCGGCGCCGTGGTCCCACGACCAGCGCATATCCAGGGCAAGCTCGGCCAGAGAATCGATCCCTTCAACGTCGGTAGGCAGGAGGCTGTAGATCGGCTTGCCGACAGGTGTTCGTGTATTCATAGTCTCTTCTCCGAAGTTGTATTGCCTGCAGGCCCCGATCCTTGTGGCGCCGCCGCCAGGGCATCGCTGACGATCGTCTGCGCTTCCTCCAGGATCCTGTTGAGATGATCCGCTCCACGGAAGCTCTCAGCATAGATCTTGTAGATGTTCTCCGTCCCGGAGGGGCGGGCCGCGAACCATCCGTTCTCTGCGATTACCTTCAATCCACCGATGGGTGCTCCGTTGCCAGGAGCATGTGTCAGAATGGTTTGGATCTTCTCGCCAGCCAGATCGCCGAAGCGGACCTGATCCGCCGACAGCCTTCTCAGCGTCTCTTTCTGCATAGGCGTGGCCGCTGCGTCAACGCGGGCGTAGGCGGGTTCTCCGAGGTCAGAGGTCAGTTGGCGATAATATTCGCCAGGATCGCGACCTGTCCGGGCGGTGATCTCCGCCGCCAGCAGTGCCGCGATAATCCCGTCCTTGTCCGTTGACCAAACGCTGCCATCAAGACAGACGAATGACGCGCCCGCGCTCTCTTCTCCGCCAAAACCAAGCGAGCCGTCGAGCAGGCCGTCAACAAACCACTTGAATCCGACCGGTACCTCGTAGAGCCTGCGGCCCAGTTTTGCGGTGACCCTGTCGATCATCCGGCTGCTCACCACTGTCTTCCCCACGGCGGCCTCCTGGCGCCAATGGGGACGGTTCTGGAAGAGATAGAAGATGGCGGCGGAAAGGTAGCTATTGGGGGGAAGGAGACCTGCACTCCTGCTGACTATTCCGTGCCGGTCATGGTCGGTATCGCAGGCGAAAGCAATGTCGAATTGATCCTTCAGCGCGATCAACCGCTGCATCGCGTATGGCGAGGACGGGTCCATGCGAATCTGACCATCCCAGTCCGCCGTCATGAAACGGAACGTCGGGTCGACGTCCTCGTTCACCACTTTGAGATTCAAACGATAGCGCTCCGCGATCGCCGCCCAGTAGTGAACCCCAGCACCGCCCAGCGGGTCAACGCCAAGGCGGATCTTCGAGTCGCGAATGGCGTCCATGTCGATCACATTGCCGAGGTCGCCAACGTAGGCGTCAAGGTAATCGTACCGGTGGGTTGTGGAGGCACGAAGAGCCTCCTCCAAGGGCGTCCTCTTCACCTCCTGCAGACCGCGCTCCAGATACTCGTTGGCCTTCGCTTCGATCCAGCCGGTGACGGAGGCCTCTGCCGGGCCGCCGTTCGGCGGATTGTATTTGAAACCTCCGTCATGGGGCGGGTTGTGCGAAGGCGTGATCAAGATGCCATCAGCAAGGCCGCTCGTCCGGCCGCGGTTGTGCATCAGAATCGCGTGAGAGACTGCAGGTGTCGGCACATATTCGTTCCCCTCGGAGATCATCACTTCCACATTGTTGGCCGCCAGCACCTCTAGAGCACTGGCAAGAGCCGGTTGGGACAGGGCATGCGTGTCCATGCCGAGAAACAGCGGACCATTGATATTCTGTTGCTGGCGGTAGAGACAGATGGCCTGGGCGATGCCGAGGATATGGCTCTCGTTGAAGGTGTTCTTCAGTGAGGAGCCGCGATGTCCTGACGTGCCGAAGGAGACCCGCTGTTCGGGCACTGAAAGGTCGGGCAGCCCGGCATAGTAGGCCGTAATGAGTTTGGGGACGTCCACGAGTGTCGATGTTTCGGCCGGTTTTCCGGCCAGCGGACTTACTTCCATATCACGTTCCTTATCCCTGGCAACGGCACCCCGACGGAGGAACCGTGCCTGCACACTTCTCCTTCAAGGCGGCCATCAGCCGGTCGGAGGAATCCTCAAACTTGCGGACGCCTTCATCCTCGAGCCGTTGGGTTATGGCCGTCAGATCCAGCCCAACCTCTGCCAGGCGTCCAGGAATGCGCACCGACTCCCCCGGCGATTCCTCAAGCCGAGGAGCAGGTTCACCGTGAAGACGATAGGCATCCAGGGTCTCCAGGGTCATTGTGTTCACCGTGTTTGCGCCGATCAACGCCTCAACGTACTTGACGTCACTGTATGACGGGTCCTTGGTGCCCGTGCTGGCCCAGAGGAGTCTCTGTCTGCGTGCGCCGCGCGCCGCCAGCCTGTTGAAGCGGCCGCTGGAGAATGCCTCTTTGTACACCTGGTAGGCTGCCCTGGCACTGGCCACGGCCGCGGCGCCGCGAAGCCCTTTGGCCATCTCGGCCCTGGCGCCACCGTCCAACGCCGTTTTGTCGAGAAGAGAGTCCACCAGAACATCTATGCGGCTCAGGAAGAAGCTGGCCACCGAAGACACCGTGCTCAGGGCCTGGCCTGAGGTTGCCCTCCTTTCCAGGCCGGAGACGAAGGCTTCTATGACTTGCCGGTACCTGTCCACCGAAAACAGGAGTGTGATGTTGACGTTGAGGCCCTCATAGGTGAGTTGCTGTATGGCTGGCAGCCCCTCCTGGGTACCGGGCACCTTTATCATGATGTTCGGGCGCGCCACAGCGGCCCACAGCTCGCGCGCCTCCGCGACGGTTCGCTCCGTGTCATGGGCCAGGTGCGGTGGCACTTCCAGCGAGACAAATCCGTCCCTTCCCCCGGTACGATCGTACACGGGCCGCAGGAGGTCGGCCGCCTGCTGCACATCATCCACGGTCAAGACGCGGTAGACCTCATCAGCGCTCTTGCCGGACAGGGCCAGTACACGGATGGCCTCATCGTAGTCATGACTGCCGCCGATGGCTTTCTCGAAGATCGACGGGTTGGAAGTGATGCCGCGCAACCCGTCTTTATCGATGAGCCTCCTGAGGTCGCCCGATGAGATCAAGCCTCGTCCCAGGAAATCCAGCCAGATGCTTTGTCCGAAGGCCTGCAGTCTGAGCAACGGATTCCGCCTATCCCCCTCAGAGGGCATGGGCCAGTCTTCCAGCGCAGCAGCCTTCGCCAACCGCCGCGCATGCCGCTCGTTGTCAACAAAACTGGCCTTCAGGAACGCCTGAGTCAGATCCCACGCCAGGGCGAATCCAGTAACCCGCCCGCCGAGGCAGATCATGTTCATGTTGTCGTCTTCAACGCCCTGGTGAGCTGAGAAGATGTCGTGAATCAGGGCCGCTCTCACCCCCGGCACCTTGTTGGCGGCGACACTGGCGCCCACACCGCTGCCGCACACCGCGATTCCGCGATTCACCTCCCCTCTGTGCACTGCCTTGGCCAGGGGGATGACGAAATCAGGATAGTCATCTTCGGGGCTTGGATCAAAGGCGCCAAAATCCACTGCTTCATACCCCGCGTCTGCCAATGCCCGGGACAGATCACCCTTGAGTTGAAAGCCGCCATGATCGGCGGCAATTCCCACACGCATATGACCGCGCCCCCCTTACCGGACCACGTGGCCTTGGGCCCGTGACCCGGAGCTATCTGGCGTTGCCGTCGCGGCAGTAGTAGCCTACCGGCTTTCTACTCGCCAGGCTGTACTTGCCGAAGACGGCGCAGGTCCCGCAGATGCACTTCTTGTCCCGATCCAAATCCCGGCAGGTCGCGCTTCCGGTCGAGCAGTAGAGTCCCGGCACATCCGCGCGCTCCATCGGATTCTTCTTCAGCGCATTCTGAATACTGGATACCTTGCCTTTCACACAGCCGCTGGCGGCCTGCACAGGGCATTTGGGGCACATGCACAGCCCGACCTCTGCCCCCGCAAAGGGCACCAATGTACCTGTCTTTTCCATGATGGCGCCTCCCAACAAGTATTCTCTTCCAATCCGGAATCACTTGAACTCGTCTATGAGGGACTCGAACTGAAGCGGATCCGTCCTCTGGTCGACCAGCGGTTCCTTGCCGGTCACGCCGAGGTAGTCTTCAAAGAGAGGCCTGTCGTTCCTGTATATCACGCCGATCGGTATCCGGTCTCCCCATTCCAGCGCCTTGCTGAAAGCGGCGCTCCGGTCCCTCGGATCGTAGTCCTTGGTCTCGTCCAGCTTGTAGACCCTCTGTGAGTACCACTGGAAAGTGTTTCTATGGTTGAAGGTGGGGCATGGCTGCAGCACCTCTACGAGGGCGAACCCTTTGTGGCTGACGGCCAGCTGTATGAGCGCGGCCAGATGCGCGCCATCGCCGGACAAGCCTCGCGCCACGAAGCTGCAGTCGCAGGCCACCGCGAGCGCCAGCGGTCTGAGGGAAACCCAGGCTCCGTTGGGGTTCATCCTGGTGGTGAATCCCAGGTCTGTTGTAGGGCAAGCCTGCCCGCGGGTCAGTGCATATACCTGGTTGTTGTGCACCATGTAGGTCATGTCCACGTTCCGGTTCATGGCGTGAACAAGGTGGTTTCCCCCCTCGCCATACGCGTCTCCGTCCCCGCTTACGGCCATCACGGTGAGCCCGGGATTGACTATCTTGGCCGCGGTGGCTGCGGGGATGGGACGGCCGTGCAGCTCGTTAAGGACATTGCACTGCAAATAGTGGGGAAACTTGCCCGCCTGGCCGATGCCCGACACCATGAGCACCTGGTGCGGCCGAAGCTGGAGCTCGACCAGGGCCTGCTTCATGGCCCGCAATATGCCGAAGTTGCCGCATCCGGGACACCAGGCCACGGCGGAGGTGCTGGCGTAGTCTTCTATCTTCACCTTGTCTGATGCCGTCACCATGGCTACGATACCTCCCTCTTGAGGGCGTTCACGATGTACTGCGGAGCAAAGGTCCGTCCGTCGAACTTCAGGATGCTCCGGTGCGCCTTGATGCCCGTCTCGGCCCGTATCAGGCGCGCCAATTGGCCGGCAGCGTTGTTCTCAATGACAATGGTCCTGGGCGAGTGCGCCAGCGCTCGCGTCACGGCCTCAGCCGGGAACGGCCACAGCATGGTGAGGTGAAGGACGTTCACCGGGATGCCCTCGGCTTCCAGGATTTCCGCGGCTTCCCTGATGGCTCCGCGGGTGCTGCCCCAGCCTACCAGAGAGAACTCGCTCTTGGGCCTGAGCGTGATCTCGGGCTCGTCCGCACCTCTCTGAAGCCCGTCGAACTTGCGCTGGCGTTTGAGCACCATGCGGGTCCTCATTTCAGCATCCTCGGTGATGTGGCCTTCCTCATCATGCTCGTCTGAGTCCGTGACCACCAGGGACCTGCTCTGCATGGGAAGAGCGCGGGGCGAGATGCCGGAGTCCGTGATCAGGTGTCTCTTGTACTGGGTGAGTCTTGCCGCCTCTTCCCGTGAGAGGGTGAGGCCTCGGTCGATAGTCACCGCCCCAAGGTCGAACCTGTCCACGGTGTTGTAGGAATCCGCCAGGTCATGGTCGGTGACCAGGATGACCGGCGTCTGGTACCGGTCCGCCAGGTTAAAGGCTTTCTGAGTCAGCCAGAAGGCATCGGCCACCCCGCCCGGTGCGAGGACCGGCCGCCGGAATCCCCCATGTCCGCCGTACAGGGCGAACTCCAGCTC
>CAYPDY010000001.1:6071-63393 GCA_964409515.1 uncultured Dehalococcoidia bacterium
AGTCGCAGCACGGCTCGCCCTGCTCGGTCTTGGTGGGGAGCCCTATGGCGGGTCCCGGCCTCTGGCCCAGCACGACCACCATCGGTGTCTCGGTCATCGCCGCCAGGCTCAGTGCCTCCACCATCAGGCAGAAGCCGCCGCCGGATGTCGCCGTCATGGCCCTGGCGCCGGCATAGGCGGCGCCGACCACCATGTTCGCCGCCGAGATTTCGTCCTCGGCCTGCACTACCGGGACGTTGAATCGCCGCCCTTTGTCGGCAATGTATTCCAGGATGGTCGTGGTCGGCGTCATCGGGTATCCGGCCACGAAATTGCATCCGGCTACCATGGCTCCCAGGGCCACGGCTTCATTCCCGGTCATCATGATCCTTCGGCCTGGCTCTCGCGGCAATATGTGGTGCGATCCGCTGTTGGTCAAGTGCTGCCTTGCGTGGTCGTAGCCGGCGCGCGCTGCCGCCAGGTTGCCCTCCACGGTCTTCTCTCCATGTCGGCCAAACTCCTCGCGCAGGACGGCTGATAGCAGTCCGAAGTCATAGTCCATCAGGCCGAATACGGCACCGACGGCGACTGAATTGGACATCAGCCGATCGCCGCCCGTCTCGGTGGCCAGGCGCTCCAGCGGGACGTCCAGGAAGTGGTCGCCATTGGTTTCACTGACCTTGGTCTTTGTGCGGTCAAAGACGATGACACCAGCGGGGTCCACCTCGCCCCTGTGGATGTCTATCGTCTCCGAGTTCAACGCCACGAGGATGTCGACCCTCTCGGTCACGGCCTGTATCTCCTTGTCGGCAGTCCTCACTCTGGCAAAGCTGTGGCCCCCCCGTATCCTCGACTCGAAGTCCTGGCCGATGAAGACCTCATATCCTCCGCGCATAAGGGTCTTTCCCAGGACGAAGCTCATGGACTGTATCCCCTGTCCGGCTTCTCCGCCGATCATGATGCTGGTGTCGACTGCCATCCTCCTGTCTCCCTTTCTGCCGCCCGGCAACTGCCAGGTCTGCTTCTTCAGACCGGTGCCGGGCGGCGCCGCAGCCTGAAGACAGTATGGCATCTTCCGGGCTGGCGGCCAGCCGTAGAACTAACTAGATGAAGCTTGTGTAAAATACGTATTCCGTCTGTTCCTGACCTGGGGAGCGTTGCCGGCATCAGGAATGACTGGGAGGCGGCGCGCGCAAGCCGGAACACGACTCCGATGGCAGAATCAGCCTGATCGCCCGCTCATACAGAAGGAAGTCCCAGGCCCAGTTGACCATCACCAGCACCCGGTTGCGGAAACCGATGAGGTTGAAGATATGCACTCCCAGCCAGAGCGCCCAGGCGCCAGTCCCACTGAACTCGCGTTGGCCGATTCGGGCCACTGCCGCCATGCGCCCGATGGTGGCCAGCGATCCCTTGTCCCGGTACCGAAACGGCAGAGGATCGGAAGCCTGCAGCTGGCGCTTAATGTTAAGCCCGGCCGCCTCCCCCTCCTGGATGGCGGGAGGGGCGGTGAACGGCAGAGGGCGTCCGTCTTTGTCCACGCGGGCGCAGTCGCCGATGGCGTACACCTCGGGATACCCGGGCACCTGCAGGGACGGCAAGACCTGGACTCGACCGTCGGCTGCCACCGGCAGGCCGGAGGTCTCCGCCAGGCCGTCCCCGCGCACGCCCGCTGTCCAGACCACAGTCCGGGTTGGTATGAGATTCCCGTCCTTGAGCTGCACCCCTCGGGGGGTAACGCGCGCTGCGGCGGCGCCCAGGAGTACCTCGATCCCCATTTTGCGAAGCCGCTGCAGGGCATAGTGGCGCAGGCGCTGGGGGAGATCAGCCAGAACGCTATCGGTGGCCTCAAGGAGCGCTACTCGGGCCTCACCCGGATTCAGCGCCGGGTAGTCTTTCATGGCCGGGCCCCGAACAAGCTCTGCCAGCGCCCCGGCAAACTCTACTCCGGTGGCACCGCCGCCGATGACCACGAAGGTGAGCAGACTCCGGCGGACTTCAGCATCGGTATCGCCGCCCGCCTGCTCCAGGCAGCACAGTATGTGGTTCCGCAAAGCGATGGCATGATCGAGTGTTTTCAGGGCAAAGGCATTCTCGGCGGCGCCATCCACGCCGTAGAACCGGGTCGTGCTCCCGGTAGCCAGGATCAGGTAGTCGTACTCAACAGCGTGACCGGCCACCAGGAGTCTCCTGGCGCCGGGATCGATCCGCTCCACCTGGCCCATCAGGAAGCCGACATTCGGCATGCGGCGAAGGACGGTGCGCACGGGATACGAGATCTGCTCCGGTTCCAGCTCGGCCGCGGCCACCTGATAGAGGAGTGCATGAAAGGTGTGGTAGTTGTTGCGGTCGATGATGAGCGTGTCCACAGGGGAGCGGGCCAGCGCTCGAGCTGCGGACAGACCCCCGAAGCCCGCTCCGACAATCACCACCCTGGGTCGTCCGCTCCGGCTGCCGTCCATACGGGGCGACCCGCTCATCGGGAGGCCATCATGGCCTTCATGCGCTTCTCCATCTCCTCCGGAGGTACGTCCTCGATGTGGGTTGCCAGCGACCACCAGAAACCGAAAGGGTCTGTAACGACGCCGTAGCGATCGCCCCAGAACATGTTCTCCACACCCATCACCTGCCTGGCTCCGGCTTCCAGGGCGCGTTTGAATGATGCGTCCACATCAGCGACGTACAGATGGAGGGCCATCGGCGTGCCATTCAGGGTCGTCGGCGATTTCCGGCCGAACCTGGGGTCCTCATCGGCGAGCATGACTATGGAGTCGCCGATCTGGATCTCCGCGTGGAGAATGGATCCGCCCGGGCCGGACATACGACCCTTCTCGACGGCCCCGAAGGCCTTCTTGCAGAACTCTATCGCGGCACTCGCGCCGGTGACAGTCAAGTCCGGCGTGATAGTGTGGTACTCTCTCGGGATGGGATCGACTTTCTTGTCCATCTCATTTCCTCCTCCTCCAGATGCGAAAACTCGGCTGCCCGCTGCTCCGGGGCCTGGCTCACGACAGCGCCTTGGCGACCTGGGCCACCCGGTGGCCCAGGTACCTGGCCACCTTAGGGTCGCCGTCGGTCGGAGGCTTGTCGGCCCCGGGGCCGCTGACGGAAGTGGCTCCGTAAGGCGATCCGGCGCCAAAAAGGACGGGGTCGCCGTAGCCCGGTGTGACCACGATCATGCCGTGGTGATACATGGCGCCCCGTCGTGCTTCTCAGGTGAGGTCTCTCCTGATCTGGTCAAACTGCTCCCGGTTGATCTCTCCTCTGGCGTAGCGTTCCCTGGCGATGTCCAGCGGCGCGTTGGACTTCCTCCCCGCCGGCGAACTGGAGCCCCCTTGCCCCACCAGTCTGGCGACCACCCAGACCGCCAGAGCGATGATCGCGGCCCAGAAGAGAATCGTTAGAATGCCGCCAAACACCATCCACCACCCCATACCTTCATGTGCCTGCCACATCATATGGACCTCCTCGTTGGGTGAAACCCACCTGGATGAGAGTAACCCGCAACGACAGTATTGCAGGTGGTCCAGGGTGTCACTATTCGGCAATCTACTTAGCGGGAGGATGTGGATGGTACGTACTCGTTACGTAGAAACCACTAGCCCCGGCTAAGTACGTTCACGAATGGTGATCTCGGTCCCGGGGCACCTAAACTGGTTGCATCTGCGGGTCGGACGGCCCTCTTGACGCTGTCTCCTGCGATATTGTTGTACTAGTGTTTTACTAAGAGGGGTGGTAGGGGGG
Organism: uncultured Dehalococcoidia bacterium; assembly: GCA_964409515.1. Lineage (GTDB taxonomy): Bacteria > Chloroflexota > Dehalococcoidia > UBA2247 > RBG-13-53-26 > JAFGCL01. The sequence goes on from CAYPDY010000001.1 coordinate 9,795, forward strand.
ATATGTGCGAGTTCTGCCACAAACACGGCGAAGGCCAGAAGTGGTACCTCCGGGCAGAGAACTACTGCGAGGACTTCCTTAGCGACGCCCGGCGGCGCAGGTTCATCGAGGGTTTCATCAGTGACCCGGAGTACTTCAGGCGGGCCCTGAGAAGGCTGGAGGGTCTGAGGCGGCTTCCGTCCTATGTTCGTGCAGTCGTCACTCCGTTCTCCGTGCACAGACAAAAGAGGTCTCACTTCGGGCAGGTCCTGCCCATCGAGGAAATTGAGCGCGTCTTTGGTTTCGTCAACTCCATCACCAGGCTCCCCTGCATGTGCCGTCAGGCCCTGCTGGGCAGCGAGCACCGGCACTGCTATGCGCTCAGCATGGTTCCGCGCGAAAGATCGCGGTTACTGGACGTGGTCCGGGCGGTGGATGCGAGCTACCTTACGGGTCCGGACACGGGCGGCCTGGAGGCGTTGTCTAAAGAGGAGGCCCTTGACAGCCTCAGGGCGCTCGAGACAAAGGGCCTCTGCCACACCGTTTGGACTTTCAGGACCCCCTTCATCGGAAGCATCTGCAACTGCGACCGGTCAGATTGCGTGGCGATGCGGGCCACCGTCAACCTGGACTACCGAATGATGTTCCCGGCGGAGTACACAGCCGAAATCAACCCCGACCTGTGCAATGGGTGTCGCCAGTGCATGGGTGTGTGCCAGTTCGGGGCCATGGGGTATGGCCCTGCCCGGGAGAAGGTGGCGATCGATCCCAGGCGATGCTATGGTTGCGGCATTTGTCGTGCCAGCTGCACGCGGAATGCGATAGTGCTCAGGGAGCGCTCGCCTGTGCCTCTGGCACAAGGCGGGGTTGTGCTGAAGACCGGATGACGTTCCCGCAATACTGTTGGAGGCCGCGGGGTCACCGGAAGGATCAACCAGCAGAGTCGACACCCAGAGACTGGTTTATGAAAGGAGGCAGACATGGCGACCGTTGAGAAGAGGAGTCTGGATCAGCCCAAGGAGACGAAGAAGCTCGAGAAGGCGAAGATGGAGTCTGTCAGCGTCGCCGGTATCACCATTACCCGGGTCACTGCTGAACCCGGCTGGCGGTGGTCCAGGAATCTAGGACCTGCGGCAGGGACAAAGAGCTGTCAGATGAACCATCTCATATATGTCGTTTCCGGTGGCCTCAAAGTGCGTATGGATGATGGGAAAGAAGAGGAGTTTGGTCCGGGTGACATAGGCAGTGTGCCTCCCGGACACGACGGCTGGACTCTCGGAGACAAGCCGGCGGTGTGGCTCGAAATCCCGCATTGACACCGCGAACACTGTTGGTGCTACGGACCACTGTCTCGCCCTATTTTGCGATGACGAAAGTGTGGGTGTGTCCACTATTGGAGGTTGACTCTGCGGTCACTTCCGCACCGCCCTGTATCGATTCGTAGTCCTGCGTGGTCAGAGTTATGCTGTGCGTGTGGCCACCCGAACGAGTGGTTTCGATCGTCTTGTCTGCGGCAGGCGGGTTGTTGATGTCGGCGCCGTTGATGGTGACCTGATGGGTGTGGCCCGAATTGACGGAAGAGGTGATCGTGATATCGCCGGTGGACGCGGACTTGTCAGAACAGGCGAACCCAATCAGACTTCCGGCCAGTGCCACGACAAGTGCACTGACGGTTGCTGCTTTGACTAGCGTTCCATAAGACATGGTGACCTCCACTTCTGCTTGTATTGTCTGCCACGGAAGGCCAGCTTCGTTCGAAGACACCTCAGCGTGGCCAGCCGAGATACATGATGGCCAGGAATGCGTGCACGACTACCGAAGGCCACAACATGGCCCACAAGTAGCAGTGGTTTCCAAAGAACCGCTTGTACCACCCGATCTTCATCAATCTGCGTCCCGGCCTGCTCCCCGGAAGGCAACGGCACGACAGGAAGATGAGCAGGATCAGGACGAAGTTGAGTATCCCCAGGAAGAGGATCACCCTGGCTACCGCTACTGACTGAAACGCGTCCACTTACACCCCACGCAGGTGGCGACGCCCCGTCGTGAACCCATGGCATCACAGTCGGCAAGGGGAAGCCGCTTCCCGGGGTCATTCACCGAATTACCGCGCTGACTTCGGGGGTTGCTTTCGGTGACCAACGATTCTGGAAGCCACCAGGTCGGGCCGGCTCACCACGTCTTCCGCCATGTGCTCCGTCTGGTCTCGCTGCTCTTGACACATGGCTTCAGCTCTGAACCAGTGCTCCTGGTCGCGTCCCTGGGGGTGGCCTTCGTCCTCCCAGATCCTGTAGGCGATCTCTCTTACCTCGTCAGATCGGTGCATGATGATGTTCTCCCTTCTGCCTCAACATCCAGCTTTCCTCATGCGGCCACGCTGTCGGCCGTACCCGCGCCGCAGCGGCCCAAGCTCCAGATGAGGCCTGACATCAAGCGATAGGGGATGGTAACGAAGAGCTCCGTCGGGTCGTACTCCTGATATCTCCGTGAGGCATAGTCCATGAGACTGACGTTTATTTCACCGGTTACCAGGGGATAGGCGATCACCATGTGGCAAGTCGAGCCGGCGATCTCCGCCTTCGGCGGTTTCCCGCTGGGATAGGTGGCCAGGGTGACCAGGCGGCAGGCCTGCTCCGGATTGCACAGGAAGACCACCAGATCGGGCGCCAGCTCCGCCTTCTCCAGCGGTGAGAAGACCACGTAGTGCGCCCGACCGAGAGGAGGCTGAGACGTTGAGGACATGGTGCGTTTGACGGTGGCGGGAGAACAGAAGAGTCTCTCGCCGTTGACCAGGAACTCCTCCCACAGCAGGTAGATGTCATCTGCGGGGCGCGGCTCGAGACCCAGGTGCCAGGCTCCTCCCGGGCAGTTGCAGCTGTCCCGGTTCAGGCTCACGACGGCGCCGGACCTCGCCTGGAGCAGCGCCTGGCACGCGGAGCGGCGCTGGCCGTTTGTCCCCGCGGGGGGCATCATGGAATAGGTCACCGCAATCGGGCTGCCCTTCAGGGCCAGCACTCGCTTGATCTCGGGTGAGTATCCCCTCCAGTCCATCAGCCGGGGCTCCCGGCTCTGACGCTCGCACCCATACCGCCTCCTCTCAGGTCCTCCACCAGTTTGCGTCGAGGAGCCGCGCCCAGACATCCGCAAGACTACTTAGTTGCGGGCTGTGGAGCCGACGTATATTCGCTGGTCCGCTGCAGATGCGGACGATCCTGGCCTACTCGTGCCGCAGCGTCTCCACCAACCTGACCATCGCCTCGGTGTCCCGCCCGCAGTACAGGAGCAGGTCCGCCCTCAGGTCCTGGCGGCGGTCGTCCGGGGTCGCCGGGTCGATGATCTCCGCATAGGCCAGCGATGCCGCCTGGCCGTCGGTGATCTCCAGGTCGTCATAGCCCAGCTCAGGCACCAGCGCCGGGAGGACCGCCTTCAAGGAGAATGACCCGTGGAAGTCGGGGTGGTAGCAGTTGCCCCGTACCAGGGGCAGCAGGTCCACAATGCGCTCGTCCAGCAGCGCGAGCAGGTCTTTCGACAGGTGGGGCAGGGCCTCCGCCAGCTCGCCGATGCGGGTTTCCTCGAACTTGGAGTAGACCACGATGGATCCGGTCTCGCCCAGGGTCTTCAGGAGGCTCCTGGCCAGCGGCTCGCGGGGGTCGCCGGAGCCCTCGTGCAGGAACTCCCGGTGCGACAGCCTGCCGTCCGGGCCCAGAATGTGGTCTGACCACTGGAAGGGGATCACCTGGTAGGGATGTGTTCCGATGTACAGGGGGAGGGCCGGGTTGAACGACTCGAAATCCAGGAAGTGAACGGGGTACACCAGACGCTCCAGATCGCGGCGGATGGCCTGGTTGAGGTAGACCCGGTTGTTCACCACGCAGTCGCGGACCCGCCGCTGCATCTCGTTCAGCCCGGCGAAGCCGGGGTCGATCTGGCGGATGTCCTCGATGCCGCGCTCCTTCAGGAGCGACAGCAGCTTCTGGCTGGCCTTGGGGAGCTGACTGACGGGATGCTCGGTTCCGCCCTCACTGCAGTAGTCAATGAAGGGGCACTCATGCGGGCTGGTGCACTGCCGGCCCGGCCTGATATCCGGCGGCACCGACCCCCGGAGCGCCTGTCGCATGGACTTGAGGTGCTCCGCTATCCCGGGCAGGTACCCCCGCACCTGTTCGGAGACATCCTCCACGGCGAAGAGCTGTTGCACATTGTAGCCGCCGCCGGGATAGGCGTAGTCCTTGTTCAGGTGGGCCAGGCAGGCCCGCCGCGGTTTCACCCCGGACCCCTCCAGGACGTAGAGCTGGATGGCCACGTCCGGGATGTGCTCCTCCTTCACGCTGGTGGTGGACTTCACCTCGACCAGGTCGTGCCGGCCCCCGATCGCGCGCGGCAGGATGTCGACACGGACCCTGACATCATCGAAAATGAAGCCGGCCTCATAGACAGCCGGAACTGGGGGACCGGCGAGGACCGCCCTGGTGCCGGCAATGGCCTCGTTAATGTGGAGGTGGTCTTGCTCCATCAGGGTACCGCCGGGATACAGGTCCCGGGCCAGCTCTCCGACCCGGGTTCCGGCATCGAAGACCGCCTGCTGGGCTTCGTCCACCGGCGGCATCAGCTCCCGGTGGAGACTCTCCAGGTAGAGGCGCTTCAGACACTGGAGTCCCGCGTTGAAGCTGGACTTGGACAGCTTCGGTATCTGCCTGCGTATGGATGACTGGTTCATTTCCCCCCCTCAGTTCCGACGGGCCGCTGTTGACTGTCCTTCCGGCTGGCCTGGTCCCCGAACTCCAGCCACACCAGGTACTGCCCGGCGCACCCATCGCAGACCGTGGCCAGCACGCCGTGCACCTCAAGCGTCTCCACGCACCCCGGCCGCGATGTCTCTTGGGAGAGCTCGATCGTGACGTACCGCTCGCCCCGGGCTATCCCGGCCTGGCAGAGGCTGCAGGACTCACCCCCGGGCGCGTCCTGGCGGCGCAGCGACGCCCAGTCGCCTCGCTCTCTGGCGAAGCGGCGGAAGCCCTCCTGTTCCAGCCGGAACAGGGGCATGGGGGCATGGCCGAAAGCGATGGACTGGTTCTCGGCCTTCTTCCGGCAGTCCGCGCACACCTGCAGCGAGGCGGTGCTGTCCAGTATTGTGTCTTCGGGCTGGCCCTGGCCGCCCTTCTCCCTCAGCACGCGGGAGACGCAGTAGTAGTGCTCCCCGTGCTCGATGCTGCGGTCACAGGAGAAGCAGGTCACCAGTCCGGGGTCGGCGGCGGCGGCGGCCCTGCGTTTCCACAGCCTCTCACGGAAGATGACGTAGCCGGCCATCTCGCCCATGCTGAGCACCAGGTGCACATCGCGCAGATAGGCCGGAGCATCCGCGCCCGAGCCGGGCTCCAGGAAAGCAGGCTGGGCCCTGTCGTCGAGCCTGTCCAGGAACTCGTCCTCCTCGGTCCGCCAGCGCGGCGCGTATTGAACGCAGAAGCCCTTCTCGGGATCATGGTAGAAGACATCCGCGGGCAGATGGTCGGTGAAGCTGCAGCTGCGGCAGCGATAGAGGTTGAGCTTGCCCGCCAGCAGGTCCTTCCTCGCTCTGGGGTCGGCCTGCGCATCTATGAACTGCCTTATCCGGGCCCTGCCGGAGCTCCCGCACCGGGGACACTCAACTTCGACCAGTGTCTTCTGTTCCATACTTCACCCCTCCTGCTGCCGCTATCGTTGGCTTCTCCTTTTCCTGGACCTAGAATAGCACAGCGCTTTGACAGGTGTATGTCAAAAAAGCGCGGATTCGTCCGAACAACCGGTGACATTTCTGGACAAGAGGGCTAGAATGCGCCAGGAGCTCCGGGCGAGGAGGTGGCGCATGTATGAAGACGGGCTGAGGAAGATAGAGCGGCTTACCAGGATATGGTTCCTCATCCAGACCGAACCCTTTCATTTCACGGCAAAGGCCCTGGCGGAGAGGTTCGATGTTACGGTGAAGACCATATACCGGGACCTGGACACCCTGGACGTGGAGCTGCGGGTGCCGATAGAGAAACGGGGCCCCAGACTGGGAGTCAGCGAGGGCTACTACCTGCCGCCGATCCGGCTGACGGTCCCTGAGGCGCTGACCATCTTCCTGTCGGCCAGGCTCATGCTCGGCTACTCCCACCGCTACGACCCGCGGGTCGACTCCACCTTCACCAAGCTGGGCGCGGCGGTGCCGCTGCCGCTCCGGGAGCAGATACAGAAGACCCTGGACTGGATGCGGAAGCTGCCCCGGGATGACCGGTCACTGCGGAACATGGCCAGGCTGGCCGAGGGATGGGTGTCGCAGAAGAGGCTCAAGATACGCTACCGGTCGCAGGGGGCCAGGGAGGCGGTGGACCGCGTCATAGAGCCGTACTTCATCGAGCCGGCGGCGCCCGGGCACTCCAGCTACGTCATCGCCTACTGCCGCCGCGCGCAGGGGATCCGGGTCTTCAAGGTGGAGCGCATCGAGGGCATTGAGATCATGGAAGAGACCTATGCCGTACCAGGCGACTTCGACGCCAACGAGTACCTGAGGGGCGCCTGGGGCATCGTGGTGGAGGGTGAGGAGCAGACGGTGCGGCTCAGGTTCAGCCCGGAAATCGCCCGCTTGATGGAGGAGACCATCTGGCATCCGTCCCAGAAGCTCGAGAAGCAGGTTGACGGTTCGGTTAGCATGACGCTGACGGTCTTCCAGACCCCGGAGCTGCTCACCTGGATACTGGGCTGGGGGGAGAAGGTGGAGGTGCTGGAGCCGGAGGAGCTGCGGAGGCAAGTGCGGAAGACAGCGAGGGCGATGGTGGGGGTGTACGCAGGCACCGGCCGCAGGTCATCGTGATGGCTGATTGGTTGGTCTGGTGAGGACTACTTGACCAGGGCCAGGCCGACCTCGAAGAAGCCGAGCCCGCTCCTGCAGGGGACAGGCTGCTCGTAGGCCACGGGGTTGGCCAGGACAAAGCCATATGTGCCCGCGAACCAGGGGCTCCGGCTCGAGGTCACGCAGTCGACGATGTCAACTTCGCCGACGATGCAGCCCGGCTTGCCGTCGCGCTGCATCTGGAGCCACTTCGCCTGTGCCTCTTCCTGTCCGCATTCTCGTCCGAGCAGGCGCAGGGCTGTTCGGTGTCCGCTGGCTGTGTCCCACTGACTCGAGGCGTGAACGTAGATCCGCCCCCGGAACTTCGTGGGCCAGCCTCTGTTCTCTACATCCTTGAAGCCGTGCACGATCAGCCAGGCCCACGGCTGCTTTATGCTGAGTGCTTTCATGTTGCGTCCATTCTCTCAGCCGGCAGGTGAAATCAGCCGGCGGTCCCTCCGCTGCCAAATACGAGATCCGGTGTCGCCGATGAGGGACCTGTTCTACCGGTCTTGTGGTACTTGAACCGAGCGGTGTTCTGCGGAAAGTCCCTTTCCTCGCCGCAAACCTTGCATGTTGCATGGTACGAGCCGCCCACGGGTCGGGTCTCGATCAGCCAGTGATGGGCGGTAGCGCATGGGTCCATCGGGTGTAACCCTCCTTTCAGGGGGAGAAGGCCGTCGGGGTGATCGCTATTTCAGGATAACGACAGCAGAGGGCGGGACAGACCCGCCCTCTGCTCATTGTGACTAGTATCGCGAGGCGCTGGGCTTGACCTTGCTGAAGCACTCTCGGCAGTACACCGGTCGGCCGTTTCTGGGTTCAAATGGCAGTTCCGTGGCCTTGCCGCACTGAGAGCACGTTGCCGGATACATCTGTCGCCTTGACCCGCCGAAACCAGAAGAATTGCCATTCTGGGCTTTTCGGGCGGAGCGGCAGACAGGGCAGCGCTTGGGCTCATTGGTGTAGCCCTTCTCGGCGAAGAAGTCCTGCTCGGTGGCGGTGAAGGTGAAATCCGCACCGCACTCGGAGCAATTGAGTGTCTTGTCCACAAAGCTCATGAGGTGACCTCCTTTCTTGAGATACTAGGCTAGAGTAGAAGTCATCCAGAGCCCGTGGCTACGCTCGTGAGGCATACAGACTGTTGATAACCTGAACTTAAACCAGTAGCCTGATCATACCACGTTGCCGGACAACTTACAAACGCGGACCGTGCAGATCCGTCCCCTGCCTGTGCGGCCGGTGTCTGCTTCCCCGTATAATCTACTTGATTCACATTCGGGGCAAGGAATGCTCAGAGTATCGGAACTGTCCAAGTCATTCGCCGAGCGGGTGCTGTTCTCCGGGGTCAGCTTCGGCATCGAGCCCGGGGACCGCGTGGCCCTCATCGGACCCAACGGCTCCGGGAAGACCACGCTCCTCGATATCCTGGCCGGCGCCGCGGCTCCCGACTCCGGCGAGGTGGTCAAGAGGAAGAACCTGACCATCGGGTACCTGCGTCAGGACATCAGCCCCTTCTCCGACCGGCTGCTGCTTGACGACATGCTACTCGCCTCCCCGAAGCTGACCGGGCTGCTGAAGCGCATCGGCCGGCTCCAGGAGACGCTGGCGCATTCTCAGCCCGGCGAGGGGACTGCGCAGCGGCTGGCTGAGGAGCTGGGCGGCCTGCAGCACGCCTACGAAGCGGCCGGCGGCTACGACCTGGAGCACCAGGCGAAGGCCGTACTGTCCGGGCTGGGATTTCACCGGCCGGACTTCTCCCGCCCGCTCGCCGAGTTCCGTGGCGGATGGCTGATGCGCGCCTCGCTGGCCAAGCTGCTGGTGACCCGGCCCGACCTGCTGCTCCTGGACGAGCCAACCAACCACCTGGACCTTGAGGCGTGCATCTGGTTCGAGAAATACCTCGCCTCGTACCGAGGGGCGGTCGTCGTCACATCTCATGACCGCGCCTTCCTCAACCGCGCCGTCAACCGGGTGCTGTCCATCGAGCCCGAGGGGGTGATGCAGCACCGCGGCAGCTATGACGACTACGTGCTGGCCAGGCAGCAGCAGGTGGAGGTGATGCAGAGCACGGCGGAAAGGCAGGAGAGGGAGATCGAGCGCGAGATGCGCTTCGTCGACAGGTTCCGGGCGAAGGCCACCAAGGCCCGGCAGGTGCAGAGCCGCCTGAAGCGCCTGGAGAAGATGGAGAGGGTGGCCGTGCCCCGGACCACGAAGAAGATACACTTCCATTTCCCCTCGCCGGTGCAGAGCGGCAGGGAGGTCATCTCCCTGGCCCACGTCGACAAGGCCTACGGCGACCTGGCGGTCTACCGCGACCTGAACCTGGCGCTGCACCGGGGTGACCGCGCAGCCCTGGTCGGACCCAACGGCGCCGGCAAAACGACTCTGCTCAAGATCCTGGCCGGGGTGCTTCCCTTCGAGAAGGGAGAGCGCCGTCTGGGCCACAACGTGGTCATGGCCTACTACGCCCAGTACGTGCTGGAGCTGCTGGATCCCGGCAACACGGTCCTGGAGGAGATGCGCCGGTCGGCCGAGACCGTCTCGGACCAGAATCTGAGGCGCATACTGGGCGGCTTTCTGTTCAGCGGCGACGACGTCCGGAAGCCGGTTTCCGTCCTTTCCGGGGGCGAGAAGGCCCGTGTCGCCCTGGCCAAGATGCTGACGCAGCCCAACAATCTGCTCCTGCTGGACGAGCCCACCAACCACCTCGACATCGCCTCGCGCGAGGTGCTGATCGATGCCCTGAACGAGCACCAGGGGACCATCTGCCTCATAACACACGACCGCACGCTGATCCGGGAGGTGGCCAACAAGATCGTCGAAATACGGGACGGGAAACCGCACCTGTACCCGGGTGACTATGACAGCTACCTCTTCCACAAGGAGGAGGAGCAGCGGCAGTCAATTGAAGCGCTTGCTGGTGCCGCGGCGCGCCCGGAGCCCGGCCAAACGGCCGGGAAGGCGGCCGGCGCCCCGGGCCCGGCCAGGCACGGGAGGCAGCCCGTCAGCGCGGACGAGCAGCTCCGGCGCCAGCTGAGGCGCCGCCGGGCCGAGATCGCGAGGGGCATTGAAGCCGTGGAGGGCCGGCTCTCAAAGCGAGAGTCAGAGCTGGCGGATCTGGAAGTGGTCTTCGCCGACCCGGAGCTGTACCGCGACGGCGCCAGGACGGCGGCCTCGGTCGAGCGGCACCGGGCCCTGAAAGAGGAGATCCGCGCCCTCACCCAGGAGTGGGAGGATCTGCTGGCCGCCGCCGAGGAAGCGAAACAAGAGGATCCATGAAGCGGGCGGCTCCGTCCGCCCTCCGTCGCGCTTGCCGGTGGCGGGCGGACGCGCGTATTCTTAGAATAGATGAGTTGGCGGACCTGGCCGCCATACTTCGCAGGGAGGTACTTGATTGACTACTTCGGAACAAGCGGAAGGGCTGGCGGGAGAGTTCGTTGACATTGAAACAGACATCGTTGTCGGTGCCTGCATCGACGGAGATGGACGGATCTGGCTCAATATCGATGCCACTGAGCACTCGCCTGACTGTCTCAGTTGTGATTACTGCGGCACCGAGACGGCCAAGGGGATGCTCTGCGTCGACACCAAAGAGAGCGTGTGCCAGCGTTGCTTTCGCGCCAACTACGCCAGGTAGCCTCAGCCGCCCGCCTGCCCGGTCGCGGCGGCGACTAGGCCCTTCGGCCGGCCACATCCTTTGCGGGCCGGGCGGCTTCAGCCCCGGCCGCCGCTGGCCTGACCATCAGGATCGGGCTTGAGGAGCCGGTAAGGACCTTCTGGGCCACACTGCCGTAAGCCCACCTGCTCACTCCGGTGCGGCCATGCGTTGCCATCACGATCAGGCTGAAAGGGATCTTGTTGGCATAGTCGACGATCTCCTCGGCGGCGCTGGCCTTCAGCTGCTCTATGGGCTCCGAACGCACCTGCAGCCCGGTCTCCTTCAGGTGTTTCTCGACGCCGGCCAGGTACTGCAGGGTGGTCCGGCGGCATGCCGCCCAGTTCTCATCCATCAGCTTCTGCCAGTCGAATGGTATCTCGGGGCCGGCCACGGGCGGCGTCGGCGGAGGCTCGCAGACCATGAGCAGCACCACATTCAGCATCTCATTGCCAACCTGTCGCGCGAGTGCCTGGACATGGGGCAGCACTGACTCCGCCAGGGGCGAGCCGTCCAGCGGCACGATCACGGTGATGTCCGTCCACTTCTCGAGCTTGCCCTCGTCTGCGGTCTCGGGCCGCACCAGCAGCACCGGGACTGTTGAGTGGCGCAGCACCTCGTCCGCCACGCTCCCCAGGACCCAGCGCCGCACTCCGGTTCGCCCGTGCGTCGACATGACCATCAGGTCAATGCCCTTCTCCCGGGCATAGCGCAGTATCTCGTCCGGGGCGTGTCCCACAACGACTTCGCCGGCGATCTGCGGTTCTTCCGACCCCGTCCTGGTTCCCAGCTTCCTCTGTACGTCGTACACCCGGCGCCTCACCATCTCCGCCGAGTGACTGGCATATGCCTGGTGCATTGGGAGTGACTCGGACTCTACGGGGTCCACAACGTGCAGCACCGTGACATTGGCGCCCAGCCGGCTGGCGAGTTCCCTGGCATAGGCGAAGGCGGACTCCGCCAGCCTGGAGCCATCTACCGGTACCAACATATTCTTGTACATCTTCACACCTCCCATAATCCCGATTCTCCCAGCACCCGACCGGGGCCGCCATTGGGAGAGGTACTTAGGCAGAGGTTGTGGCGTGTACGTAGTTTGACAAGACGGGACGGGCGCCTATAATCGACATTGTCGACCGGGCCTGGCTTCGCCGGAGGAAGCACCCTCGTTGACTCCCGCCGGGAGAGAAACGGTCAGGGCGAAAGAGAGGCAAGGGGAACGATAACTGCAGTTCTGGCTGACGACCACAACATTGTGCGCCAGGGCCTGCGGAAGCTGCTCGAGGCGCAACCGGACGTTCGTGTTGTCGGCGAGGCGGCTGACGGTGCGGAGGCAACACAGCTCGTGGAGCAGCTGCAGCCCAACGTGCTGGTAGTTGACATCATGATGGGCGGCATGAACGGCATCGAAGTCACGCGTTATGTCAAGAAGTTGTCTCCCAAGACCGCCGTGGTGGTCCTGTCCATGCATGCCGACGAGGGGTATGTCATGGAGGCCTTGCGAGCCGGAGCCAGGGGCTATGTTCTGAAGGACTCCATTGCCGATGACCTGCTGCATGCCATGCGGGAGGCGGCCCTGGGGCGCCGGTACCTCAGCCCGCCGCTTTCGGAGTTCGTCATCGATGGCTACCTCCAGAAGCAGGAAGGCACGGCGCTCAAGCCTCACGAGAGGCTCACTGTGAGGGAACGCGAGGTCCTGCACCTGCTGGCGGAGGGTTTCTCCAACGCCGACATAGCGGCGCGGCTTTGTGTCAGCCGGCGCACTATTGAGGTGCATCGGGCCCACGTGATGCGCAAGCTTGGCCTGCGCAACCAGGTCCAGTTGCTCCGCTATGCCATCGAGGCGGGCATTGCGCCGCCAGGCAAGTAAGTAACCCCCACACCCTCGCATTAAGTAGCATCCCCAATATCCCCTATTATCGGCGGCCTGCGATACTGGTTTCGGTTGCAGGCCAGAGAGGGGGTGAGGGAAGTGAGGAAGAGGCAGTGTTCCCATCATTGGATGATTGACTTTGCCGTGGGGCCCCTGAGCAAGGGGTCGTGCAAGGTGTGCGGGGAAGAGAGGCTGTTCAGGAACAATCTTATGTGGTCTGAGGTTGCGCCGCTGGGAGCCATGAACGACCGGCGCGAAGCAGGTGCGGGCCCGGATCTGCCGCCTCGTAACAGGTGCCGTCCGTTTATGCTGCCGCGAGGGAACGGCGGGAAATCCCTGGCCCTGTAGTTGAGGGATCTCACGCGGCTCGAGCGGGAGCCGCCTTCTGTCTCAGTACAGCCGAACCACCCAGACTGAGCGCCACGCCCACAATGATCATGAATACCCCGACGGCGAGCACGACCGTAGTGACGCCGAAGCCCGCCACCGAGAGATACAGGTAGTTCTCCATGTTCAGCGCCTGCATGTACCTGATCTGGGTTGGATTTGCCGGATCAAACGGCTGACCACCCAGGAGATCGTTGTAGGTCGGGGCTATCTTCTGGCGATGTGCCCTGATGGTGTCAGCTGCCTTCTGCGCTTCAGCGGCACTGTCGACCACTTCGCCCCGGGCGACGGCTTCATCGGAGAGGCCCAGGGTGATGTTCTCCTGGCGCATCGCATCCTTCATCCAGTTGGATTTGACCTGTGCCTCAACCACGAAGCCTATCCCGATCCCCATGCTTGCCAGGCCAATCGCCAGAACTGCTACTGCCACCCAGCGATTCAATCCAGACATGTCCCTTTCCTCCTCATCGTCAGAATCTCGCTGTGACCTGTACTGAACTGACAGGCGTGAGGACATTCTCCCCAATCCGGCCCCGAGGCGCCATTCGGATACGTACTTAGCTCCGGGCTGTGTGCCGTACTTACCCTCCTTGCCGTCCAGGGCGCAATCAGTCGGCTCCACACTGTGCCGCTAAGCATGACTACGTATTGTCTGTCTGGTCCGGAGACTGTACCGTTGGGGGTGCAGGTTGGTGGCCTCCAATTCTCGATGAGGGGTGCGACGTGAAAGTGAAGGTGGACAGAGGACTGTGCACTGGCGTCGGCAACTGCGTGGCGCTGGCCCCGGGTGTCTTCAGGCTGGATGAGACGAAGAAAGCGGTGGCCGTCCAGGCTCCCTCCGTAGAGGACCAGACACTCTGGGACGCCGCCCAGAGCTGCCCGGAGAACGCCATCATCCTGGAGGACGACGAAGGACGCCAGTTGTACCCGTAGGTGCTCAATTAGAGGATAAGACGAGGTGTTGGCCATGAAGCTCGAGGTGCCGCAGTCGCTGAGGTCGGAGCATGAAGAGCTGCACGCTGAGCTCAAGCAAGCCGCCAGCGAGGCTGGCGATGTTGGCCAGGCCGCGCAGGCAGTGGACAGGGCCCTCCGCCCGCATTTCATCAAGGAGGAAGAGTACGCCCTGCCGCCCCTCGGACTGCTGTCCTCTCTGGCGCAAGGAATCGTCGCCGGTGATACCGAGGCGGCCCTCGAAATGGCCGGCCGGCTGAAGAGGGATCTGGGGCAGATGCTCGAGGAGCACAGGACGATAGTCGCCCGGCTTGAAGGCCTCACCGAGGCATCGAGGAAAGGTAACAAGCCGGAGTACGTCCGCTTTGCCGAGAAGCTGGTGCTCCACGCCCGGATGGAGGAAGAAGTGCTTTACCCGGCCGCGATACTTGTCGGCGAGTACCTCAGGACGAAAAGAAGATGAAGAAGCTGCTACTGCAGATAGAGGTCCCGGCGCCGGTCCGCAAAGACGGGCATCGCAGCCCTCACCTCATCGACCCTGCCCTTGCTGACCTCGGCGACGAGGAGCTGTTCCCCGGCTTCCGGCGCCGAACCGAGGATCACGCCGTAGGGATCGATGACCCGGCTGGAACCGCAGAACTGGAGACTGCCATCCGATCCCGCCCGGTTGGCGCCGATGACGTACAGCTGATTCTCGATGGCCCGGCCGGCCAGCAGCGTGCACCAGTGATTGATCCTGGCGGATGGCCAGGCTGACGGCACCACGATCACCTCTGCTCCTTTCAGGGCCAGGGACCGGGCCATCTCGGGGAAGCGAATGTCATAGCAGAGCATGATGCCCCACTGCAGACCCTCGATAGTGGTCAGGGTCAGCGATTCCCCGCGCTTCAGGAAGCGCGGCTCGCGGGCCAGGGTGAACAGGTGCGCCTTGCGGTAGCGGGCCGCCAGCCGCCCGCTTCGATCCACGACGGCCGCGGAGTTGTAGACGTCGTTCCGTTCCCGCTCGGAGAGGCCGCAGACGATCCAGATGCCCAGCCGGGAGGCCGCTTCCTGGAGGTGCTGCAGGGGCCCGGATTCCCATCCCGAGGCCTTCTCGACGATGGTCTTCATGTCATAGCCGGTGTCGGCCATCTCCGGAAAGACCACGGCGTCGCATCCCGCCTCGCTGGCCTGCTTCGCCAGGCGCTGCATGGTGCCGCAGTTGGCGGCCACGTTCCCCACCTCGCAAATCATCTGGGCCAAAGCTACTCTCATCTGGGCCTATCTCCTTGCCCGGCCGCGATGGCCGCCCTCTAGTCCCCTTCTTCCTCTTCCTCGGCCAACAACCGGTTTCTAAAGAGGAGAGCAGCCCTGTTGTCGAAGCTCATCACACCCATCATATAGAAGTGCTTCCTCAGATCAGCGTCCGCTGGTGAGCCGATGAAGCATATGGTGCTGTGATTCTCGGGGTTGGAGAACCAGAGCATGATGTGGGAATCCCTCATGCCGAAGTACCACCGGGCATCGTTGTCCCTCAGCCATTCTATCAACTGGTACTCGTTAACCGGAGGCAGTACCAGAACGCAGTCGACATCGCGATTGGCCGCCCTGATGGCTGCCAGCCTAATCAAGGCCTCGAGGGCCTGGTCCAGGTTGTCGCGAACGAAGCCCACAACTTCGAAAGCGGACGCGCCGCTGGTGCGCTTCGCTCGAAAATCCGGCTCGACCAGGCCCATGTACTTCGTGGCCTTGATGGTGTACCCGGCATGCTTCAGAAGCTGTTCCGTCTGAGTGCGGACCTCAGCCCTGCTGAAGACGTAGTGGCGGAACTCGCCTTCACTGATTCTCTGTCCAGGTTGCTCTGTATTGTCTGTCATGGTTCCCCCGGGCTGAGCAGATTGTAGCACCTGAACCGGGCCGGTCTCCAGGGGCACACGCCGGTCACTTCGCCCATGGCAGCCGCGGCCCTGGAAATGGTACAACTATGGCAGGCCCATGACCGCCTGGTCTGTTGGTGGAGCTAAGGCAGGATGAAATCGCCACATCATGGATATGCCGGGCGGATTCTGACGGTCGATCTCTCGTCCAGGACGACCGGGGATCTGCCCACCCGGGACTATGCTCCCGAGTTCGTGGGGGGTCGGGGCATCGCGGCCAGGCTGTACTGGGACCGGGTGCCTGCTGCCGCGGGCGCTCTCGACCCCCGGAACGCGCTCATCCTGGCCACCGGTCCCCTGGCGGGGGCGCCGCTCATCGGAGGATCGCGGTGGGTGGCCTGCGCCCGATCCCCGGCCCTGTATCCGGAGTACTTCACCTGTGCCAACCTGGGCGGCAACCTGGGCCTGAGGCTCAAGTCTGCCGGGTATGATGCCCTGTTTGTCCAGGGCCAGGCGGAACGTCCCGTCTACCTGGTGATCAGTGACGGCCGGGTTGAGTTCAAGGATGCCTTGGAGTACTGGGGCCTGGGCACCATCAAGACCAAGGAGCTTCTGGGGAGGGAGTGGGGGGAAGCGGCGTCCGTGCTGACCATCGGCCCCGCCGGCGAGAACCTGGCGGTCATGGCCGTGCTCTCGGCCGACCACGATGCCACCGGCGCCGGGGGGCTGGGGGCGGTGATGGGTGCGAAGAGGCTGAAGGCTGTTGTGGTCAGGGCCGGCCTGAGGCGGATCGAACCGGCCCACCCGGAGAGGCTCCGGGAGCTGACCCGCCACTTCGCCGGCCTGGGCACCGAGATGATGTCCGTGGTGGGGAACATGGAGTTCCGCATCACCGGGCCCCAGACCCGGAAGGCGCCGTGCTATGGCTGTTTGGGCCACTGCCTGCGGCGGACCTACGAGGCCCGGGACGGCGACCGGGGCAAGTTCATGTGCCAGCCGGCCACCTTCTACCGGCCCATGGCCGAGGCCTACTACGGTCCCGGGCTGGACGTGCCGTTCCACGCGGTCCGGCTCTGTGATGACTACGGACTGGACACCATGGCCGCCTCCATGATAGTGCTCTGGCTGCACCGCTGCCTGAAGGCCGGGATCCTCAGCGACGAAGAAACCGGGATCCCCCTGACCAGGCTGGGCAGCCTGGAGTTCATAGAGGGCCTGGTGCGCAAGATTTCACTGCGGCAGGGGTTTGGCGGCCTCCTGGCCCGGGGGCTGCTGGAGGCGGCCGACCAGGTAGGACCGGCGGCCAGGGACCAGATCGGCGGCTTCCTCTCAAAGGCCGGGCAGCCCAACGTGGCAGACCCCCGGCTCTATGTTACCTCCGAGCTGCTCCACGCCACAGAGCCCGCCCCGTCCCGTCCCCAGCTGCGGGAGGTCAGCGTGGTGGTGACCCGCTGGGTGGCCTGGCTGAAGCACCAGGAGGGCGGCTATGTGTCCCCTGACGTGGTGCGGCGCATAGCGCAGCGGTTCTGGGGCGGGGAGGCGGCGGCCGATTTCTCAACCCATGAAGGCAAGGCGCTGGCGGCCAAGATCATACAGGACCGGGAGTACGCCAAGGACTGCCTAGTCCTCTGTAGTTTCTTCTGGCCGGCCCTCGATGCTGCTAACTCTGACGACCACGCCGGCGACCCTGGCCTGGAGAGCCGGCTCCTTTCCGCGGTGACGGGTCGGGAGGCAGGTGAAGAGGATCTCTGCCGGACGGGCGAGCGCGTCTTCAACCTGCAGAGGGCGATAATGGTCAGGGAAGGCCACCGGGGTAGAGACGAGGACCAGCTGCCCGAGACCTGGTTTACCAGGCCCTTGAGGAGCGACCCCACCAACCCGGAGTGCCTGGTGCCGGGCCGGAACGGCGAGCCTTTGTCCCGCAAGGGCGCGGTGGTGGACCGGGCCGCATTCGAGAAGAGCCGGGAGGAGTACTATCGCCTCAGGGGTTGGGACCCGGCCGCCGGCCAGCCGACCAGGGAGCGGTTGGAACGGCTGGGCCTGCCGGACGCGGCCGCTGCCGCGGGCCTGCCGCCGGAGCCTCCGGCGGGCCATTGACGGTCTCCGCGGCCGCCGCCAGCGGGCTCACGCCCGCCACAGCCGAACACCGAAGCGGAAGAGGCGGCGCCAGCTTCTGGCGATGCGCCACCACAGTGGGGTCTTGGGGTAGTTCCCGGCGAAAGAGCTCACCTTCTGATGCCCCTCTGACTGCACCGGCGGCCCATGACCGAAACAGCAGACCCTGAACTCCAGCCCGGCCAGTCTCTCCAGTGACCGCTCTGACTGGCCGCGGTCACTCCCGAACGGCAGCGGCCGGCTGAGACGGTCTTCGTTATTGATGATGGTATCTCCGACAAAGAGCACCCGGTCCCTCTCCAGGAGCACAGACACGCTGCCGGGGGTGTGCCCCGGCGTGTGGACCAGGCGCAGGCCGCCCAGGTAGGGGAGCACCTCCCCGTCCGTGACCGGCAGATCGATGCAGCCGGGGTTGAGGCCCCGCGCCGGCCTCCGCCTGCCCTCCCGGGCGCGGGCCAGTTCATCTCTGTGGGCCACCGTTCTGGCCCCGGTCAGGCGCTGCAGCTCCGCCGCGCTGCCGGCGTGGTCGATGTGCCAGTGGGTGAGAACGATGTGCTTCAGTTCCGCCGGGTCCCGGCCAAGTTCATGTATGAAGCAGAGTATGCGGGATGCGTTTCCCGGCATCCCGGTGTCGATCAGCGCCATCCGGTTGTCCGCGAGCAGGTAGACATTGCCCCCTCTGACGCCATCAACCAGGTATACCCCGGGTGCGATCTGCATCTGTCTCCAGTCTACAGGATACCATCCGGGTGTCTGGCCAGGCGTTTGGCGAGACATACCACCGTGAGGGCCGGCGGCTGACCGGGCGCTTCGTGAAAGACGCTGGTGTCACAGCAGTAGAGGTTCCTTATCCGGGTCTGCAGATCAGTGTCCAGCATCCGGCCCACCGGCCATGGATGCGAAAGCACATGCGGGGGCTGGTGCCGCGCTTTGCCGAGGTCCATGTCCGTTGCTCCGTCGGCCGCCGACCGCTATCCCGCCCGGTGACAAAGGCATCAGGGGATGGAGAGGGGCACCGACCTTGCTGGAGGCCGGTGCCCCTCCCTTGGACCGGGCAGGACATGTCAGAACCAGACAAAGGACATTCCGCTGCCCGGGGGGACGGGGTCGGATCACAAGGCACCGGAGGAGGCCCATCCGGGTGCCTCGCTCATCCGGTCCAGGTCAGCCTGCAGGCCGTCGCTGTCATCATCGGTGAGGCGTGTGCCCCGATAGGCAGGATAGCTCAGGCCGCCGCCGGCATCCCCGGCCAGCATGAACCCGGTGCGATGCCTCATGCCAAGCCGGGGGCGCCCCGCCACAACGGGGCGCCCTTGCGCTGTGTCTCCCTCAAGCATGCCTATTCACCCGGCTTGGCGGTGGCGATCACGGCCTTGATGGCCACGATGATGGCCGCCGGGGCCATGAGCAGACCGAAGCAGTAGACGATACCCTGCGTCTCGTTCGCCAGCGTCTCGTTCACATCAGCGACCGGCAGGAAGCCCCCCGCGAGTCCCCAGACGCTGATGACGATCAGGGCGACGGCGGCGGTCAGCACGATGGCCGCCTCCTTGGCGGTGACGTTCAGCAGCCCGATGAGAATACCGGCGATCAGCAGGATCCAGATAACCCAGTCCTTCTCCGGGAGGACGTCACCACCCCAGATGCCGCCGATGATGGCGATGAGCACGCCGACCACGAACGCGATCTTGCCTACGAGTGCTAGAGCATTGGCCATTTCTTTCCCCCTCCTCTCGGCGCTTGAGCGCCTTTTGACACTACCTTGTACGGCCGGGATCCGCCCGGTCGCCGTTGAACACTGGAATGCCCTCTGGCATCACGTGGGCGGCGACTGTGGCCGATTTCACAGAGGCCAGGGCGTGAGCGGCCAGCGCATCCAGGCTCTTCTGATCCGAGGCCTCCAGTGTCATTATCACGCCGGGCTCCGCCCCTCCCCGATCCTCGTCTTCCACGTCCGCTCCCAACACCATGGCCTCCATTACGCCCGGCGTGTGGCTCAGCACGTGGGCCACGTAGATGGAGAACCCATGCTTCACGTTCAACACCACGGACGCCCTGGCCATCTGTCCCGATCGTCCCACTGTGCGTGCGCTTGCTGAAGTTGCCAACATCGACATGTTTCCTTCCTGTCGTATGTTATAGGGCCTGGCGGCTCAACAACATGTTGCTGTGGGGGGTGGAGTAGTCAACGAATTGTCAATAGCGGAGAGGTGCCCGGCAATGGGCATCCGTGGCCCCGGGGGAGTCCGGGCGCGATTCAGAGGATGTTGAAGCGGTAGCCAACGCCGCTGATGCTCTCGATAACCTGTTGCCCGGCTCTCTCCAGGCGGAGCTTCTTGCGCAGCCGGCTGACGAACACGTGCAGGTACCGGAGCTCACTGCCGTACTCCGGGCCCCAGACACGGCCCAGCAGGTGGGTGTGGGTCAGCACCTTGCCGTTCTGCTGCGCCAGCTCCTGGAGCAGATTGAACTCGGTCGGCGTGAGCTTGACTTCCTCCCCGGCCACGGTCACCCGGCGGCTCAGGAAGTCGATCTCCAGGTCGCCGCTGGCCAGCCTGGGGCATGATGGCGCGGGGAAGGTCATCTGGCTTCGCCTGAGCACCGCCCGCACCCTGGCCAGGAGCTCCCGGGTGGAGAAGGGCTTGGTGATGTAGTCGTCGGCGCCTTCGTCCAGCCCCTTCACCTTGTCCTCGTCATGGGCCCTGGCCGTGATGAGGATGACCGGGATCGTGGAGAAGCTGCGGATATGCTTGCATACCGCCATTCCGTCGACGCCCGGCAGCATGAGGTCCAGCAGCGCCAGGTCAAACTCCCCCTGCTCTACCATGCGGACCGCGGCATCGCCCGTCTCCGCCGTGGTGACCTCAAAGCCTTCCATCTCCAGCACCCGCCTGATCAGGCGCAGGAGCTCCTCATCGTCATCGACGGCCAGTACTCTAACAGCTTTCTGCGACATCTACGTTTGCCTCCTGGGCCCCGAGCGGAAGGGTGAAGTAGAACTGGCTGCCCTCACCGGGCTGGCTCTCCGCCCAGATGCGGCCTCCGTGAGCCTCCACCAGCCCCTTGCAGATGGAGAGGCCCAGGCCCAGCCCGTGCACCGCGGGTCTCTGCCGCTCCTTGATGCGGTACATCCGATCGAAGATGGTCTGGAGCTCTCCTGCGGGGATGCCGGGGCCGTGATCAGCCACGCAGAAGACGAGCTCTCCCTCCCGGCGGCGGGCCGACACTGTAAACCCTTTCGCGTCCGTGGCGTACTTGAGAGCATTGTCGATCAGGTTGTCGAGCACCTGGCGAATGCGGTTGACGTCCATGCTGACCAGCGGCAGATCCGGTGGCACATCGGCTTCGAGCCGCTGGTCCGGCTCCCTCAACCTGGCCTCCGCCACCGCCTGCTCTATGAGCGCGGCGGGATCGACCAGCTCTTTCTCCAGCTTGAGCAGCCCGGCGTCCATGCGGGACATCTCCAGCAGCTGGTCCACCACGCCGACCAGACGGTCCGTGGCCCTGTCGATGGACTCCAATGACTTGTTCCTCTCCTCGTTCTCCAGCCTGCCGTTGTACTCCAGCAGCATCGTCGAATACCCCTTGATCGTGGACAGCGGCGTGCGCAGCTCGTGGGAGACCATGGAGAGCAGGTCACTCTTGAGCTGGTCCATCTCCTCCAGTCTCCGGCGCTCCATGGTAGCCGCACGGAGCGCCCTGGTCCCGGCCCTCACCTGAAGCCTCTGAGCCAGGCCCACTCCGGCCAGGACCAGCGCCAGGCCCAGGACGACCATCAACGTGAAGATCACCCAGGAGGGTATCACGTCCTTCTCCTGCCCGGCCGGCCTGACCCCCAGCCAGTCCTCCATGGCCCGGTAGTAGATGGAGCCCTCATCGGCCTTAAGCTCCCTCACCAGGTAGTCGACCCTTTCCATAAGTTGGGGCGTCGGGCCCGCATCACGGGTGAAAGCGAAGTGGAGGGACGAAGGCGCGAAGATGATGGCCGTTTCCACAATATCGTGATCGGCGCTGTGCAGATGGCCGAAGTCCTTGCTCACTACCCCGGCATCGGCCTCCCCGCTGTCCAGCAGCTCGAAGACGCTGGCATAGCCGTCGGTTTCGATGTAGTTGCAGCTGACGTGAAACGCGCCGGCCAGCTTCTTGATGCCCTCTGGGCCCTCCACATTCACGCTGCCCTGGAGCACTGCCACGTTCTTTCCTTCAAGGTCGAGGACGGATTCGATGCTGACCCCTCTCTTGGCGTACACGCGCGACCAGCTCACATACACGGCCTCGCTGGAGAAGCTGTAGAGCGCGGCCCTTTCCTCCGTGTAGGCCACGTCAGGCATTATGTCGATCTCATTGTTCTCCAGCCTGGCCAGGCACTCGTTCCAGGTGCCGGGCACGTACTGCGCCCCCCACCCCTCTTGCGCGGCGATGTAGCCAACCACATCCCCCCAGAATCCGGACGCACGGCCTTGCTCATCGGCGAAGACCTTCGGACTGTTCTCGTACACGCCTATCCGCACGGTGATGGCCGCGTCTGCGGGGGCAGGTGCAATCAGGGCGGAGAGAGGGGCCATCGCCAGGATGAGCAGCAGAAAGAGCAGCGCCCTCTCGATCCTGGCTCTCATGGCTTCCGGCAGTCTCACGTCACCCAACAGTCCCTCCTCGGCCGAAGGCTGCCTGCAGTCCGGCCCGGGGGCCAGGAGCTCCCCGCACCCGGCGACCCGCCTCGGATATGGTACCACGCGGCGGCGAGGTCTGCAGACTGCGGCGGATGAACCAGTCGTCATCACCGTGAAGTACACTCAGGCGGACCTGGATGCACTGGGAAGAGACGTCGGCATGGCCGTGGTCCTGGACCACAGTAACACTGAGTGTCACCGGGCCGGCTGGCTGCGCTCGGTCTTGAAGACGGCCACGGTCTGCTCCAGCCCATCGGCCGTCTCCGACAGTGACTGCGCGGCCGCCAGCGATGCTTCTATCTGGGCGGACATCTCTTCCGTGGAGGCCGAAACCTGCTGCGACGCGGCGCTGTTCTCCTCGGCCACCCCCGCCGTCGTCTCGATGCTGGCCGACACCTCGCTGGAGCTGGCCGCCATCTGCTGGCTGGCGGCCGCGTTCTCCTCCGCTATCTTGTTGATCCGCCTTATGTTGTCCATCATGTTGCGGCCGAGGTCCCTCAGCGCCTGAGCGGCCGCCGAGATCTCCGACACCTGCCTCTTGACGGTCTGCGACCGGGTCAGAATATCATCCAGTGCCCCACCGGCGTCCATTGCCAGCCTGTACCCCTCATCCACCTCCTGTCCGCCCTGCTGCATGGCGCTCACTGCGTCCCTCACTCCGGCCTGGGTACTGCGGACCAGGACCGTTATCTCCTTGGTCGCTATTGAGGCCCTCTCCGCCAGCTTGCGGACCTCGTCTGCCACCACTGCAAACCCCCGTCCCTGCTCTCCGGCCCGCGCCGCCTCTATGGCGGCATTCAGCGCCAGCAGGTTGGTCTGGTCGGCTATGTCATCGATGGTGGCCACGATATTGCCGATCTCGTCCGACCTGTCTCCCAGGTCCATCACCCTCGCCGACACTGCGTCCATGGCCTTCTTCATCTTCTCCATCCCGGCCACCGTCTGGTGGGTCTTCTGGGCGCCTCCGACGGCGGACTCCGCCGTGCTCTCCCACTCCCGGGCTCCCGCCTGCGCATTGTTCGACACGGTCTCGATGGCCGCCGACAGCGTCTCCACGGCCCGCGTGGCCTCTTCTACGGCCTTGGCCTGTTCGTGTGCTCCCGTGGCTATCTGCTCAATGGCCCGGGCCAGCTGGTCCATGGATCCGGTAGTCTGCTGCAGCGCCGTCGACTGCTCGCCGGCGCCCCGGGCCACCTGCTGTATCGTGCCGGCGATCTGCTGGGCCGCCTGGGCGGTCTGCTCCGAAGCCTTGGTCAGCTGCTTGCTGGCCTCGGCCACGCCGGCCGCCGCGGCCTTCGTCTTGCCGATGAGGTCGCGCTGCCTGGCAATGAGGCGGGCGTGCGCCTGGCCCAGGACATCCCGGTCGGACCTGGGCCTGGCTTCGACGGTCAGATCTCCGTCCGCCATTCTCTCGGCGACCTCCGCCATCTCGTTGACGTACTCCACGAACCTGGAGTACGAGTCGGCCAGGTCGGCTATCTCGTCACCGGAATCAACTCGTATCTGCTGCCGGATGTCCCCCGAAGCCAGGGCCTCGGAGGTCTTCCTAAGGTAGGCCAGGGGCTGGCTCAGGACGCGGCGCATGGCGAACACGCAGTACAGGAAGAGGACGAACATAATGGCCACGGCCCAGTACCAGGTCGAGTCCTGGAACCGCTGGAAGCCGCCCATGGCATCGCTGGCGTAGACTCCCGTTCCCACCACCCATCCCCAGGGCTGGAAGGACCTGACATAGAGGAGCCGGGCCTCGGTCCGCCGCACGTCATCATAGTACGGCCAGTCGTGCCGGTAGAACCCTTCCCCATCGGCGCTGCAGATCCCGGCGCAGTCCGCGAAGACGGCCTTGCCGTCCGGGCCCCGGACATCGCGGACATTGGTGTTGACCAGCTCCGGCTCCAGGGGGTCTGCCAGCAGCACCAGCTCCTGATCAGTTACCCAGAAGCCTCCGTCCTCTCCGTACCGGAGCTGCGCCACCATGGCCAGGGCGGCGGCCCGGGCGTCTTCGTCGCTCACCCGGCCGGAAGCGGCCAGGTCGTGCCAGTACTGCAGGGTGCCGCAGGCCACCTCGACCTCCTGCTGCAGCCCCGTCTCCACCTGGTCCCAGGCGGCCGCCTCCGCTCCCGGCAGGCTGTAGGTCCCCATGAACACGGCGACCGACAGCGGTATCAGCAGGAACGCCAGAAAGACCTTGGGCAGGAGCCCAACGCTGAAGCGCCTCTTCCAGGACTTCTCCACAGTAGCCAGGATAGTATGTCACGCCGGTCTCAGACGAGTATCAAAGGATTCCGCGCGGCTCACGCCGTCCTCACCACAGCGCGCGAAAACGTCACAGAGACGTCACTGGCCGCCGCTTTGTTGATTGACGCTCCGGCCCTACTCCGGCGCACCCTGGCTGATGCCGGCCTGGGCCTTCATCTCGTCGATATCCAGTCCCCGGACCCACGCGGCGAGACTGAACCAGACCCAGTTGTAGCCGAAGCCGCCCCGGGTCATCTCCTCGATGGCGTCTTCCTTGCTCCACCCCTGCACCGCGATGCGGTACACGGCGCACATGGTGCCGGTGCGGTCGGAGCCGAGGTTGCAGTGCACCAGCACGGGAACGCGGTCGGGATCCGTGACTATTCGCAGGAACTCGACCGCTTCCTCCTCTTCCGCGTGCCACGCCTTCGTTCGGATGTGCACGTACTCGAGGCCGGAGCCCTCCATCTCATCCCGGTCCGAGGTCAATAAACGCAGATTGACGATGGTCTTGATGCCCATCTCCTCCAGGTTGGCCACTCCTTCCGCCGAGGGCTGGGCGCTTCTGTAGAGATCGTCCGACAGCTTGTACAGATTGGGCACGCCCTCCAGCTCCACAGGCTGTGCCCAGTTCTCCGGCCGCGGAACCGGGGCCGTCTCATCGTGGCAGAGTTGGCTCACGGCCAGGTACGCGGCAACGACGACCATGATCAGGACGACCGCGCCGACGGTCTGCCTGGAACCGAAACGCTTCTTCACTTCGCTCATGCCCCTGCAGAGTCTCCCTTACCAGGGCCTCACGCCGAGCGCCGCCGGAACGCCGATGGTCACCCCCACGGCGTACACCAGATCAAGCCAGAACATGGAGCCCAGGGCTCCCAGGTAGATGAAGCCGGCGATCGGTACGGCCGCCATCTTCACTATGATCGGGCACGTCCGGTCGCGGACCGTCCCCCATATGCCCCGGGCATCGCCCACGCTCGGGAAGGAGTGCATGGCCACGGAGACGGCCAGCCATATCACGGCCACGCGAACAGCGATCGCCGTGGTGGTGCCCCCGTCCCGCAGCAGGGACGCGGACAGAGCGATGAAAAGACCGGCCAGGGTGTTCACGAAGAAGGGCCCGGTGCCGATCAGGATGGTCTTCCAGGCGCCGGAGGGGTGCTCGTGCATGACGTACCCCGCGGGGTTGCCCAGGCGGAAGAGCCTCACCTTGAGGACCCTGGTTCCGGTCAAGAGGCAGCACAGTGTGTGCGCCAGCTCGTGCACCATGACCCCGGGGAACGTGAGAATGGTGACGGCCTGGTTCTGAGCCACTGCCCCCGGATTCTATCACGTCCTGGCCAGGCTTGACATGCTCCGCGGCTCCCCGATAGGATGCAGGCAAGGACCATGGAGTATCTGCCACCTCATGAATGACCGGAAGACGCCCGAGCCGAACATCGCCACCAAGGGGATGATCGAACAGCTCTTCGATGGTGCGGCGGACATATACGACTGCACCGGCCCCAGCATCTTCACCCGCTTCGGCGTTCGCCTGGCGGAGCACCTTTCCCTCGCCCCCGGCATGAGGATTCTCGACGTAGCCACGGGCAAGGGGGCCGTGCTGCTGCCCATGGCCCGGCAGGTGGGTTCAGCCGGACACGTGACCGGGGTCGACCTCTCGGGCGCCATACTCCGGGAGGCGGACCGGGCGGTGTGTGCGGCGGGATTGCACAATGTCGATTTGTGCCGGATGGATGCCGAGCGCCTGGAGTTTCCTGACGGGTCCTTCGATGCCGTTACCTGCGCCCTTTCGCTCTTCCTGGTCCCGGACATCGATGCTGCGCTGCGCGAGATGTATCGAGTGTGCCGGCCGGGCGGCTGCGTCGGCGTGTCCTTCTTCGACCGCACGCCGCCGCCGTTTGACCCGGGCTGGCCGATACTGCTGCGCCAGTTCCTGGAGTACGGAAAGGGAGTGCGGATGCCGCAGCCGGTGGTCCATCCGCCGGAGGAAGTGGCGGCCATGCTCACCAGGAACGGCTTCCATTCCGCCGTCGCGCAGAGCGAGACGAACGACATCGTCTATGCCGCCCTGGAGGACTGGTGGCGCTTCCAGTTCACCGTGGGGACCAGGCTGACCATCCAGTCCATGGACGAGGAGACACGGGCCAGGTTCAAAGAGGAGTACCTGGGCAAGCTGCGCCCGATGCTGAAACCGGACGGCTTCCACGTCTCGGTGGCGGTGGTCTACGCCGTGGCCCGGCGCTGAGCGGCGGAACCGCCTCAGGCCCCCATCGCGTCCGCCAGCTTTGAGACGATATGGCTCGCCTGGCCGGCCCGCAGGAAGTCCAGTACCTCGCGGTTGAACCGGCCGGCCATCTCCAGATTGAAGCCGTGCGAGCCGCCCTTGACCATCACCAGGCTGGCGCCCGGTATCCTGGATGCGAGGAGCTCCGAGGCCACCGGGCGGATGATCCGGTCGGCCGACCCGGTTATCACCAGCGTCCGGGCCTGGATGAGGTGCAGCAGGTCGAGCGTGGTGTGCCCGGCCATGGCCGCGACCTGGTCCGACAGGCCGGCGAACATCTCCGGCTTCACGAAGAGCCGGGAGCCGATCTGCAGCGCCTTCCGGTACGGCCACCTGTTGAATGTCATGGCGATCAGGGCCTTCATGGTCTTCCCGGTGTCTACTACGGAGGAGCCTGCTGCTCCCGTCCCGTCGGAGGGACCGAAGGTCTTGACGATGTCGGGACTGACGGCCTCCGTGTCCCCGCCGGCCAGGGTGCTGACGAGGACAAGCTTGAGCACCCGGTCGGGGTAGTCGATGGCTGTCTCCTGGGCCACGATCCCTCCCAGGGACTGGCCCAGGATGTGGGCTTTCCCGATGCCCAGATGGTCCATCAGTCCGGCCACGTCATCCGCCAGAGCCTTGAAGGCGTACGGCTCTTTGGGCCGGCTGCTCTTCCCGATGCCCCTGGGGTCGAAGATGATGACGCGGTAGTGCTTCTGGAAGGCGGAGAGCTGGCGGAACCAGGAGAAATGGTCCGCGCCCATGCCCGGCACCAGGACCAGGGCTTCGCCCTGCCCGCGTACCTGGTAGTACAGCCTGATCCCGCTCAAGTCGGCGTAGGCCATATTGGTCCGACCACGAGTACCGGTGGCGCGGCCGCCGGTGCCGGCCGCCACTGTGTGCCTGCGGCGAAGCCTATCACCCGCGGTCAGGCGCTGTCAAAGGGATCCGGGCAACCTATGCCGGAGGATCCTCGCCGTCAGGTCGCTTCCCCATTCGGGCCAGCAGGTAGTAGTTGGCTACGCCCAGCATAACCATGGCCACCAGGAAGATAGGGTAGGCGATCCGCCAGTTGTCCTGACCGGTCATCATGGTCCACTCCGACATGCCGAAGAACCCCGCCAGGAAGCCGAGGGGCATGAAGATGGTGGTAATCAGCGTCAGGCGCCTGACGCTGGCATTGGTCTGCTGGGCGGCCCTGGTCATGCGGTTGTTCAGCAGCGACAGGTGGATCTCCATGAGGCTGGCGACCAGCTCCCGGCAGTTCTCCGCCTGCTCGAAGAACTTGGCCAGGTGGTCGTAGACGTCTCGATAGTGGTATATGGCCTTCTCCGGGACGAATGGACAGTCGCCGCGGCAGATCCGGGTCAGGATCTCCCGCTCGTGAAAGATGCTCTTGCGCAGTGCCGCCAGGTAGCGGCGCCGCCGGATCAGATCACCGGGTCGGAAGCTGGGGACGGATGCCATGATGGCCTCCTCCATCGCGTCGAGCTCGTCCTCCAGGCTTTCGAGGGCGGTGAACTTCCGGTCCACGATGTGGTCCAGGATGGCGTGCAACAGGAAGGCCGGTCCCTGGCGGACTCGCTCCAGCTCTCGCCCCACCACCTCCTCGATGCCGGCCAGCGGTCGACCGGCTTGGGGACCGGCTCCGGACACCGTGACCACATAGTCCTGGCCGATGAACAGGTCGATCTCATCAACGGACAGCTGTCCATCGGCATAGTCAAAGGCGTTGAACAGGATGAAGGTGTTACGGTGGTAGTCCTCCATCTTGGGGACCTGGTTATCGTCGAAGCAGTCCTCGATGGCAAGCGGGTGGAGGCCGAGGGGCTCCATGAGCGCCGACAGCTCCTCCCGGGCCGGCTGGCAGAAAAGGAGCCAAGTGAATCCGCCGTCGGGCGCGGGCGCCAGCGCCTCGGCCGCGCTGGCGAAGCCCGTCAGCTTTCCGGCGGGGGAGACGTGATAGAACCTGGATTCGGACATGGCCACCTCCGCGGTACGGTCTGATTCAGCCCGGCATAGCCTATCGCAGCAGGACCCGGCTGTCCACTACCCGGTAGCCCTCGCCCTGCGGCATGACCCTCACCGGGTTCAGGTCCAGCTCGCTGATCTGCGGCACGTCCTCCACCAGCGCCGACAGCCGCAGCAGCATGTCCCGCAGGGCCGGCGTGTCGGCGGGAGGCGACCCCCTGAATCCTTCGAACAGCCGGGCCATCCTGACCGAGCCTATGAGATCCCTGGCGTCCCTGTCCGTCAGGGGGTGGAGCGCCACCGCCACATCATTGAGGAGCTCAGCGTAGATGCCGCCGATCCCGAACATGATGACCGGCCCGAAGGACGGGTCCTGGGTCACCCCGGCTATGGCCTCGACCCCGCCTTTGACCATGCGCTGCACGGTCACCCCCCGCATCTCGGACTCGCGCCCGATCTCCTGGAGCTTGCCCCTGATGATGTCGAAGGCCGCCTCGACCTCCTCGGCCGATGCTATGTTCAGCATCACTCCGCCGACGTCGGTCTTGTGCGTGATGGTAGCCGAGTTGAGCTTCACGGCGACGGGGAACCCCATCTTCGCGGCGATGGCCGCGGCCTCGCCCGGCGTCCGCGCCGCCAGCGTCTCAATGGTCTGTATGCCGTAGCAGCTCAGCAGCTCGGAGACGGCGTCCGCGGGCAGCCACAGGGGCCTCTGGGGGTTGCCGGCCATTGCTTCCTGGACGATCTTGCCGGCCCGGGCCCGCCGGAGGCCGCGTATCCGCGGAATGCTTCCGGGCTGGCGCCGGGCTATTTCCCCGCACTGGACGGCCTTCTCCAGCGCCGCCACGGCACCCTCCGGGAAGAGGAAACTGGGCACGGGTTTGTGGCCTGTTCCCAGCTTCCTCAGCATGCCTCTCTGCCCGATGAAACAGGTCAGCAGGACCTTCCCCCGGCGCCGGAAGACCGGCATCATCCGCCGCAGGGCGTTGTCCATCTCCTCGTAGCCGATGACCACGGGGGGCACGAATATGGCCAGCACCGCATCGATATCCGGGTCCTGGGCCAGTACCTTCAGGACGCCCAGGAACTCTGCGGCGGTAGCGCCGGCAGTTAGGTCCAGCGGATTTCCGAAGCTGATGTCCCGCCTGGCGACGGCCTTCACGGCGGCCCGGGTCTCGGCGGAGAGCTCCGGCAGCACCAGCCGGTGATGGGTGGCGGCATCGGCGGCGATGATGCCCGGTCCGCCACCGTTGGTGACTATGGCCAGCCTTCGGCCCCGCGGCATGGGCTGGGTGGACAGCAGGCCGGCGACATCGAAGAGCTGCTCAACGGTATTTACCCGGACGACCCCCGCCTGGCGGAAGAGGGCGTCGGACATGATGTCGGGCGTGGCCAGGGAGCCGGTGTGGGACTCCGCCGCGCGTGAGCCGGCGGCGGTGCTGCCGCCTTTGACCACGACTATGGGCTTGGAGGCCGAGACCCGGCGGGCAATGCGGCCGAGCTTGCGCGGATCGCCGAATGATTCCAGGTAGAGCAGGATGACCCTGGTGGCCGGGTCCTGCTCCCAGTACTGCAGCAGGTCGATCGGCGAGATGTCGGCCCGGTTGCCGATGCTGGCGAAGGATGAGAGGCCGAGGTTGAAGTTGCGGGCGTATTCCAGGACCACGAGGCCCATGGCGCCGCTCTGGGACAGGAAGGCGATGTTGCCTGGCTGGGGCCGGACCAGGGAGAAGGTGGCATTGAGCCTCACGGCCGGATCGGTGTTGATCACCCCCATGCAGTTCGGCCCCACCAGCCGCATACCGTGTCCCAGGGTGACCAGGCGCAGCTCCTGTTCCCGCAGGGCGCCCTCGGCGCCCCTCTCCCGGAACCCGTCGGAGATGACGATGAGCGCCTGCACCCCCTTCCGCCCGCACTCATCCGCCACGCCGACCACGGCCGGGGCCGGCACCGCGATGAGCGCCATGTCGACCTGGCCGGGGATGTCGAGGACGGAGGGATAGGCCTTGACCGAGAGTATGGCTTCCGCCTTCGGGTTGACCGGGTACACGACCCCGGAGAACTCGCCTTGCATGATGGACTGCATCACCAGGTGGCCGATGGTGCCGGCTTCCCGGGAGGCGCCGATGACGGCCACTGAGCGGGGGTGGAGGACGGCGCGGAGCGCGGCCAGGGTGGAGTCCATCTCCCGTTTCTCCTCCTTCCTGACCACGGCCCGGGTGCGGACTATAGGGAAAACGACGTGGTAGACGCCGCCCACCATCACGCTGGTGACGTGGAAGCCATAGTCGCTGAAGACCTTCATCATGGCCCCGTTCTCCGCCAGGACGTCGGCTTCAAAGACCTTGATGCCGTTGCGGCGGGCCACCCTGATCAGCCATTCCAGCAGCCTGGTGCCGATGCCCTTTCCCTGGTGAGCCTCATCGACGACGAAGGCTACCTCGGCGGAGCGCTCGTCGGGCAGGCGGACATAGCGGCCGATGGCGATGATGTCCCGGGTCTCTCCCCGGGGCAGCTCGGCCACAAAAGCGAAGGTGTTCTTGTAGTCCACGGTGCAGAACCGGACGGCGTCCTCCGGCTCCATCATGCCCCGCGCGTGATGGAAGCGGAGATAGAGGCTGTGGGGGGTGAGCCCGTTGACAAAGGCGAGCCAGCGCCCGGTGTCATCGGCCCTGATCGGGCGGAAGATGGCGAGTGAGCCGTCCTTGAGGACTACCTCGGTCTCGACCTCTGATGGGGATGGCCTCCCGGCTTCCGTGGTCATCTGCACCTCCCCCCGATCGCCGCCCGAGTCGTGGACCGCCTCAGTGGAACTCGGCCAGCAACTCTTGCGCCCAACGCCGCGCGCGCTCCAGCCTGGCGGCATCGGGCAGACCGACGGTTGACGGCCGGTCCTTGGCCCAGGCCATCAGCTTCTCGTCCTTGCTCCTGGTCATGAAATCGGCCACCTGCTCTGAGAGCTCGCCCTGGCAGTCAAAGACACCGGCCAGTTTGGCCCCGGCCGCGGCCGCCCTGCAGTTGGCCAGCCACCCCGGCAGCTCCGGGGAGTCCTCGGGCGTGGCATGGGTGATGAACAGGGCGATGTTCCGCCCGGCAGCGTGCTTCTGGAGGAAATCGGCGGCGGGCTTGGCTGGCCCGTACGCCTGGATGGGGAAGCCGACGAAGGCCAGGTCGCAGCCGTCAAGGCTCTGGACCTGCTGCAGCTCTTTGATCTCTTTCGCACCCTTGACCTGGTCGAAGATGGCCTGGGCTACCTTCCTGGTGTTGCCTGTCTGCGAAACGTAGGTGACCAGGACCTTCATGACTATCCCTCCTTGAAATCAATGTCCGATACGCCATTCTACCATGGCGCTACCCCTCCAGCATTCGGAGTATGGCCCTGATCGGCACGCTCACCCAGTCGGGGTGGCTGTCGAGCTCGGTGGCGATCTCCGAGAGGGCCCGGGCCAGCAGCAGCGCATTGAGGAGGGTTGCCGTTTCCTTCTGGCCGGCGGGCAGCAGCGAGGCTGTCTTCATCGTATCCAGGTAGGACGTGAGGAAGACCGCTGTCGACCAGGTGGTCCAGAATCGGGCCCACAGCTCGGGCATGGGCGCGTGCCGGGGGTCCAGCCCCGTGGCCCCCTGGCGCGCCACGGAGAAGCCGGCCGCGTAGTCGAAGGAGCGGACCATTCCGGCCACATCGGTGAGCGGCGAGCGCTTCAGGCGCCGTTCAGTCAGGGGTCGTCTCGTGTCCCCCTCGAAATCGATGATCACGAAATCCTTCCCGGTGTAGAGCACCTGTCCCAGGTGGTAGTCGCCGTGACAGCGGATGCGCCCGCCGCCGAACTTGAGGTGGCGCATCGTCTGAAAGCGGGCGACCGTCTTGTCCTCCAGCGACAGAAGGTGTTCGGCCTCCTGTCTCAGTGCCTCGGGCAGGTCTTCCAGCCGGGCCCGCAGCAGCTCCATGGTCTGCACCGCCGAGCTCCTCATGGCGTGGTAGACCGCGTTCTGATAGATCATCGAGAAGGGTTCGGGGGCGAACTCCGGGTCGGCGGGGTCTGACGCCAGCGCCAGATGCATCCGGGCGGTGCGCTCCCCGAGCAGGTGCAGCGACGACAGGAAGGGCCCCATGGTCTCCTCGACCAGCGCCGGAACCGGTTCATTCAAGAACAGGGGGGGCGTCAGGGGAATGGGGGGCACCTGGACCGTGGGATGGGCCAGGGCCCGCTTGTAGTAGCGATCGAGGGCGTCCGCCGTGTGGCGCCAGCCGTCCACCGCGTTGGGCACCAGGCCGTGCAGGACCGCCAGGGTCGATGGACGCCTGTTGCGCACCCGGTACTCCAGGGCGCCGACCAGTGGCGGTGTGTGGGGGAATCCGGCCTTCTCCGTCAGGAAGCGCCCCACCTCGAGGTCCGGGTTCAGCCCCTCTTCGAGGTGCCGGAACAGCTTCAGGATCAGCCGGTCTCCGTAGGTGACGGAGGTGTTGCTGCTCCCGGCCTTGACCGGCGCGCTGTCCAGTCCCAGCTTGTCCCTGCTCACCTCTCCCACAAACTCCAACAGTCGGCCGGGCATGGCCGTGATGGCGCCCTTGTCGCCTTTGAACCGGCGGCGTTTGCCGATGGCATCCAGGAGGTGACCGCAGAAGGTCTTGTCCACGGTGGCATCGTAAAGCCATCGTGGTGTCTCCTCCGCCGCGCCCCTCGACGTCAGGCGGGCCACCAGGGCATGGGGGTGCTCGGCCAGTACCCTCAGGGCCGCCTCCTGGTCCCCCACGGCCAGGGCGATGGCGTAGGTCTCCGATTCGCCTTCGCAGAAGTTGATCCTGGCCAGGACCAGGTGGGCGGCATGGTCCGGGAAATCGAAGGGGACAACGTCCTCTATTTCGCACGATTGGGTCCGGTCCGCCTTGCCGCGGAACCAGCGGCGGTGGGGGAGGTACTCCAGCAGCACTGGTTCCAGGACCGGCCACTGCTCCCGTTCCATCAGCTGACTTTCGTCCAGAACGATGGCCGGCACGTCCGCGGAGACCCCTGGGGTCTCCGCCGGCAGGAGACGCTGGTGCGGCGCCTCCATGGGCTCCGGCCTGAGGGAAAGCCAGTAGAAACCGTACGGGCCGAGGGTCAGGCCGTACTCGCCATCGCCGATCGGGGCAAACTCGGAGCGGCCGAACAGCTCCACCGGAGAAACCCCCTTGAAGGCGGAGAGGTCGAGCCGGCCATGCTGGGCGCTGTGCGAGAGGTTGGCCACCACCAGGATGGCCTCGTCCCGGTACTGCCGGATGAAGGCCAGGACCTTGCGGTTCTCCGGATGCAGGAAGGAGATGCTGCCCCTGCCCAGGCTCCTGAAGCGCTTCCTCAACGCCACCAGGCGCTTCATCCACCACAGCAGGGAGTCGGGATTGCCCTGCTGGTTCTCCACGTTCACCGATTCGTAGTGGTATTCGGGGTCGATGATGGGCGGCAGGTACAGTTTCTGAGGGTTGGTCCGGGAGAAGCCGGCGTTGCGGTCCGGGCTCCACTGCATCGGAGTGCGCACCCCGTTGCGGTCGCCCAGGTAGACGTTGTCGCCCATGCCGATCTCATCTCCGTAGTAGACCACCGGCGTGCCAGGCAGAGAGAAGAGCAGGATGTTCATCAGCTCGATCTTGCGGCGGTCGTTATTGAGGAGCGGGGCCAGGCGGCGGCGGATGCCCAGGTTCAGCCGGGCCACCGGGTCATGGGCGTACACCCGGTACATGTAGTCGCGTTCCTCATCGGCCACCATCTCCAGGGTCAGCTCATCGTGGTTGCGGAGAAAGAGCGCCCACTGGCAGCTCTCCGGAACCGTGGGCGTCTGCTCCATGACATCCAGGATGGGGAAGCGGTCTTCCATGCGGATGGCCATGAACATGCGGGGCATCAGGGGGAAGTGAAAGGCCATGTGGGACTCGTCTCCATCGCCGAAGTAGGCCACCGCGTCCTCGGGCCACTGGTTGGCCTCAGCCAGGAGCATCCGGTTCTTGAATTTGGCGTCGATATGCCGGCGCAGGCTCCTTAGAAAGACATGGGTTTGGGGCAGGTTCTCGCAGGTGGTGCCTTCCCGCTTGTAGAGGTAGGGCACCGCGTCCGCCCGGAAGCCGTCCACCCCCAGGCGCAGCCAGAAATTCACCACATTCATGATCGCCCGGTGCACCGCCGGATTGTCGTAGTTCAGGTCGGGCTGATGTGAATAGAAACGGTGAAAGTAGTAGGCTTTGGCCACGGGGTCCCAGGACCAGTTTGACTGCTCGAACTGGGTGAAGATGATGCGCGCATCACGGTACCTGTTGGTGTTGTCGCTCCAGATATAGTAATCCCGCCACCGGCTTCCCGGGGGGGAGCGGCGGGCCCGCTGGAACCATGGATGCTGGTCCGAAGTGTGGTTCAGGACCAGCTCGATGATGATCCTCAGGCCGCGCTGATGGGCCTCGTCCACCAGCGTGCGGAAATCGGCCATGTTGCCGTAGACGGGCTGTATGTCCGTGTAGTCCGAGACATCGTACCCGTCATCCTTCAGGGGAGAGGGAAAGAAGGGCAGCAGCCAGACGGCCGTCACCCCCAGGTCGTGAAGATAGTCGAGCTTGTCTATCAGCCCCCGGATGTCGCCCACGCCGTCCATGTCGCTGTCCGAGAAGGCCCGGATATGGAGCTCGTAGACTACTGCCTCTTTGTACCAGAGAGGGTCGTTGTCAACGAACGGGTGCCTGTCGCTCCGCCTGCGCATGCTCATCTTATAACCATACCGTCCCACTACCCTTTCTACAGCCCGGTCCGGCAAGAGTCCGGCCCTGCCGGCTGGGGCTCGAACTTACCTGCCCAGGGTCGCCCGCACGTACTCCGCCAGCTCCCTCCCGGCCAGGGGCCCGGTGAACACCCCCCTGGCCCCGTGCAGCAGGCTCTCCGTCTGCAACGAGGGGCTGCGCTGGTCCGTGATCACCAGGAATGGTATGCTGGCTGCCTGAAGCCTCTCGCAGTGTTTCCACACGACCCGGCCGAGACCGGCCAGGTCGATGACCACCAGCGCCACCTTCTTCCCGCTTTGGATCACCGTCTCCATTCCGGCCAGGCTGGTGGCGATGCTTACGTCATATCTATGCTGCTTGAGAGACTGACTCTGCTGCTCGGCATCGCCGGGGCTGGTGCTCACCAGCATCACCGCCGATCTGGCCGGGCGCCTCTCCCCCGGCCCCTGAATGCCTCCCGGGTTCACGCGTTGCACACCCATCTCACCACCTCACTACGCCGTGATCCTATATTCTGTCGGCGATCGCCGACGTTGTCAAAAGGCCCGCACCAGCAGTTTAGTGGGTCCGGCCGCGCCAATCAACCGCCATCTCTGGTAATATGGGGCCAGCCATGCCAGACGCCGCAATGGGGGGAAGCGCTCCACAGCCCGGGCGGGCTACGGAGGCGTCGCTGCGGTCCCGGCTGGGCATCCCGGCCGGGGCGAAGCGGGTCATCGTTTTCGCGGAATCCAGCCACTGGGACCCCAACTGGAGGCTCACCTCGGGGGACTATTTCCGGCGGCTGGTCGGCCCCAACCTCGATAAGGCCGTCAGCGAGCTCCTGCGGGAGCCCCGCCGCGTCTACTCGATCGAGTGTGTCTTCTTCCTCCGGCTGTACTGGGAGGGCCGCCCCCGGCAGCAGGATGCCGTGCGGCAGCTGGTGAACGAGGGCCGGCTCCGGCTCACCTCCAGCGGCGTCACCACCGCCGACACCATCCTGCCCAGTGCCGAGGCGATCCTGCGGGACCTGCTGCTGGGCCAGGAGTGGCTGCGCTCGAACGGAATGGTGCAGGAGCCGCCGCTGGCCTACTTCCCCGACAGCTTCGGCGGCTCGCCCGCTCTGCCGTCCCTGCTGCGGGCGGCCGGCTTCAGCCAGGCGGCCATGACCCACATCGACGGCGCGCTGCACCCCAGCTCTTATCATGAGGTGTTGTTCAGACGGTTCCCCCGCCCAGGTTCCAGCGCCGCGCGGCTCATGGAGCAAGAGCGCTGCCTGGATTTCATCTGGCGCGGCCGCGACGGCGCCGAGGTCCTCTGCCACTGGAACCGGCACGGATACAATCAGGGTGATACCCTAGCCTACCGCGGCCTGGGGCGGGGAGGGCTCAGCACCTTCGCCATTCCCGACCCTTCCGACCGGAACGTGGCCGGCAAGGTGCGCCGCTTCGCCCGCCAGCTGATACCCTTTTCGCGGACGCCGTATCTGTTCTGCGCCATCGGCGGCGATTTCATCGACCCTACCCCCGGTCTGGTGGCCTTGCTGGACCGCTGCAACCAGCGCCACTACCCCTCCACGGGCATCTGGGCGGTCAACGCCGGGCTGGATGACTACCTGGCCCTGGTGGACTGCCACCGGGAGGTATTACCCGTCCTCGAGCTTGATCCCAACCCGTGCTGGACCGGGTTCTACGCGACCCGGCCTACCCTGAAGAGGAAATGCCGGGACCTGGTCGACCTGCTGCTGCTGGCCGAGCAGTTCTCGCTTCTGCCGCAGAACGAGGGTCAGGCGAGGCGGGTGGCCCGGGCCATCGAGGACGCCTGGTGGCATGCCGCCGCTTCCAACCACCATGACTTCATCACCGGAACGGCGGCGGACGGCGTAGTGCGCACCGAGCAGGAGCCGTGGCTCGACAAGGGGATAGCAGAGGCCAGGGCGGCCATGGAAGGCCTGGCGCCGCCCGCGGGTCAGGCGGCGAAGGCCGCGCCGGCCGCCGGGGCGCTCGCCTGCAGCCGGCACGACGGCGTCCTGGAGATAACAACGCCCTACTACGTTATGGAGCTGGCCGAGCGCAGGGGCGGGTCAATCCTGCGCGCGCGGCGCCCGGGCTCGCAGGCGCCGCTGCTGTCGCTGTCCAACTGTGTCGTGAGCTACCGGGATTCCGGCGGATTGTGGAGGATGGGCCATGAGTACCTGGGCGGGTGGTTGAGAGAGGCCGGCCGGTCGTGCGACCGGCCCGCCCGGCTGGAGGTCAGCGGCGATGGCGGCCGCCCTGGCGGGGAGGAAGGCGGCCGGTGCCTGCAGGTTTCCGCCACCGTGGAGGTGGATGGCCAGACGGTCCGCCAGGTCTGCCAGTTCGGCTCCGACTCGCCGGCGATCAGGTTTCGCGTGGAAGGTCAGGCCGGCCACCGCCGCACGTTGACCGTCCGGTTCGGCACGGGCCTGGCCCCGGACCGCCTGGCCATGGACGCGCCGGGCGGCATCGTAGTCAGGCCGCTGGACAGGATATACTCACCGACCTTCTGGCCGGCCCAGAGCTTCGTCCACTTCCAGGACAGGGCCAGCGGCCGCGGCGTGGCCCTCTGCCTTTCCATGCCGGGGGCCGTGGCCTGCCGGTCCGACGGGACGCTGGAGCTGGTGGCCCTGCGCAACGCCACCGGCGAGCGGGTACTGGGCATCTTCCCGCTCCAGGGTATGACGGTG
Organism: uncultured Dehalococcoidia bacterium; assembly: GCA_964409515.1. Taxonomy (GTDB): domain Bacteria; phylum Chloroflexota; class Dehalococcoidia; order UBA2247; family RBG-13-53-26; genus JAFGCL01. The sequence continues at coordinate 48,034 of CAYPDY010000001.1, forward strand.
GCGGGGCACGAGATGTCCCGGCACATCTGCGAATACGCGCTGCTGTTTACCGAAGCCGGCGACTGGCGCCAGAACGCCATCCCGCTGGCGGCGCGGAGGGTGTTCCCCGGGCCCGAGGGTCCGGCGGGGCGGGGCGGGATGGCGGAATCCCTGGCGGCCACCGATCGGCCCGAGGTAACGGTGACTGCGGTGAAGCGCGCCTCCCGCGGGGATGGCATCATCGTGCGTCTATGCTGCTGGGGGGAGGCCGGCCTGCCGGTCGTGGTGAGCCTTCGCGGATTTCTCCCGAAGGCCGCCTTCCTCTGCGACGCCCGGGAGCGCGACCTGGGGCCGCTGCTGGTCAGCGGCCGGGAAGTTCGCCTGGCCATGCCCGGGGCCATCGCCTCCATCAGGATACTGGCCTGACACAGGGTGCGCGTCTGCTGTGGCACCCGGTGACCGGTCGGCCGCTGGCCGTCAGGAGGCTGTACTCTCTCCCACCGAGACCCGATTCTTCCCGGATTTCTTGGAGGCGTAGAGGGCGCCGTCGGCGGACCGGATCAGGCCGTCCTTGTCGCTGGCATGGTGGGGGAAGGCAGCCAGGCCGATGCTGACCGTCAGTTTCGAGCTTCCTGCGGAGTGGCGGATCTCCATCTCTTCGATCGAGCGGCGCAGCTTCTCGGCGGCCACCAGACCGGCCTCCAGGTCGGTTTCCGGCAGGATTACGGCGAACTCCTCGCCGCCGTATCGGGCGGAGATGTCCACGGTGCGCGTGTTCTGGCGGATGGCGCGGGCCACATGCCTCAACACCTCGTCGCCCACCTGGTGGCCGCAGGTATCGTTGAACTCCTTGAAGTTGTCGATGTCGATCATGGCCAGGGAGAATGACTGGCCGTAGCGCCGCGAGCGCTGGACCTCCTGGTCCAGCAGGATGTGGAAGTAGCGGTGCACGAAGAGCTTGGTCAGGCCGTCGGTGGTGGCCAGGTCGAAGAGCTTGGCGTTCTCCAGCGATATGGCCGCCTGGGCGGCGATGATGCCCAGGATTTCCAGGCGGTCCGGGGTGAAGGCCCCTGCGGCCAGGTTGTTCTCCATGTACAGGATGCCGTAGAGCTTGCCCTTGTTCAGGATCGGCGTGCACAGGATGGACTGGCAGCGGCGGCTGATGACGTGCGGGTCGTTCATGAAGGCGCCCTCCTGGGCGGCGTTGGCCAGGATAACGGGTGTGCCGCTGCGGGACACGTAGTTGATGATGGCCACCGAGAGGCCTTTGCAGTCCTCCAGCGGGGTGGACTGCAGCACGCGTGACTCATGGGCACCGACGTCCTCACTGGCCTCCACTGTCAGCCGGGCGTCCGATTCCAGGCACAGGTAGCCGAGCTGCGCGCCGGCAGTCGTGATGGACATGTGCATGATCTTCTGCAGCAGGCGGTCCAGCATGATCTCGCTGGATATGACCTGGGAGACCTGCATCACCGCGGACAGGTCCAGCAGGCGGGAGCCGGCAGACGTCTGCTCCATGTTCCCGGGCAGGCCCGGCCTGGCCTCGCCGCGGACGAGATCCGGGTAGCGCTCCTCGAGGTCCTTCTGCTTGGCCGACGCTCCCCAGGAGCGGTACAGATGGTGGGCCCGCTGCATGAAGAGTCCGGCTTCACCTCCCAGGTCACGAGTGAGATAGTACAGCGCCAGGTGCTCGCAGGCCCGGGCCTCGTCGTGGAGATAGTCGTTCCGGCGAGCCCCCTCAATGGCGGCATGGTAGAGCCTGATGGCCTCGTTCGGCCGGCCGGCCAGGGCCGCCATCTCCGCAGCGACCAGGTCATGCTTGTGCTGGAAGTTCTCGGGGCAGAGGGCCGCCCAGGTGCGCATCTTGCGCTGGTTGCGGCGCAGGATGTCTGTGAACTTCTGGCGTCGCTTCACCTCCCCCTGTGCGAGCAGGGCTGTCAGGATCAGGGAATAGTAGAAGTAGTGGTCGACGACCAGGAGGGCGCCGATGGGGACATGGACGTGCTGGTCTATTTCTGTGGAAACCTCCAGAGCCTCCTCGTACCGTCCGTACCAGGAGAGCAGGATGGCCCGGGGAAGGAGCGCCAGGCACAGGCCGAAATGGTGGCCTTCTTTTCGGAAATGGTCGGTGTAGGCGGCCATATCGAAGCCGTCTCCGGAGAGGTCATCACGCAATGGTGAGGCGCCCTTCAAGACCAGGATGTAGCGGATGAGCGCCCGGTACTGGGCCGTAATCAGCGGATCCTGCAGGACATCCATGAACTCCTGGTATCTCTTGAGGTCATCCAGGACGTCGTCCAGGCGCGGGGAGATCCTGAGCCGGGTCTCCCCCGCGGCGTTGATGCTGTGTCCGGCATAGATGAAATCGCCCGCGTTAATGGACAGCTCGTAGACCTTGGGATAGACCGCCAGGTCGTACCTGATATGTCTCTTCCAGTGCTGGATAAAGAAGGCGAAGATGTGGTGGACCTGGCCGGCCACGCTGCGATTGTCGAGCCTTTCGTTCAGTTTGAGGGCCATCTCGCCCAGGCGGTAGCCGAGCGCATAGTCGCCCTGGGCATTTTCCACAATAGTTGCCAGGGCGGCGAAGGCCAGTGCGGCATGCGGCACATGCCCGTAGCGAAGGCTGGCGTTCACCCCCTTGAGCACCAGCAGGGCGAAGAGGTTGGCGTTGACGTAGTAGGCGGGTGTGGCGATGCTCAGCATTAGATCGTGCGCGGCCAGGAGCTCTTCGTCCTGCATGCGGGGCAGTTCCAGGATGTCCTCCAGCTTCCGCCTCCTGAGGGCTGCGCGCGCCTTGATAAGCTCGACAGCGACCGGGGCCTTGCCGACATCGATCGATATGTGGATGCCGAACAGCTTGAGGGCGGCCAGGCCCAGCTCGATGGCCTCGCGTGGAGAGCGCAGGCTGGTGTAAACCACTACCATGGTGGTGTAGACCCGGGCCTTGTCCACCCTGGTGCGCGACATGGCCACGATGACCTCGGACAGCCTCTCAGCCTCCTCGAAATCACGATTGAGGAACTGGCACTCCATCAGCTGCTTATGAAGATCGTACGTCAGTTGATAGTCCGCCTGCCACGAGTCCGCCGCCAGGAGCTCCCGCCCCGCGCTGAGATAGGCCGCCGCCGCGGCATAGGCGGTGGACTCCTTGGCCTTGATCCCCGCCTCAAGGTTCAGTTCAGCCAGGCGGCGCCGCCCGGCCGGCGAGCAGATGTGAGCCTTCCCCTGGTTCAGCTGGTCGACGATGTAGAAGATGCGGTTGAACAGCTGGTCCGGCGGGGTGCGCTGGAGCTCCATGATACCGATCTCGAAGTGGATCCGTTCCCGCTCGGCCGGAGTCAGCAGGGAATAGGCGGCTTCCTGGATGCGGTCATGGTGAAAGCGGTAGCGGTCACCCCTGCGGTTGACGAGCCCTTCCTGGATCAGGGCGTCGAGTGTGATGAGCACCTCCTCCAGGGGCTGGCCGGCGACGGAGGCCAGGGTCACGGCGTCAAAACGGTTGCCGATAACGGCGCAGGTCTGAAGGAGTCTCCGGGGCGCGGGCGCCAGAACATGGATCCTCTCGGCCATGAACTGCACCACGTTGTCGGTGACCTGCATCTCCTGGATCCTGACCATGTCCCAGGTCCAGCCCCGCACCGGGTCGAGGACGATGCAGCGCTCCGCGTAGAGGGTCTTCAGGAACTGGTTGACGAAGAAGGGGTTGCCCCTGGTCTTGGCCTGCATCAGGTATGCCAGGGGCTGGCTGCTCTCGGGCGGGCAGCGCAGGAAGTTGGCGATGAACTGGTTCACGTCAACGGGGCGGAGACCCCCCAGGGTGACGGTGTTGATCGTCAGCCCGGTCCGGCGCATGGTCTCCAGCGTCAGGCTGAGGGGGTGGTGGGGGGGCACCTCCGTGTCGCGGTACGCGCCGATGAACAAGAGGCAGCGCAGCTCGCCGTCGGTGGCGATGGTCTCGATCAGGTGGAGGCTGGCGCTGTCGGCCCACTGCAGGTCATCGAGGAAGAGCACCAGCGGGTGCGACGCATCGGCGAAGACCCGGACGAAGTTCCGGCAGCAGAGGTTGAAGCGGTTCTGGGTCTCCTCCGGGCCGAGGTCCGGGATGTCCGGCTGCGGGCCGATGATGAGCTCGACCTCCGGGATGGCGTCGGTGATGATCTTGCCGTTGGGCCCCAGGCTGCGGAGGATCTTCGTCTTCCACTCCCGGACGCGCTCGTCGCTCTCCGCCAGGATCTGGCGGGCCAGGCTCTGGAAGGCCTGGATGATGGAGCTGTAAGGGACCGAGCGCCGGAACTGGTCGTACTTGCCGCTGATGAAGTAGCCTCTCTTGGCCAGGATGGGCTTGTGGATCTCCTTGACCAGGGCCGACTTGCCGATCCCGGGCTCGCCCTGGACCAGCATCACCTCCACTGCGCCCCGGGCGACGCGGTCGAAGGCGGCGTGGAGGACCGCCAGCTCGGCGTCGCGGCCGACTACGATCTGGGGGATGATGAAACGCAGGGAGACGTCCTGGCGGCCCAGGTCGAACGGCTCGATGCCGCCGGTGAGCTCCAGCCGGGCCAGGCACTCACGCAGGTCGGCGGCCAGGCCGAAGCAGTTCTGGTAGCGGTCGGCGGCGGCCTTGGACATGAGCCTCATGACGATGTCGGACACCACTGTCGGGATGCCCTGCCTGAGCTTCGCCGGCGCGGGGGGAACTCGGGCGATGTGGGCATGGATCATCTCCATGGCGTCACTGGAGGTGAAGGGCAGCTGGCCGGTGAGCATCTCGTAGAAGGTGACGCCCAGGGAGTACAGGTCGGTGCGGTAGTCGACGGCGCAGTTCATGCGGCCGGTCTGCTCCGGGGAGATATAGGCCAGGGCGCCCTGGATGATCTCCGGGTTGTAGAACTCCGCGCTCTGGCGGGTGAACTCGGCGGCGATGCCGAAGTCGGTTACCTTCACGGTACCGGATTCCCGGCCCACGATGATATTGGCCGGCTTGATGTCGCGGTGAGAGATGTTGTTCTGGTGGAGGTGGCCCAGGATGTCGGCCAGGCATATCGCCAGCTCGAGGAACCTCTTGACGGGAAGGCCGCCGCGGATCACTTCCTTGAGGGCCACACCCCCGAAGTCCTCCAGAACCAGGGCCACGCCGCCTTCGGCATCCAGCACGTCGAGGACGCGCACGATGCCTTCCACGTTGAGGCCGCGGATGATCTGATACTCATGCTTGAGGCGGGCGACCTCCGCGGGGGTGGGATACTCGGCGCGGAGGGCCTTGATGATGACGGTGCCGGGCGGGTCCTCCCGGTGCGCCCGAAAGACGACGGAGTGGAGCGTCTCATCGATCTGCTCCACAACAGCGTAGCCCGGGAAAGCGCTCACTGCACACACACTCCATTCACTGGCGGCCTGCCCGCGATGCGTCCGCCGCCGGGAGGGGTGCTGCCCGGGTGAGACTCGACGCGGGCTATCTTGCCGTCTGGGTGGCGGTAACCCTGGACGCGGCCTTCTTCGCCTGCTTGTCCTGGTACATGCGGTTGTCAGCCTCTCTCATGATCTCGGCCAGCTGGCAGCCCTCTCCACCGGTGGCTACGCCCATGGAGAAGCTCAGGGAAACCCCCCGGTGCTCGCTGTTGTGGATCGCCAATGTGGCCCTCAGTCGTTCCATGGCCTTCTCGGCCACGGCGGTGTCGGCGCCGGGGAGCAGCACGGCGAACTCGTCGCCCCCGATCCTTGACACTACATCTCCCGAGCGGAAGGTGGCTATGAGGACCGTGGCCGTCCGCCTCAGGAGCGCATCCCCGGCGACGTGGCCCTGGGTGTCATTGACCGCCTTCAACCCGTCCACGTCCACCATCACTACGCTCACCGGGAAGGGGCCTCCGGCACGTTCCATCCGGGCGAACTCGCTCTCGAAATAGGCCCGGTTGTGCAGGCCGCTGAGGGCATCGTGGCTGCTGACGAACTCCAGCCTCATCTCCGCCCGCTTCCGCTCGGTGACGTCGCGCACCATGACCAGCGCCTCGTTCTCGCGGCTGGCCGCCACGCGGGCCTCGTAAAAGGCCGTTTCCCCCTTGAGCGGGACCTGGATCTCGAAGGTCTGCGTCTCTCCCGTTTGCAGTGCCCGCTTTACCAGCGGCAGGCCGCGGCGGACGACCTCTGCCGACAGGACATCGTACTGCGGCATCTCCTTGTACAGTCTGCCCTCCGTGAACCTGACCTTGGCCCCCGGCGCGCCGCCTTTCTCGGCGGCCCGGGCGTCGATGATGGTGCCGTCCGCGGCCACCCGGAACATCAGGTCCGGCACCGCGTTGAGCAGGGCCCGCTTCTCCGCCTCCCGTTCGCTCAGCTCACGCTGCGACCGGCCCAGCGAGGCCAGCAGGCCGTTGATGGCCTCGCCCAGCCCCGAGACTTCATCCTGCCCCTCAACCGCGAGCCGGGCGGTCAGGTCGCCGGTTTCGCGCACGCTGTTGATGCCCTTGCTCAAACCCACCAGCCGGGAGAGGACCACCCGGTTCCCTACCAGTGCGAGGCCCATGGTGAAGACCACCGCTATCGCGGCCAGGAGGCCTATGAGCCAGTAGACCGTCTGCTGCCCCTGGTGGTAGATGTCGCGGGGCAGGTTGGCCCTCATTATCATCGCCGGCTGGCCGTAGACGTCATTCAGCAGGCCGTAGCCGGACACCGTGTCGCCGTCCAGCGGCCGGCTGACCACCGGGCATTCGTCCGATAGCCGGGGCTGCACCTCCTGCAAGTCCGTGGGCATGTTGATTTCGTCCCAGCGGAAGACGCCCAGGGACATGTGCGTTTGCTCCGAAAGGCGCTCCAACTCGCCATCATCCAGCAGGCGGGCGAAGACCGTGCGGCCCTTGACCGGCCCGTAGTTGGTCTCGACGTTGATGGGAAACGACTGGACGAGCAGAGCATCGTTGGCCAGAAGGAGTATGCCGGTCCCGGAGGCATTCTCGTCCTCCGGCGCTGTAATCGGGTTGTCCTCGCGCATCAGCTCTTCGGCGAATCCGTCAGGGAAAGGTATCGCCACGCCCGTATCCGGGTCGTATCCCATGCCCGAGGGAGGCTCGCCGGGAGTCATGATGAAGGCGACGAAGTTGATGTTGAGGATGGCGAAGGACTGGCCGTCGAAGTTCACCTCCAGGTGTGTCCCCTCCTCATCCTCGACCCACTTGAAAGACCCGCTCTCGAAGATCTCCGGTCCGAAGTTGACGTTCAGGTTGGTGAAGTCCTGGTACAGGGCGCTGACGGCCCGCTGAGTGTTCTCTTCCGTATTGTCCCTCTCCATTGCGGCGAAGCGCTTGGTCACCACGTTCTGGGCCACCAGCAGGGTCAGGACCAGCGCCACGGCAAAGCCGGCGCCGATCATCAGCATAAACTTGGTGCGCAGTCTCATCCAAATCTCTCTCGATCAGGACGCCTGAACGGGAACCTCGCCCGGCCCGGCCTCAAGCGCCGGCCCCGCGGAGCACTCCGCGAGACGCGCGCCAGACGTTCCTCCCCGGGCAGAGGTTTCACCTCCTACAGTATGGGGACGTGCTGTCACGGCGGCGTATCAAGACAACCGGGGGACCTCACGATTTCATCTCCGAAGGCCACCCAATCCCTCTCATGTATCTCTCCGGGCGGCCCTCCGGCCGGGCGCCGGGCCTTTTGACTTTTCGCGGCTGCGGTGCGTATCATGTCGCGGCCGGGAGACGCTGATGGTTGAGAGCGAGAAACAGCTGGAGATCGCCAGGGGCAGGCTGCTGGACCTGTCGCTGCGCAATCGGCTGCTGAACTTCCGGCCCACCAGGCGCCGGTCCATTGGGATCGTCGATGAGGTCCCGGCCGAGATCTATGACATCCTGGTCCTGAACGAGAAGTCCATGCACTTCCGCCCGGGAGACCGGGCCGCGGCCCCGGATCCGGAGGGTGTTGACCGGCCGCCGGACCGCTTCCTCCAGACGGCGCTGGAGAGCGGGGAGCTCCAGGAGAGGCTGTACTTCCTCTACCAGGAGTCCGCGTCCAGCATGGAGGAAGCGGGGTACTCCATCCTCTACCTGGCCCTTGGCTTCCTGGAGTGGCAGGAAAGCGATGCTTTGCCGGAGACCCGGAAGGCGCCGCTGGTGCTCATCCCGGTGGAGCTGGAGCGCGCCGGCGTCAGGACGGCCTTCTCGCTGCGCTGGAGCGGCGAGGACCTGTCCACCAACATCTCCCTGCAGGCCGCGCTGGCCAGGCAGGGGGTCCTCCTGCCCGACTTCGAGATGCCGGACGAGAACGAGAAGGAAGGCATCAACGAGTACTTCCAGGCGGTCTCCCGGAACATCCAGGAAAAGCCCCGCTGGCGGGTGGTCACCGACATCTACCTGGGCTTCTTCAGCTTCAGGAAGTTCACCATGTACCGGGACCTGGACCCGCATGCCTGGCCGGAGGACGCGTCTCCGGCGGACGCTCCCCTCATCCGGGCCCTCTTTGATCCTGCCTACCGCGCGGAGAGCGTGCCCGGCTTCGATGGCGAGGAGTCCGACGAGAAACTGAGGGCCGCCGATCTCTATCATATTGTGGATGCCGACCCCTCGCAGATCGCCGCCATAGAGGACGTCAAGTCGGGGCGCAACCTGGTGGTGGAAGGACCGCCGGGGACCGGGAAATCACAGACCATCGCCAACGTCATCGCCGAATCCCTGGCGGCGGGCCGGAGCGTCCTGTTCGTCAGTGAGAAGATGGCGGCCCTGGAGGTGGTGAAGGCCCGGCTGGACCAGGCCGGGATAGGGGACTTCTGCCTGCAGTTGCACAGCCACAAGTCGAACAAGAGGGAGGTGCTGGATGAGCTGCGCCGCACCCTGGAGATGGCGGCCCCCGGGGAAGTTCGTCTGGAGGAGGAGTTCGACCGGCTGGACAGCCTCAGGTCGGAGCTGAACGGGTACGCCAGGGAGCTCCGGGAGCCGTGGGGAAACCTCGCGCGCTCGCCGTTCGACCTGTACTGCGCCGGCGAGGGCGTGAGGCGGCATTTCGAGGCGGCGGGCCGGCCGATGCCCGCAGTCAGCATGTCCCTCCCGGAGGGTTTCGACCAGAAGCAGTGGACGCAGGCCAGGTCCGCCTTCGAGGGGTTGGGGCAGGCTCTGCCGCTGGTGGCCCCCGTGGGTGCCAACCCGTGGCTGGGGTGCCGCCCTGCCAGCCTGCTGCCGTCGGATGTGGAGGAAGTCCGGGACCTGCTGGCCCGCTGCGCGGCTTCGCTCCGCCGGCTCGAGGAGAGCATCGACGCCGTGGTTGGCCTGTGCGCCATAAGCCGTCCGGCCAGCCTCGAGGAGCTGGGAAAGGCCACCACCGCGGCGGACATCATGGCGGCCTCCGTGCCCGTGGAGGCGGAGGCGCTGGCCAACCCGAAATGGGACGGGGCGGGCAGCCCGGCCCGGGACATCATCAGTGTCGTCGAGTCGACCCGGGAGGAAGCTGGCTTTCTGAAGTTTCGGTTCAGGGAAGACGCCCTGGGACGGGCCGACGAGATCGCCCGAATGCATGAGGAGTATGCCAGGAGTGCCGGCAGCCCCCTCCGGTTCCTCAGCGGCCGCTACCGGGATCTCAACCGGCAGGTGGCCGGGCTGTACCGGGACGGGGCCCCCGGGGACAACTCGCGGAAGGTCTCCGACCTTGGCCATTTCCGCCGGTACCGGGAACTGCGCCAGCGGATCCAGGAGGACGATGGCATGGCCCGCTCCCTGTTCGGCCGGCACTGGCAGGCAGAGGCGAGCGATCCGGCCCTGCTGCGCCGGGTGGCGGACTGGGTGCCGTCGTTTCGCCAGATGCTGTCCTCGGGGACCATTGCCGGGGCGGCGGTGTCCCTGGTGGCCGCCGGGCTGCCGGCGGCGGAGCTGCAGAAGGCCACCGGGATGCTGAGGACGGCGGGCGAGGCGTTCTCCCGGGACCTGACCATGGTCCTGGAGAGGGTCGGCGCGGACTGCGCGGCGGTCTTCGGCGGCCCGAAGGACGGGGCGCGATTCCCGGACATAGGCCGGCGCCTGGAAGTCTGGAGCGGCAGTCTGTCCGGTCTCGATCGGTGGTCGCAGTTCGTGATGCTCAGGGACCGCTGCCTGGAGTCGGTGGGCTCGCCCGTGGCGGACGTGGTGATGCAGGACCGTGTGGAGGCGGCCGACCTTGTTCCCTGTTTCGAAGGCAACCTGGTCAACGCGCTCCTGCGGCAGGCGTTCGAGAAGCGGCCCCACCTGGCGCGCTTCTTCGGCCTGGTGCACGAGAAGAAGATACAGGATTTCGCCGATCTGGACCGCGGCCTGATTGCGGCCAACCGGCGCCGGCTGCGGCAGAAGCTGTGGAGGGCCATGCCGCGGGACCCGGCGGATGCCTCCCCCGGATCGGCGGCCGGGATCCTCCAGGGGGAGCTGCGCAAGACGCGCCGCCATATGCCCATCCGCAAGCTGCTGGTCAGGTGCGGCCCGCATATCCAGAAGATCAAGCCGTGTTTCATGATGAGCCCCCTGTCCATCGCTCAGTTCCTGGATCCCCGGAGCGTGCGCTTCGACCTCATCCTTTTCGACGAAGCCAGCCAGGTGCGGCCGGAGGACGCCCTGGGTGCGCTGCTGCGGGCCAACCAGGTGGTGGTCATGGGGGACCGGCGCCAGCTGCCTCCCACCACCTTTTTCGACCGGATCGTCCATGAAGATGAAGATGATTTCGAGACGGACGAGGCGACGGTGGGAGACATGGACAGCATCCTGGACCAGTGCGCCACGCGGTTCCCGTCGCGGCGCCTGATCTGGCACTACCGCAGCCGGCACGAGTCCCTGATCGCGGTCTCCAACCAGGAGTTCTACGAGAACCGTCTGCTGATCTACCCCAGTGCGGTCAGCTCCTCCGGCGATCTCGGGCTCCATTTCATCCACGTCCCGGGAGCGGTCTACGAGCGCGGCCGCGGCCAGGTGAACCGCCGGGAAGCCAGGGTTGTGGCCGAGGCCGTCATGGAGCACTTCCGCCGGCGTCCCGGCAAGAGCCTGGGTGTGGGGGCGTTCAGCATCAAGCAGCAGCAGGCGATTGACAGCGAGATAGAGCTGGCCAGACGGCGGAGCCCGGGGATGGACCGTTTCTTCTCCCGCGACCGCGAGGAGCATTTCTTCGTCAAGAACCTGGAAACCATCCAGGGTGATGAGCGGGACGTCATCTTCCTCAGCATCGGGTACGGGTTCGATGCCGACGGTGTCCTGACGCACAACTTCGGTCCCCTGAACCAGGAAGGGGGCGAGCGCCGGCTGAACGTGCTCATAACCAGGGCCAGGGAGAAGTGCGTGGTCTTCTCGAGCTTCCGGGCCGCCGACCTGTCGCTGGAGAGGGACGCCCGGCCCGGCCCCCGGGCGCTCGCGGTGTTCCTGGAGTACGCCGAGAACCGGACGCTGGCGAGCGTCGAGCAGGAGGGAGAAGCCGGGTCGCCGTTCGAGGACGCGGTGTTTGAGTTCCTGCGGGCCCGGGGCCACGCGGTGCGCCGGCAGGTGGGGTGCGCCCGTTTCCGTGTCGACCTGGGCATAGTCCATCCTCAGTCACCGGGCTGCTACCTCCTGGGCATCGAAGGCGACGGGGCCCAGTACCATTCTTCGAGGGTGGCGCGCGACCGGGACCGGCTGCGCGACGCGGTGCTGAGGGACAGAGGGTGGAGGATCCACCACGTCTGGTCGACCGACTGGTACCGGAGGCGGGAGGAGAGCCAGAAGACACTCCTCGCGGCCATCGAGCGGGCGGCGTCGGGGCCGCCGGCCCTGCCCGGTGCCGACAGCGATGCAGCCGCCGGGGGGACAAGACAGACCGGGGACGACGCCGAAGACGAGGCCGGAGCGACGGCCGACCCGGCCGTCGGATCTGCGAATACGGCCGACTTCGGCGAGGGCGCGGGAGCGACAGCGGCAGAGGCTGCGCTCTCCGGGGAGCGGCTGGAGGACATGGTATCTGACTACGAGGTCTGCCGGTCACTCGGGGTGCGCCGCAACGGGGAGCTGCAGAAGCAGACGCCGGCCGTCCTGGCCCTGGCCGTCGAGAACGTGGTGGCGGTGGAAGGGCCGGTCTGCCTCGATGAGGTGGTGCGCCGCGTCCGCCTCCTCTGGAACCGGGCGCGGTCCGGCGACCGCGTCCGCCAGGTAGTGGAGGAAGGCGTGCGGGTGGCGGCTGCCAACGGCCGCGTAGTGCGGCGCGGTGATTTCCTGTGGCCGCCCGGGGACGCCCCGCCCCGGGTGCGGCGCCGGCTCCAGGACCCGCCGGCAAAGATAGCCCTGATATGTGACGAGGAGATCGCGGAGGCGGTCAAACTGGTGGTCCGCTACCAGTCCGCCACACTGCCAGATGATCTGGCGACGCAGGCCTCCCGGGTGCTGGGGATGCAGAGCACCCCGGCCGGCGCGCGCGAGCGCATCGAAGGGGTGATTCGGAGCGCCCTCCGGGCCGGGGACCTTCGGGAGCTTCAGAACGGTATGATCGACCTGGAACAGGCGGCGGGCGGCTAGCCGGCCGGGCTACTCCATGCGCTTCACAATCCAGTCCTTGGCTTCCTCAAGGCTTCCGGCCACGTGCAGGTCGGGCCTGATGAGCTGAATGGCCATGACGATGGCCTTCTGCGCCCCCGACAGGCCCACCAGCACCGCCGGGCTGTCCGGTATCCCGTAGGACTTGGACGTTGCCAGCAGCTGCTTGCCCCTTTCGGTCACCGCCTTGGTTACCCGGGTGTCGCTCACATCCATGATCAGTGGCAGGATGCGGCCTTTCGGCTGTTTCAGGATTTCCCGTTCCAGGTCGGCGATGGCCTCGACGTAGGTCTTCTCGTCCTTGAGGCCGGTGAACTTGACCAGCAGAAGCCGCTTGCCCTTGTGTTCCGTCCACTGCCAGTATTGACTCATCACCCCTCCTCTAGAGTCAGCCCTTCCTCGCCACCCCATTGTATATGCGCGGGATATACAAGTCGAGACTCGAGGTTCTTTGTCGTGCCGGTCGACGCCCGTTCAGGAATTCGCGCCGAGCCTCTTGCCCAGCAGTTCCCGGATGATCCTGGGGTTGGCTTTGCCGCCGGAGGCCTGCATCACCTGGCCCACCAGGAACCCCATGGCCTTGGCCTGGCCCTTGCGGACGTCGGCCACCGCCTGTGGCTGAGCGGCCAGGACGCCGTCGATCAGGGCGTCCAGGGCGGCCTGGTCGGAGACCTGCCGGAAACCGCGGGCGCTGACGATCGTCTCCGGTGACTCGTCGCTGTCGAAGAGGTGCCCCAGCACCTCCCGTGCTGCGTTGGCGTTGATCTCGTCCTTCGCCAGCATCCGCAGCAGGGCGGCGAAGCGAGCGGGGGGCACCGGCGAAGCGGACAGCTCCTGCTGGCGCTCCCTGATGGTCGGGATCAGCTGGGTGGTCAGCCAGTGCATGGCGGTGCGCGGCGCGATCCCCTCCCGCAGCAGCGCCTCGAAGTAGCCGGCCGTCTCCGGATCGGAGCTCAGGAACCTGGCCTCCTCGCCGCTCAGCCCGTGCTGCCGGACTAGGCGCTCGGCCCTGGCCGCCGGCATCTCCGGGAGTCGCGAGCGCATCCTCTCGATCCATTCCGCAGACAGCTCGATGGCCGGCACCGAGGGGTCGGGGACGCACGGGCCCTCGAACTTGGCGCGCATGGGCAGCGTGGCCTTCTTGTCGGGGTCCCAGAGGCGGGTGTGCAGTATGACAGCCTCGCCCGCCTGCACGGCCGCGCCCTGGCGGCCGATCTCGTAGGCGATGGCGTCGGCCACGTGGCGGATGGAGTTCATGTTCTTGACCTCCACCTTGGTGTTCATCTGGGTGGTCCCCCGGGGGCGGATGGAGATGTTGGCATCGACCCGCATGGTGCCGCTCTCCATGCTGCACTCGGAGGAGCCCACGTAGCGCACCTGGGTGCGCAGCGCCTTGAGGAACTCCATGGCCTCGTAGGGCGCCCGGAAGTCCGGCTCGGTGACGATCTCCACCAGCGGGGCGCCGGCCCGGTTGAAGTCCACCAGGCTGATGGGTAGGCGCCCCTCCATCTCGTGCACCAGCCGGGCGACGTCTTCCTCCATGTGAATGTGATGGATGCGCAGTCTCTTCGGCTGGCCGACCTCGTCCGTGATGTCGATGCCGCCGCCCCGGGAAAGGGGGAGGTGGGCCTGCGACAGCTGGAATCCCTTGGGCAGGTCCGGGTAGTAGTAGACCTTCTGGTCGAAGGCGCTGCGGGGCTGCAGCTCGGCACCCAGTCCCAGGCACAGGAGCGAGGCCTTCTCCAGCGCCTCCTGGCTGAGGCGGGGCATGGCGCCCGGGAACCACAGGCAGGTGGGGCAGGTGTTGACGTTGGGCTCGTCGCCGGGGCGGTTGGGGCAATCGCAGAACATCTTGGTGGCGCAGTTGAGCTCAACGTGGATCTCCAGCCCGATGACAGCCTCGAACTCCATGGCTAGGCGCTCCTCCGGCGATGCGCCAGCAGGTATTCGCCCAGCGCCAGCAGGCGCCCGTCGCCCAGCCTCGGTCCGGCCAGCTGGAGTGCCGGGTGCGCCGCGCCCGGTGAGGCCGGGAGGCACAGGGCCGGCTGGCCGGTGACATTGGCGAAGAGGGTGGGGGCGAACTCGGCATAGGTGTCGGACAGAGACTCGGGAGCATCGGATGAAGCGCCCGCCGGGAGCAGCAGGAAGTCCGCGTGCGCGGTGAGCTGCCGCATGCCGGCCAGGAGCCTGGCGCGGATGCGGCAGGCGTCCTCGAACGCCCCGTAGCGCTCAAACTGGAAGAAAGCCCCCTGGAACAGGTAGCTCTTCACCAGCGGGCCAAAGGCAGCGCCGCGCGAGAGCAGGTACATCTCGTTCCAGTTGCGGGCGCCCGGCGCCCGCGGGCCGTAGCGCACCGAATCATAGCGACCGGCGCAGGACGAGGCCTCCACCGAGCCCACAATGCGATGGACGAGGGCGAACAGGGGATAGTCGGGGAACGACATATCGCGCAGGGAGAAGCCCGCCGCCGCGATCTCGTCGACCGCTGCCCGGAAGGCCTCCGCTTGTTCGGCGGTCAGGCTGCCGCACGCCTCGGTGATCACCCCGATGGCGGTCTTCTTCGGGTCGATTTCACTGGGGGAGAAGGCCGGCGGCCCTTCATCGGGCAGCGAGTAGTCCAACCCGTCCTGGCCGGCGATGGCCTGCAGGATGTCCCGCACCTGGTCCAGGCTGCGGGAAAGCACGCCGCAGCACTCCATGGACGGGATCAGGCCGACCAATCCGAAGCGCGATACCAGCCCGTAGCTCGGCTTGAAGCCGCAGATGCCCGCGCGGGCCGCGGCCAGGCGGGTCTCGCCCATGAGGTCCAGCACCAGCTCGGCATCGGCTCCGCGCTCCGCGACGGAGCCGATGGCTTCCTGCTGTCCCACCGAGCCGCCGG
>CAYPDY010000002.1:0-6641 GCA_964409515.1 uncultured Dehalococcoidia bacterium
TGCGTGTACTTTCAACCCTGTCTCCTTAAGTCAACTACCGATGGGCATCCACCGCCGTTGCGGGCGGGCCGTGTGCCCTGCCCTGAATTGTAGCACGGGAGACGCGGGCGGGCTCGCGGGGGCCCGGGAACAGGCCCTCGCCGCGTGCCTCGCCAAACCTGATCCAGATCATGGATGACGGGGCGGGTTCGGCTCTATCATCATGCTGTGCGGCGCGGCGGCGTGGGCTGCCTCGCCAGGAGGCGATGCGGGATGGTTATCGAGAGCATACCCAAAGCAGTCGGGATGGTTTTCGCGGTGGTGGTGTCCCTGCTGGTGGCCGGTCTGCTGATCAGGGGCAAGCTCAACCGGCGGGTCCGCCTGGCCCTGCTCGTCGCCGCG
Organism: uncultured Dehalococcoidia bacterium; assembly: GCA_964409515.1. GTDB lineage: Bacteria > Chloroflexota > Dehalococcoidia > UBA2247 > RBG-13-53-26 > JAFGCL01. Next base: position 382 of record CAYPDY010000002.1, read on the forward strand.
ACGCTGATGGGGTTCCTGGTGTTTGCCCCGATGCTGCCGAACCAGTTCCAGGTCCTGCTTTTGGGGAAGACGAAGCAGCTGGGAGTGCCGGCGCCGGTGGCCGGAGCGGTCCTGGGCCTTTTCGTGGCCATGGCCCTGGTCCTGGGGAGGTCGTTCTGCGGCTATGCCTGCCCCATCGGGGCGGTGCAGGAGCTCGCCTATCGTTTGCCGGGGAAGAAGCTGTCTCTGGGAAACAAGAAGATCACGCAGGCCTTCCGCCTGGCCTCCCTGGCAGCCTTCCTGGTGCTGACGCTGGGGTTCTCCATGGGGATGCTCAACTACCTGGGTATCCACGATTTCTTCTACCTGGACTTCACCTGGTATTTCCTCGTATTCCTGGCCTTCCTGGTGCTGGCCGCGTTCCTCTACCGGCCGTTCTGCCGCCTGGTCTGCCCGTACGGGGCCATCCTGTCACTGGCCGCGATCAAGGGCGTGTTCAAGCTGCGGCGAAACGACAACTGCAGGGACTGCGGCAAGTGCGAGAAGGTCTGCCCTACTAACGAGGCGGGAGCCGCGGACCTCAGGCAGGAGTGCTACCTGTGCCACCGGTGCGTGGACGCTTGCAAGCTGAAGGGCCTGAGCTATGGCCGGTCGGGTCGCGGCCTCAAGGATGCCGGCCCCAGCTTCCAGCAGAATCGCCCGCCAACTCCATCTTGAAGCCGCGCTCGTTGAGCACCTTCTTGCAGACCCGCACGACCTCCGGATCGTAGAGGGTCCCATCGCCGCGATCCAGCTCCGCCAGCGCCTGCTCCACTTTCAGGGCGGGACGATAGGGACGGTCAGTGCACATGGCCTCTACAACGTCAGCCACGGCCAGGATCCTGGCTTCCAGGAGAATGTCTGCCCCAGACAGACCATGGGGATAGCCGGAGCCGTCCAGCCTCTCATGGTGCTGGGCCACGACCCGGGCGACGGGCCAGTCGAAATGCACATTCTTCAGGATCTCGAAGCCTGCCCTGGGGTGGTCTTTGATCAATGAGAACTCCATGGCGGACAGCTTGCCCGGCTTGGAGAGTATCTCGGTGGGCACGGTTACCTTGCCGATGTCGTGAAGCAGCCCGGCCACACGTATTCCATCGATCTGCCAGGCCGGAAGCCCCATCTCTTTGCCTATGGTGCAGGCGAGCTGAGAAACCCTCTTCTGGTGGGTGGCGACATAGGGGTCCTTGCTCTCCACGGTGCGGCAGATGGCTTCTATGGCGCCCTCCATGCTCTCCTCAACCTTCTTCAGGCTTCTCTCGAGCTCCCTTTCCAGCTGGATGGAATAGGTGCCTACATTCTCGACGGTGGGCAGAGCCATCGAGCTGGCGAGATTGTCGCCAGCGGCAACCCCGGCGGCCTGGGCGGTTGTGCTGGCGCCTGACGGCTTTCTGCGTCTGCGGCGCAGGACCGCCAGGAGCAAGAACAAGAACACGAGAAGCACGGCCGCGGCGATCCATCCGATTGCAGCCCAACTGACGCCCGGCGCTGCCCCCACCTCCAGATCAACTGCCGAAGACGTGCTGCCAGTGAAGTTGGCATCGCCGCTGTAGATGGCGGTGATCGAATGGCTGCCGACGGGGAGTGTCGAAGTGGTGCAGCCTGCCGTGCCATCGCTCAACATGCTGCTGCCCAGGGCGGTCTCCCCATCGTGGAAGGTCACGGCGCCGGTGGCTCCAGTCCCGCTGACAGCAGCCGTGAAGGTCACCGGGCGGCCCTCCGTTGACCGGCCAGTTGAATGGGTCAGGACCAGGCCTGTGCTGGCTTTGTTCACCGTGAGTGAGCCATCGAGATAGCTGAGGTCGTAGTTCTCCAGGCCGGTCCCAAAGGCAGCGCTGGGCACGATGGAGTAAGGACTGCCGTCCACCGGGGCGTCGGCTGTGGCCCCGGTGCTGGTGAGGGTGACGCTGGTGATGGTGTCGCCGTTCACCAGGCCGTCGGCGGTGTAACTGGTTCCGGCGAAGGTGTGAATGGTGCCGTAGATCTTGGTAACGTTTTCAGCGGTAATGGTCAGGGTGGCTCTCTTCACGTTGATGGTCACAGCTGCAGAGGCATGGTTGTAGGCGGCCGTATTGGCAGGGGTGAAATCGACGTGCAGAGTCCGACTGTCGCCGGCTGATAGCAGGGCCCCCAGATCCGGGCCATAGACGAATGTGCCAGGCACCGAAGCGGTGGCGCAAAGCTGCGTGCTGCCGAGTGAAGTGCCATAGACAATGTCGGCCGGGTTGGCCCAGGTGATGGTGGGGGTGATTCTGACCGTCAACATTTGGGCATTTGATATGCCACCGCCGGGTGCGGTTGTGAATACAGTGACGCTCTTGTCTCCCGGTGCGGCCAGGTCACTGGCGGGGATTGTAGCTGTCAGCTGGGTGGAACTGACGAAAGACGTCGTCCTGTCAACGCCATCGAGGCGCACCACCGACACGCCATCCACGAAGTTGGTTCCACGGACTGTCAAGGTGAAATCAGCGTCGCCCACGGTCTTGTCGCTGGGCGAGATGCCGGTGGTCGAGGGTGGCGGGTAGGTGCTGTCGGGGTTGAGTGTCACGAATGAGACGGAGGCGCGGGTAATCCCTGACCACGTCACCGATGGGTTCGTCGTCCCGGTGGCGGTGAAGGCTTTGGAGGCCACACCGCTGTTCATGGCAACCGTTTCGTTCACATCGGTGTTCTCGACGTAGCTCTCGGTATCGCTGTTGCGGACGACTCCGGGTTCGCCGGACCAACCGTAGACAGCGTATCCACCGGCGTTCACGTTGAGCGGCCCGCCGATTGCCACGTAGTTGAGGTAGAGGATGTACCTCCCGCTGGCGTCGGTGATGGGGGTGGTCTGGTCTACGCCGGCGTAGCTGGCGATGTAACCGCGAACATGGGTGTGGGTCCCCGCCACCGTCACTGCCACCGCGTCGCCGGTGCGGCTGGTGATATCGTCCTCCTTCAAGTAGCCAATCCAGGTCTGCCATCTGTTGCTGTTTTGCACAATGGCCTGGGTCAGCGTCCTCCCACCGTAGGTGGCGGTGAAGGTCTGCCCGCTGCTGCCACCGGAGTCGTAACTGCAGACTAGCACGACCAGAAGCCGGTCTGTGCCATCGGAAACCGAAAAAGTCCCGGCCAGGTCCCCTGCGGTCGCCGTCATCTGGGGAGTCTGCGGCCATGCGTCGAGAGGGGAGACCGTTCCGAGGGCGAATGCCGGCATGGGCATGGCGGTGCTGGCCGCGGCTATGAGAACCGACGCCAGCAGCAGGGCCAGAACCAGAATGGGCGTCGAATCCAGTGCCCCGCTGGTTCTCTTGGAGATCGGAAGTACTGACATACTAACCCTGTTCTCCTCCGGATGGCCATCAGAACAAGCAGAACTGGCCCCGACAAATACATGAGGGCGAGTCTGCTGGCTGACCGCGCTCCATGAGCAGTTGAAATCATAGACCGTCCGGGTCACAAAAAAGTCTCATTGCGCCGCAACGATGACACGTGTTGCTATCAACGACCACCGGCAAGGGGTTGACTGGGACTCTGGAAGTGTAGGGGCAACTCCAATATGGTACTATTTGTCTTACCTGGCATTCCAGTGCCACAGCAAATGCTGAGGAGGGCCTATGAAACCGAGAGAGATCGGACCGGGTATTCACGCCGTGGGGGCCATTGACTGGGACCGGCGCCTCTTTGATTCACTCATCCCGTTGCCCGACGGCACCAGCTACAACTCGTACCTGGTGCAGGGCAGCGAGAAGACCGTCCTCATCGACACGGTGGATCCGACCATGGAGCATGAGCTGTTCCATCACCTGGACGATCTCAACTGCCGGCGCCTGGACTACGTGGTGGCCAACCATGCTGAGCAGGACCATTCCGGCATGCTGCCGCGCGTGCTGGAGAAGTACCCCCAGGCCATGGTGCTCTGCACGCCGCGGTGCAAAGGGATGCTGGTGGACCTCCTGAGGGTTCCGGAGGACCGGGTCACTACCGTGGAGGACAAGCAGACCATCCCGCTGGGCGGCCGGACGCTGGAGTTCATCCACGCGGCGTGGGTGCACTGGCCGGAGACCATGATGACGTACCTGCAGGAAGAGAGGCTGCTGTTTTCCTGCGATCTCTTCGGCTCTCACCTGGCGACCACCGATCTCTATGTGACCGACGAAGGCCGTGTCCACGAGTCCGCCAAGCGGTACTATGCCGAGATCATGATGCCCTTCCGGGCCAACATCGAGAAGCACCTGGAGCGCCTGAAGGGCTATCAAATTGACATAATCGGCCCCAGCCATGGCCCGATGTACAGCAGACCGGCCTTCATCATGGATGCCTACCGCGGCTGGGTCTTGGACAAGCCCAGGAACGAGGTGGTCCTCCCCTACATATCGATGCACGGCAGCACCAGGGTCATGGTGGACCACCTGGTGGGGGCGCTGGCGGACAAGGGCGTCGCGGTGAAGCAGTTCAACCTGGAGTCCACGGACATCGGCAATCTGGCCATGGCGCTGGTGGACGCCGGCACGCTGGTCGTCGGGGTGCCCACGGTCCTGGTCGGTCCGCACCCGGCAGTGGCCCACGCAGCCTTCGTGGCCAATGCCATCCGGCCCAAGCTGCAGTTCGTCTCCATCATCGGCTCCTATGGCTGGGGCAGCAAGGCGGTGGAGCAGCTCGCCGCCATGATTCCCAACCTGAAGGCGGAGGTGCTGCCGCCCGTGTACTGCAAGGGCCTGCCGAAGGCGGATGATCTGAAGGCCCTGGAGGCCCTGGCCGAGGCCATCGCCCAGAAGCACCGGGAGCGGGGGTTTGCCTAGGCGGCGTCTGTATCCCCCGTGTCGAAGGGACCGGCGGGTCCGAAGCGGCTATCCGACAGTGTCGAGGTGGAGGTCAGAATGGTGAAGAAGGATGAAGGCAAGGCGGCGAAGGGCGAGTGTACAATCGGGAAGGGATTCAACATGTGCGGCCTGGTGGACTACCAGGAGGGCGCCGTCGTCAGCCGCGAGATCATCAGGAAGCAGACAGGCACGGTCACCGTCTTTGCCTTTGACCAGGGGCAGGGGCTGAGCGAGCATACCGCGCCCTTCGATGCCCTGGTGCTGATACTCGATGGCGAGGCCGAGGTCACCATCTCCGGCAAGCCCAACAGGCTGATGGCGGGCGAGATGATCATCATGCCGGCCAACCAGACTCATGCCCTGAAGGCACTGGCGAAGTTCAAGATGGCGCTGATCATGATCCGGTCGTGAGTGCCGCCGCCACGTCTCCGAGCCCGGCCTCGGTCAGTGTCGAGCCGGTTGGCCGGCCGGTGGCCGGGTCCCAGCCGCGAAGCCGGTAGTACTCCTCCTTCATGGCTTCGAACGCGGTCCTGTCGACCACCCGCCCCTTCATGGACACGGCCTCATCCCCCTTTCCGGGCAGAAGCAGATCGGGGTTGGTGAAGTCGAACTTCAACGGTGCAGTGTGCCAGTGGTCGGGCAGCCGGTCATCATCGGCTCCCCGGTGTCCCTCCCTTATGAGCACGGCCCGGTTGAGGTTGAAGACCCGCTCGCCGAGCTGGCGGAGACCGGCTTCGTCCAGGTTGCGGCCGGTCACGGCGGAGACCAACTGGCTCTCCAGTGACGGGTCGCCGACGTGGTCGTCGGTGAACTGGGAGTCCATTATGGGCCAGAGGAATCCGCAGAGAACCAGGCAGTCATCGGCGTACTCCCGGTCCTGCACCATCCTGGCGGCCAGGGCCATCCCCTCCGTGCCGGACAGGTCTCCCGCGGCCTCGCTGCCCCAGTACCTGCCGGCAATGCGCCGGATGACCTCGTTGGAGACGTAGCTGTCCTTCTCGCCGCGCCGCCACTGGATCCACCGGAGCACCAGGCGGGTGATCTCGTGGGTGTGACCCAGCGGCAGCTTGGTCTCCATGGCCAGGGGCAGCCAGACCATGGGATAGAGCCGGGCGTCGATAGCGCTGGGCAGGCCGGCCCTGGCCAGGAACGGGGTGAGCTTCTTCACCGCGGCCGGGCCGACGCTGGCGGCCGCGGCCTCGATCCCCCGTGCCAGGGTGTCTCCGAAGCCCTCGCGCAGGGCGATCTGGCGTACCAGGGTCTCGATGAACTCCAGGCTGCCCATCCTCGTTATGGGCAATCCGGTGTTCTCATCGGTGAGGATGCCGTCCCGCTGGCACCGGATGAGCCACGGCAGTATCAGCGACACGGCCATGGTGTCCAGTCCGTACTCGTCGCACAGCTTGTTGGCCTGGAAGGGCACCTCGTAGTCCCGGCCAT
>CAYPDY010000002.1:6651-9362 GCA_964409515.1 uncultured Dehalococcoidia bacterium
GCGGGGCCTGCTGATCCGGCTGGCCACGGTCCGGGCCATAGACCGCCTCCGCCATCGGCTGGTAGAAGGTGGCCGACTGGCACATGAACTTGCCCCGCCTCCCGTCCCTCGCCTGGTAGTCCCACCTCAGGCAGTTGCCCATGCAGCCGTAGCAGGGCGCCTTCCGGCTCTGCGGGCCGGCGATGCGGAGGGCCACTCCGCCGGCGGTGGCCATGGGCGACGGCGTGATGATGCGCCGGAAGTGCCCGGTTGCTTCCTCCAGCGCCTCCGGGCGGGCGGCCCGGGTCCTCTTCATCGGTCCCTGGACCGCGATGGCCTTGAGGTTCTTGGAACCCATCACCGCCCCCATGCCCGCCCCGCCCGAGGCGTCGCCGCTGGCGATGAGGCAGGCCATGGTGGCCTGGTTCTCGCCTCCCGGTCCGATGGCGACCACGCTGACGTCGCCGCCGAGCTCAACGGCCAGCACCTCGCGGGCCCGGATGGCCCCCTGGCCCCACAGTGCCGCGGCGTCCCTGAGCTCGGCCTGGCCGTGGTGAATGAGCAGGTACACGGGCCTGTCGGCCCGGCCCTGCACGAAGACGGCATCGTAGCCGGCCGACTTCAGGCGGACGGCCCAGTCACCGCCCATGTTGCAGTAGGTGAAGTGCTCCGGCGACGTGGCCGGGGATTTGCCGCAGACGAACAGCCGCGAGCCGCCGATCACCGGGACCCCGGCCAGCGGGCCGGTGGCGAGCAGGAGGGCGTTCTCCGGGGCCAGCGCCCCGGCCCCGGGCGGGACGTAGTCCCAGTAGAGCCTGGTGGCGATCCCCCGGCCGCCGAGGAAGAGGTCAGCGCAGTCCGAGGTGGGGAGCGCCTCGACCCGTTTGGAGGAGAGGTCTATCCGCAGGATTCTTCCGGCATATCCGAAGGCCTCCATGCCCTGCCTCCTGTCCGAGATGCTTCTTGCCGGCTGCAAGAGCGCCGTTGACCATATTATAGCCGTTCCGCCCCCATCGCCCGATCGGGCCAGGGAAGTAGCGCGCCGCCGTTGACCTCACTATACTTGATACTTGCGGTCATCGTCCTCAAGTTACCGGGGACCGCAAAGGGCTGAGGATTGCCGTACAGACTGGCTGACCAGAGGATCAACGAGTTCGAGCGCATCTTCCACCCGCGCTCCATCGCGGTGGCCGGTGTCTCCAGGGACAGCCGGAAGATGGGGTCCCTCTGGGCGAAGGCCCTGATGGAGTCCGGCTTTCGAGGCCCCGTCTACGCGGTCAACCCGGGCGGCGGAGAGTTCCTGGGGGCCAGGATCCATACCAGTGTCAGGGCCATCCCCGGCGAGGTGGACCTGGTCATCAGCTGTATCCCCAGGGACTTCGTGCTGGACCTTCTGGATGACTGCGCCGCCAAGAAGGTGACCGCCGTTCATTTCTATACCGCCGGGTTCCGGGAGACGGGTGAAGAGCAGTGGGTCCGGGTGGAGGAGGAGATGGTGAGGCGAGCCAGGAAGGGCGGATTCCGCATCATCGGGCCCAACTGCATCGGTATCTGCTGTCCCGAGCACGAACTGCCCTATGGCGCCTCGACCCTGGTGGGCCGGCCCGGACCGGTCGGGTTCATATCCCAGAGCGGAGGACACGCCGGGAAGGTGATGGTGGTGGGTCTGACCAGGGGGATCGGCTTCAGCAAGGTGGCCAGCGTGGGCAACTGCTGCGATCTGGGGTGCGCCGACTTCCTGGAGTACATGGCCGTTGATCCGGGGACGGGGGTCGTCGGCCTCTATCTCGAGGGGCCGCGGGATACCCGGCGCCTGCTGCAGGTCATGCGGGCCACGGCGGAGAGGAAGCCCGTGGTGGTTTGGAAGGGGGGCGCGACCGGGGCTGGAGCCAAGGCGGCCAGCTCTCACACGGGGGCCATCAGGACCTCAGCCGCAGTGTGGGCCGGCGCACTCAAGCAGGCGGGTGCCATCGAGGTCCGGGGTGTGGATGAGATGGCGGATACCCTTCTCCTCCTTCAGAAGCTGAGGTCCGTCGGCGGTGCCCGCCTGGGGGTCATCTGCGGGCTCAGCGGTGACGGTCGGAGCGAAGCCCTGCTGGCAGCTGACGCCTGCCGTCCTTTTGGTATCGAGGTCTTTCCCATTGCTGAGAGCGGAGGGTTGGCGGGGCCGGCCAGTGTCCTGCGGGCCCTTGAGCGCAGCATCAGTCTGGCGGCGGCCGATGGCCGAGTGGACATAATACTGGTGTATGAGAACATCGACCTGCTGGCGGGTCTCAACGACAGGGGAACAGCCGATTCCAGCAACGACGTCATCCTTCAGGCCGGCCGGAAGAGCGGCAAGCCCGTTATGGTCGTGTCCCCGCCGGGCTCCCTCGAGCTGGACCGGCTGGAGATAGAATACAGGCTGTCCGAGGCAGGCGTACCCGTCTATGTCTCCATGGAGCGGGCCGCCAGGGCCGTGGCCAATGCCAGGCAGTACCGCCGCCGGATCGGCTCCTAGATGACCCCTTCCGCCTTCAGCTGAGCCAGCTGCCCGGCGGTGAAACCCAGAAGCCTGCTGTAGACCTCCTGATTGTGCTCTCCCACCTCGGGGGCCGGCATGTCGATGGCCCCGGGGGTGCCGGACATCTTGATGGGCACACCGGGCAGGGGGATCCTGCCGATGCCGGGGTACTCCATGTCGATCAGCATGTCCCTGGCCTCCACCTGCGGGTCATTGACCACTTCGGCGA
>CAYPDY010000002.1:9372-30700 GCA_964409515.1 uncultured Dehalococcoidia bacterium
CCTTGGAGCAAGGCACCCTGGCCTTGTCCAGACTATCGATGACGTCGTTAACCGGCTTGTCCTTGAGCCACTCCTCCACCACGCCCTGAATGGCCAGGCGGTGCTGGTAGCGCAGCTTGTCGTTGCCGAATCTTGGGTCTTCCTTCAGCTCCTCTTTCCCCATGGCCCGCAGGAACCTCTTCCAGATGGCGTTGCCGGTGATGCCGATCATCACCCACCCGTCCCTGGCCCTGAGGCAGTTGGTGAAGTTGTAGTAGCTGGCATTACCCTGCTGGCCGCGGATCATGCCCGAGACCTTGTACTCGGCGGCGACAGCCAGGCCGGCCACGCAGGCCACGGCCACGTCAAGCAGGGCCACGTCTATGAACTGCCCCTGGCCCGTCTTCTGCCGGTGGTACAGGGCAAACATGATGCCCAGCGCGGCATGAGAGCCGGTGCTGAAGTCCACCCAGGCGGAGCCGGACCTGGTGGGGGCGGTTTCCGGGAACCCCGTGTAGCTCATCGACCCCGACAGGGCCTGGGCGATGGTGTCAAAGCAGGGCCGGCGGGCATAGGGGCCCGTGGAGCCGAAGCCCGAGACCTTGGCCACTATGATCGACGGGTTGAACCGGGTCAGGGACTCGTAGCTGAGCAGGCTCTCTTCCGGGGACCCGCTGACGTAGCTGTGCAGCAGCACGTCGCTCTTCTGCACCAGTCTCTCCAGTATCCCCCGGCCTTGGTCACACATGGGGTCCAGGGTGATCCCCCTCCTGTTCTGCAGTGTGACGAGGGCCAGCATTGGCTGTCCACCAGGGGCAAAGGGCCCGAAGTTCCTCTCTTCCTCACCGGCCGGCCTCTCCACCCTGATCACCTCGGCGCCCATGGCGGCGAGGAGCGTCGCCGCGTACGGGCCGGCGAACCATCGCGAGAAATCCAGCACTCTTACGCCTGTCAGCGCTCTTTCCAACAGTCAGCCTCCTGCGCTTCGTTTGCGGCGCTCTACACGCCGATGGGGTAGGTCCATTTGCCGTAGACACTCATCACGGCCTGCGCCAGCTCGCCGGGGGTGGCATGGGCGGCCACCGCCTCCTGGGTGGCCGGGAACGAGTTGGCGTCGCTGCGAAGCACGTCGACCAGGTTCTTCATGGCCTCGGCGTGCCTGGCCTTGTCCCGCGTCTCTTTGAGCCGCTTGATGTTCTTCTTGAGACCCTCAATCGAGCTGCGGTCCGACCGGAATATGGGCACCTTGTAGGGCACCTTATCCTGCTCGAGGCGGAACTTGTTGACGCCCACGATCGTGATGTCACCGGACGCCAGCTTCTTGTCATAGTCCACGATGGCCTGCTTGTACTCCCGGTGGATCCAGCCGTTGGAGATGGCCTTCATCAGCCCGCCCTGCTCTTCGATCTTCTTCACGTATTCCCAGGCCCTGTCCTCTATTTCGCTCGTGAGGGCCTCGACATAGTAGGACCCGCCCAGCGGATCCACGGTGTTGGTCACGCCGGTCTCCAGGCCCACTATCTGTTCGGTGCGGATCGCCAGGAGCATGGCCTGCTCCGTGGGCAGGCAAACCGCCTCGTCGTAGCCGTTGGCATGGATCGATTGGGCTCCTCCCAGGACGGCGGCCAGGGTCTGGTAGGCGATGCGGATGACGTTGTTGAGCGGCTCCTGGTGCGTGTGAGTGGAGCCGGACGTCTGGACGTGCACCCGGAACTGGCCGCACGACGGGTCCTGGACCCCGTATCTCTCGTTGATGATCTTGCGCAGCATGCGCCGGGCGGCGCGCAGCTTGCATATCTCCTCCAAGAGGTCATTGTGCGCGGCCATGTTGAAAGCGAACCTCTTGCAGAACCTATCCATGGGTACCCTGCCCCGGCGCTTCCCTTCTTCGCAGTGCTGAATGACATCGGCCATGAGCATGCCCAGCTCCTGGACGGCGCTGATGCCGTTGTCCCTGGGGTTGTAGGAGTTCATGCAGATGGGGTACCAGCGCGGCGCGTGCTCGGCGCACCATTCGATGAGGTCCACGGTGAGCCGGAGGTAGCCTGCCGGCGGCGGCTGGTTGGCGATCTCCATCGAGCTCCAGGTCAGCATGTCGTAGGCCGTTGTCCCCCGGAGCCGGGCCAGAGGGATGCCCCTTCTTTGCGCCATGGCGAAGTAGGCCGGTGTCAGCAACCCGCCGGTCCTGTCCGCCAGATAGGTGGAGCATTTCTCTATGGGCAGGTCCTTGAAGACCGTCTCCATGTCCTCAATGGAGTAGATGGGGACGCCGGCGTGTCCGATGTCGTGCGCGACCCTGGGGTCATCCGGATCCATGCCGGAGGCGGTGGAGATGTCCGGCGCAATGGAAAAGCCCGTCTGCCCCAGGGCGTACTCTTCCTTGTAGCGGGCGTTCGTGGCCTCCGGGCTGTCGAAGCCTGTCAGGCGCCTGATGGTCCACAGCTGGCCGCGGTACATGGTGGCGTAGACCCCTCTGGTGTAGGGGGGCTGGCCGGGGGCACCGATATCCCTTTCGTAGTCGATCGAGCTGATGTCCGCCGGGGTGTAGATGTCTTTGATGGGGATGCCCGAAGCTGAGTACATCCGCCCATTCCCGCCTTCGCTCATTTGACCTCCTTCATCTCTGTTAGACTACACCATTACTTGAGGCCCGTCTCCTCGTCCGCCATGTCCCTTTTCCCACCTACTGGCCTTTCGCTGAAATCTTGCCGTCTTGCGGGATGTACCACGGCGAGGCATACCACCACGGTCCGGGTCTGGCGATGCCGTCCTCGATCATGGTGTGCATCAGGTTGTAGCCGCAGGCCATGAGGCACAGGCCGCCCGGGTGCATGGACGACTGATGGCACAGGTACAGACCGTCAATCTGCGTGCGGCCTCGGGCCAGTTCGGGCAGAGGACGGGTGTTCCACCATTCATCCTTGGAGTGCCGGACGCCATACCAGGAGCCGCCCATCAGGCCTGTGTTGCGAAGCTCTGAGTCATACGGGGTGTTGACGAAGGTCTTGACTATGTTGTCGCTGTCCAGGTTCTCGCAGATCACGCCGGCCAGTTCCAGGTTGTAGGCATCCATCTCAGCCTTTATCTTGTTGATGTGTTCGGAGCCCTCCGGATCGTACTCGGGCGTGGCTACCATGGTGTCGAAAGGACCGCAGATATACCGTCCCGGCCTGGTACACTGCGGGTTAGTCTCGTCGTAGTTCTGGTTACCCACCCACAGGAAGAGGCCCTCCCTGGCCGGCACCCTCGGCTTGCCTTTCCACCCCAGGACCTCGGCCACGTGGGCGAAGTACTCCTTCCTGGTGCCCGCGCCCCCGATGAATGGGCCGCCGGTGAAGACGCCCTCGCCGGCCATGGCCGCGGCGTAGGCGGGGCGGAACTTCAGCTGGTTGCGGGTCAGCCAGTGGGTCACGTACAGGCTGCCGCCCTTGGCGCTCAGGTCATTGATCCGCTGCAGGAAGCCCCTGTCAAGATGGCTGGGCCCGATCAGCTTGTTGAAGGTATGCCGGATATCGCAGGCGCTGATCACTGCCTTGTTGGCCCAGATCCTCTTCTCGCCGCACGGTGCCGTGTCCTTCAACCGAACGCCCACTGCCGTGCCGTTGTTGATGATAATCTCCTCGACCGGACAGCACGTGCGGGCCACCGCGCCATGGGCAATGGCGCAGCGCAGCAGTGCATGGTAGTAACCGTGTATGTTGCCGCGCGGGCCTACGGGCCGCGGGATGTATGGCGGTTGGACGGTGATCGCGCTGCAGAATGCCGGGACAGCCTGGCCCTCGAAATGGCCGTGAGCGCCGGACACCAGCGCCACGTAGGCCATGATCGCCTTGAACGGCTCACCGCCCTTGATGTGCTCGTCCAGGAAGTCAAACATGGTCATCTGCAGGAGTTCCTCAGTGTAGACATCAGGCGCATGCTTCTTGTACACCTGCATAAAGGGGATATTCTCCGCCGTCAGTTCGACCTCGGGGGGATGAGGAGGGCACCAGAAAGTGGCTCTCAGCAATTCCGTGGTCCAGATGGGCGAACCAAGGAAGCCTGCCATCTTGGCCCAGCCCATGCCGTCCTCCTGGGTCACCTGGTACATCCCCTGGCCGGTCATGATGCCTGTGGCGAATCCTCGATGCTCAGGATGCCGGGCATGGAGGTCCATCCGGAAGCCGTACTTCCACAGTTCCAGTTGCTCCCACCCTGGCGCCGGCGCACCGTAGTTGGCGATGGCGTGAGGGGAGAGGCGCGTGCCGGCTATGGACTCGGTGTTCTCCTGAGCGCCACCAAGCTCCGGCCTCTCCTCGAGAATGCAAACGCTCAGGCCGCACTTCGCCAGGTAGGCCGCGATGGTGGTGCCGTTGTGTCCTCCACCCACGATGACGATGTCGTATCTCTCGTCCTTGGGCATGGTTTCCTCCTGTTCATAGTCTGGGTGAGCACAAGAGAAATGCGATCCACGTGCGGGCTGGCTGCGGTGCCTTGTCCCCCCTTCTGCCATGGCGCATGACAGATGACCGGCAATGGCGGCTATGTTCTTGTTGTCGGGAAGATGTGAGTATACGATACTCGGACTTTAACTGGCCATGATACTACTCATAACTGATACCGTCAAGCGACTGCGGAGGCGGAGCAATGGTGCTCCCTCTGCGAATCGGCCCGGACAGGACTCCTGCAACCAGCGTCAGGTGAGCAAGGTTCGAGCAGGACAGGATGGCTCGAATGGTACCGCGGCGGCCGCCGGCTGTCAAGGGAAATCACCCAGGCCGGCGGCGGCCGCCGACCCTCTGCCGGAACCTGACAGCCCTAACTCGCGCGGGATCACCTCGCGCAGGAGCCCTTGACTCAGCGGAAGTGGGGTGGTAGCATCTGGAGGTGGAAGTTCGAGTATCGTATACTCACAATCCCCGGGCGGCACCATGAGCGGACGCTCTTGGCGGAGGTATCACGGGACCCGGGAGAGGAGGCCAGCTTGAGGACGGCAGGGAAACAGAGGGTGGAAGATGAGGAAGCAGAGCTGATCGCAGCGGGAGAGGGCTACGGACGCTTCTGGTCCACATTCAATCAGGCATACTGGGTCATGATCAGGGTGGCGGAAGCGGAAATGCGAGGACTGGATCTCACCATGATCCAGGCTGCGGTCTTGTACTGGGTGAAGAAGCTGGAGACGCCTCCCACGCCCGCCGATCTCTCGCGGTTGTTGTTCAGGCGGCCTCACACGGTATCGGACCTGCTGACTCGCATGGAGAAGCAGGGGCTGGTGCGCCGGAAGAGGGATGCGAAGAGGCGGAACGTGTCCCGGGTGGTCCTGACCGGCAAGGGTGAGGAGGCTTATGAACGCCAGAGGCAGGTGGGGGCGGTGGCCAGGGTCCTGTCCGAACTGACGCCGGAGGAGAGCGAGTTGGTTCAGGCGGCGCTGGACAGGCTGCGGCGGAAGGCCATAGAGGAGTTGAAGAGGGGACTCTCATCGCCGTACGGATAGGGGGAGGGCAGGCCCTTGACGGGCCCGGCCCGGGGTAGTATGATGAGGGCACATTCCGAATATCGTATACTCATAACGTCAGCTTGGCGCTCTTTTGGATGACTCTGCCGCCCGGAACGCGAAACTCAGAAGAGGAGGTTCGATGAAGTACCAGTACGTCATTTATGAGAAGAAGGGTGGGATAGCCACAATCACGCTCAACCGGCCGGAGAAGCTCAATGTCCTCAACATGATGGGCACCAACGAGGGTGTGTTCACCGACATGCTGAGCGCCATGACCCAGGCCGAGGACGACGACGAGGTCAAGGTAATAGTCATCAAGGGCGCCGGCAAGCACTTCTGCGCCGGTGAGGATCTGTCCCAGGCCGGGTTCGTCTACGGCTTCGGGACGGGCAAGAAAGGGGAGCGCCGCCCCAGTGAGCGCATAAGGCTGAAGTACGACAAGAAGTTCATGCAGGACTGGTGCCGGATCCTCTATTGCCCGAAGATCACGATCGGCGTCGGCCAGGGCTACTGCCTGGGTGCGGGCACCATGATACTCCACTTCTGTGACTTCGCCATTGTGGCCGATGATGCCGAGCTGGGCTTCATCGAAGAGAGAATCGGTACCGTGGGCAGCGCCAATCCCTTCGTGCCGTCCCTGATTCTCACGGTTGGCCTGAGACGGGCGAGGGACCTGATCTATACTGCCAGGAGGTTCTCGGGGAAGGACGCGGCCGACATGCACCTGGTGACCATGTCCGTGCCGGCCTCCAAACTGGACAAGGAAGCGATGGATCTGGCCAAAGACATAGCCAAACTGCCGAGGGACGGGATAGCCATCGGCAAGGCCACCATGGAGCTCTGGCTGAACATCATGGGGATGCACACGGCCAGCGTCAGTGCGGCCTACTTCTCGCACACTCTGTTCACTAATCTGCGCTGGGAACCCGATGAGTACAGCTTCTTCAAGGAGCGCCGCAACCAGGGCCTGAAAGACTCCCTGCATGGGATGCAGGATCGATTCACCAAGCATCCTCCCAAGTACTACGACAAAGAGAAGAAAAAGAAGAAGTAGCAGCGGGGAAGCCCCGGTCAGCGCTGGAAGTGGAGCAGGCCAGATGAGCAGACCACTCGACGGCATCAGACTATTGGAATGGGCATCCTTCATAAACGGGCCGGGCGCCGGCTACATGCTGGGCGACCTGGGGGCCGAAGTAGTGAAGATCGAGCAGCCCGGCGTCGGTGATCCCGCGCGCGGGTCACAGCGGCTGTGGGACCGGCAGATGATGCTGCCTCACAACCTGAACCTCGTCTTTGAGACATTCAATCGCAACAAGAGGGGCGTCGCCATCGATATCACCAAGCCCAAGGGGCTGGAAGTGTTCTATGCCCTGGCGAAGAGATCGGATGTCTTCTACACCAACTACCGGGAGGGGCTGCGAAAGCGTCTGGGCATCGACTACCAGGCCCTGTGCCAGCACAACCCGCAGATCATTTACGTGGTGGCCTCCGGATACGGGTCAAAGGGGGAGGACGCCGAAAAAAGGGCCTTCGACGTGCTGGTGCAGGCCCGGTCCGGTCTGATGATGTCCTGCGGGGACCGGGACAGCAGTGAGCCCTACGAGATCGTGGGGGCCGTGGTAGACCAGCTGTCAGCCACGATGACCGCCTATGCTATCCTGGCCGGGCTTCTGGCCAAGGAGCGCACGGGCATCGGCCAGGAGATAAGCGTCTCCATGCTGGGGTCGGCGATACACCTGCAGGCGCTGAACATCCAGACATCCCTCTGGCGCGGCCGGCAGCAGCCGAGGCACTCCCGGACCAGGTCCGGGAATGCCTTCACCAACAGCTACCGGTGCGGCGATGGGAAGTGGATTGAACTCTCCGACATGCAGTATGATAGATTCTGGGATAATGTGCGGGAGACCCTCGGTCTGCCGGATGATGAGGTACAGAAGCTGTTTGCCACGCCCGACATGAGGAGGACCAACAACAAGGAGTTCATCAAGCTCCTGGATTCGGTCTTTGCCGGGAAACCCCGGGAGGAGTGGGTGGCGCTCTTCAAGCAGAAGGCCCAGTTCGCCTGGGATGTCGTCAATACAGTTTCCGAGGCCGCTCTGGACCCGCAGACCCTGGCGAACCACTACGTGACGGATTTCCATCATCCGGTGCTCGGTGATGTGAAAGTCCCCGGTGAGCCCTTCAGTCTGAGCAAGATGGAGACCAGCCCGAGGATGAAAGCCCCGGAGCTGGGCGAGCACACGGAGGAGGTTCTCCTGGAGCTCGGCTACACCTGGGATGACATCGCCCGAATGAAGGAAGAGGGAATCACCTGACGCGGGGGTGCCGCCGGTCAGCAGGGGGCGTGCCGCGCATACGCAGTCAAAGTTAGTAGGAGGAAGAAGTAACATGGTTGGCATCGTTTCGTATGGGGCATATGTACCCCGGTACCGTCTCACTCGCAAGACGATTACTGCGGCTATGGGCTGGTTCGGTGGAGCCAGCGTCCCAGGTGAGAAGGCCATAGCCAATTATGATGAAGACAGCGTCACCATGGCGGTGGCCGCGGCGACCGACTCGCTCACCGGGGTGGGACGGGAGACGCTGGAGGCACTGTACCTGGCCACGACCACGGCCCCCTACAGGGAGAGGCAGGACGCCGGAATCGTGGCCGCCGCCCTGGATCTCAACGATGATGTCAGGACGGCCGACTTCACCGATTCGTCCAAGGCGGGCACCTCCGCCCTCATTGCCGGCTGCGATGCGGTCAAGGGCGGATCGGCCAAGGGCGTGATGGTGTGCGCCTCGGACTGCCGCCTGGCCAAGCCCGGCAGCTTCGAAGAGGGCAACTACGGGGACGGGGCGGCCGCGTTTGTGATCGGAGAGGGGCGGGTCATCGCTTCTCTCGGAGGGTCCTACTCCGTGGCCCGGGACTTCACGGACCGGTGGAGAATGGAGGACGACCGCTTCGTGCACACCTCAGAGGACAGGTGGATCCGCGATGAGGGCTACACCAAGTTCATCGGCCAGGCGATCTCCGGCCTGTTGAAGAAGTACAATCTGGGCCCCAAGGACTTCGCCAAGGTGATCTATCCCTGCCTCTATGTTCGGGAGCATGCCGCCATCGGCAAGAGCCTGGGCTTCAAGCCCGAGCAGATCCAGCCCGAGCTGCTGACCACCGTCGGTGACTGCGGGGCCGCCCATCCGCTGATGATGCTGGTGGCCGCGCTGCAGGACGCCAAGCCGGGCGACAAAATACTGGTGGCCAGCTACGGCAGCGGCAGCGACGCCCTGTTCTTCGAGGTGACGAAGGACATCGCCGGCGTGAGCGAAAGGCGGGGAGTGAAGAAGCATCTCGCCATGAAGAAAGACCTGCCCAGCTACGAGAGGTACCTGGCGCTTCGCGACATCCTGCCCACCGAGAAGGGGATCCGCGGGGAGACCGGACCCACCATGGTGACCCTGCTGTGGAGGGACAGAAAAGAGATCATGGGGCTCTACGGCTCGAAGTGCCGGAAGTGCGGCACGCCGCAGTACCCGGCCCAGCGCATCTGCGTCAACCCGGATTGCGGGGCCGTCGACGAGATGGAGCCGTACCGCTTCGCCGACAAGATAGCCAAGCTTTTCAG
Organism: uncultured Dehalococcoidia bacterium; assembly: GCA_964409515.1. Classification (GTDB taxonomy): domain Bacteria; phylum Chloroflexota; class Dehalococcoidia; order UBA2247; family RBG-13-53-26; genus JAFGCL01. Next base: position 18,436 of record CAYPDY010000002.1, read on the forward strand.
CTACACCAGCGACAGCCTGGCTTTCAGCGTCAGTCCGCCGGAGATGTACGGTGTCATAAACTGGGACGGTGGAGGAAGGTACCTCCTCGACATCACCGACTCCGAGCCGGAGTCGCTCAAGATCGACATGCCCGTGGAGATGACGTTCCGAAAGCGCTACGTGGACCAGGCGCATGGCATCCTGGGCTACTTCTGGAAGGTGAAGCCGGTATCCCAGTGATCGCTGAAGTCAAGCAGGGGGGTTGGAGATGACGAAACCGGCTGGAGACGCCAGGTCGCCTGAGTGTGCCGCCAGACTCAACGCTACCCAGAGGCTGATGTGGCGCATCATAGCCAGGATGGTGAAGGTGGTGGGCGACAAGTACGGCGACGAGGGACTGCAGGTGATCTACGATGGCCTGAGGGACTGGGAGTTCTGGAAGGTGCCGGTGAGGAAGGCCGGCCTGGTGCCGGGCGAGGCCAGTCTCGAGGACACGCTGCACAAGGTGCTGGAGGCGGGAGACGAAGTCCTCTTCACCATGGAGCAGAAGCCGGTGATCGAGAAGATCGGAGAGAACAAGTTCCTGTATCACGTGCGGGAGTGCAATGTCGCCGACGTGATCGGTAGAGAGTGCTGGAAGGCTTGCCCGGTCGTATCCAGGGCCATCGAGGAGGGTGCGGCCAAGGCAGCCAACCCGCACATCAAGCTGACCGGCGATGAATACCTGGTGAACGGGGCCGACGGCTGCTACTCGTACTATGAGCTCGTGGAGTCTGCGGAGAAGGCCTAGGTTCCGGCCATTGAAGAGCGGAAAGGGGTGGTATGGCTACGGCACATGATGTGGTTGTGATCGGCGCAGGACACAACGGTCTGATAGTGGCGGCCTACCTCGCTCGAGCCGGGCTCGACGTCTGTGTAGTGGAGGCATCCGACATGGTTGGCGGCGCCGCCGCCAGCCGGCAGCTGACCCTGCCGGGGTTCATCCACGACCCCGGGGCCACCGTGCATATGACCATGCAGGCCAACCCCATGCTCCACCGGGACGAGCTGGGGCTGCGGTCCAAGTATGGACTCAAGTACATCGCTCCCGACCCGCAGCTGGCCATCGTCTTCCCGGATGACAGCGCGCTGATCTTCTACCGGGACCTGGACAAGACCTGTGAGTCTATTGCCCAGTTCTCCCAGAAGGACGCCGAGATGTACCGCAAGTTCGTCGCCGGCGCGGGGCAGCTTCTCAAGGCCGGAGGCGTGGCTACGTTCTCGGCGGCGGCGCCTTTTGGCCGGCTGGTGTCCCTGATGGATCAGAGCGACATGGGGCGTGAGTATCTCAGGGTGATACTCTCCAGCACCACGGACCTGGCCAAGGAGTGGTTTGAGAGCGAGCAGATGCGGATAGCCCTGAACAGATGGGCCTCGGAGGTGATGTTCGCCCCCCAGGAGATCGGCACGGGATACTACATGTTCGGCCTCCCGCATTTCCACGCCTGGGGCATTGCCTGGCCGGAGGGCGGCTCGGGGGCCCTGACCGAGAAGCTGGCGGCCTGCCTGAAGGACAGCGGGGGTACCGTCAAGCTCTCGAGCCCGGTGAAGGCGCTCAAGGTGGCCGGCGGCGAAGTGAAGGGGGTGGTGCTGGGGAACGGCGAAGAGATCACCGCCAGGAAGGCTGTGGTCAGCGCCGTGAATGTCAAGCAGCTCTTCCTGGATTTCGTGAAGGCCGGGGAGCTCCCGGAGGGATTCCAGGACAAGGTGCGGCGCATCAAGCACAGCCCGTTCTCGGCGATAAACCAGTCGGTGGCCCTCAACGAGGCCCCCAGGTTCAAGGCGGGCGGAGATGTGAACAAGGCGGTCATGGTGGAGGCGACCCCGGGCACCATGGATGAGTTCCTCCAGCTGTTCGACCAGTACAAGTACGGGATCCCCAACACCACCATGCCCCTGATGATCACGGCTACGCTGTGCGACCCCAGCCGGGCCCCCGCGGGCAAGCACACGCTGTATCTCTATCACTACGAGCCGTACAACCTGAAGCCGGGCGGCGCGTCACGGTGGGATGCCATCAAGCAGGAGATAGCCGACGGCATCATGGACACGGTTAGACAGCGGACCACGAACATGGGGCCCGAAAACATCCTGGGCCGGCACATCATGAGCCCGTTCGACCTGGAGAAGTACAACCCGGCCATGATTGAGGGAGACGTGATGCACATCGGCGTGTACCTGTCCCAGTTCCTCACCAACAGGCCTCTTCCCGGATGGGGCCAGTACAAGACGCCGGTCAAGAAGCTCTACATGTGCGGGGCGAGCACCCATCCCGGTGGCGGGGTTTCCGGCGGCGGGCGGGCCGCGGCCCAAGTCATCATGGAGGACATGGGCATCGACTTCAAAAAGGTGACGGGCCGGTAGCCGTCGCCGGGCTGAGGCAGTGGCGATGCAGAACGGTGTGAAGGTGTTGGATCCGGACGGCGAAGTGATAGCGGAGTTCTACGCTGTCAAGCGGGAGGACAACAAGCTGATTGTGGACGGCAAGGCCCTGGGTGTCATGCGCATGGACATGATCCTTCTGCCGCAGGAGCTGCTCAAGTGCATCAGGATGGCCCTGTCCTGGAGCGTGCTGTCCTATGTCCTGCTCATCCCCTATTTCACTCTGCGGGAGGTGTTTCGCCGCTGCTTTGGGAGATCGGGCAAAGAGGCCGGGGGAGAGAAAGATGGCACTTAAAGAGTTCAGCCTGGAGGGAAAGTCGGCCATCGTTACCGGGGCCGGCCGCGGAATCGGCAAGACCATCGCTCTGACGCTGGCTGAGGCCGGCGCGGATGTGGCGGTGGTGGCTCGAAGTGCCGGGGAGCTGGAGGCAGTTGCCGGCGAGGTGCGCCTCCTGGGCCGGCGGGGCCTGGCTCTTCCGACCGACATCACCCGGGCCGAGGATCTGCAGCGGATGGCGGACAGTTGCATCCGGGAGCTGGGGAAGATCGATATCCTGGTCAACAACGCCGGCATCGTGCTGGTCAAGCCGTTCCTGCCCGACCCGACCCAGAAGGTGCTGGGCGCGGACAAGGCCACCGACCTCACCACCCCCATCGGCGAGGATGAGTGGCGGCGGGTGGTTGACGTCAACCTGACGGCCCTCTTCATGTGCACCCGGATTGTGGGGGCGCACATGATGCAGCGGAAGCAGGGGAAGATCATCAATGTCACATCGGGCTACGCCGCCAAGGTGGCGGCTCACCGGGGACCGTATGCCGCCAGCAAAGCAGCGGTGGCCATGCTGACCAAGACGCTGGCGCTGGAGTGGGCCCGATACAACATCAATGTCAATGCCGTTGGTCCCGGGCTGATCCGCACCGACCAGTCGGAGGGGTTCTTCCAGGATGAGACACTCCTCCAGGCGGCGATCAAGAGCCTTCCTTTGAGGAGGGTGGGTGAGGCGCGGGACATCGGGCTTCTGACCGTCTACCTGGCTTCAGATGCCGCCAGGAACATGACCGGCCAGAACATATACCTGGACCAGGGACTGTCGATATCCTAGAGGGACGCTTTCTGAGGGCACTTCGTGTGTCGTGCTGAGAGTAATATAGAGCGACTAACAGAGATGGAGGCAAGATGGCGGAAGGCATAAGAGACAAGGTAGCCATAATCGGCATGGGCTGCACCAAGTTCGGTGAGCTCTGGGACAAGAGCCCTGAAGACCTCATGGTGGATTCGTTCACCGAGGCCATCAAGGATGCCGGGATCGAAAAGAAGGACATTCAGGCGGCCTGGCAGGGCGGGCCCGAGATGACTGAGGTGAGCACGGGGCACAGTGCCATCCCACTGTCCACCGCGCTGAAGCTCCCCTTCGTGGCCACCACCAAGGTAGAGAACATGTGCGCCAGCGGGTCCGAAGCCCTCAGGGCGGCGGCCTATGCCGTCGCGGCGGGCGCCTACGACATAGCGCTGGCCGTGGGCGTTGAGAAGCTGAAAGACACCGGCTACGGGGGACTGCCCGAGTTCTCCCACGTGATGGCCGTGGGGACCAAGCTGAGAGTGGTCCTGGCCAACAACACCACGCCCGGCATGTTCGCCATGATGGCCACCCGGTACTTCTCGCATTACGGGCTCACTCCGGAGGAGGGCAAGAAGGCCCTCGCCAAGATCTCGGTGAAGAGCCACCACAACGGGACTCTCCACGAGAAGGCGCATATGCGCCGGGAGGTGACCGTTGAGCAGGTCATGGGGGCGCCCATAATCGCCTGGCCGCTGGGTCTCTTTGACTGCTGCGGCGTGAGCGATGGTTCTGCCGCGGCGATCGTGTGCCGGGCCGACCTCGCCAAGCACTTCAGGGATGACCCGGTGTTCATCAAGTCCTCCCAGATCGCGGCCAGCTCCGGTGAAGAGCTGTCCTACAACAAGTACGATCTTCTGCACGTCGAGTCGACCTGTCGTGCGGCTCCCAAGGCCTACAAGGAGGCCGGGATCAAGAACCCGCGTGAAGAAATCAGCATGATGGAAGTGCACGACTGCTTCTCGATCACGGAGATGGTCACCTATGAAGACCTGGGCATTTCGCCGAGGGGCAGGGCCAAGGAGGACATCGATGCCGGCTTCTTCGAGCTGGGGGGGAAGATACCCTGCCAGCCGGACGGCGGCCTGAAGTGCTTTGGCCATCCCATAGGCGCTTCCGGTCTGCGCATGATGTACGAGATGTACAAGCAGCTCCAGGGCAAGGCAGGCCCCAGGCAGGTCAAGGATCCGAAGTTCGGGCTCACGCATAACCTGGGCGGGGTCCCCGTTAGAAACGTGGTCAGCATCATTATAGTCGGCCGCTAGCCGTGCGACCGTAGCGGGCCGCTAGCCGAGTGATGTAACGGGGCCAGGGCCACCAGCGGCCAAAAGGAAATCGCTGTCACTGTGACAGGGGGGTGGGGATTCTTTGTCTCTGTCTGCGGCTGGCTAAAGCGTCACTGCAAATAACTTGGCTGGGGGGTGAAATGAGCACAAGAGACAGGGTACTGAACCAGAACAAGGTGGCCAAGCTGGCGGACATCAGCCACCTGATCAGGGACGGGGACAGTGTGGCGGTGGGCGGGGCGTGGCTGGCCAGCCACCCGATGGCGCTGGTGCGCCAGATAGTCCGGTCAGGCATCAAGAACCTCAATGTCATGACCATCCTGGGCAGCGTCGACATCGACATGCTGGTCGGCGCGGGCTGCGCGGAGAGGCTGTTGTTCTCCTTCGTCAGCATGGAGGCCTATGGACTGCCGCCGAACTTCCGCCGGGCGGTGGAGAAGGGCCATCTCAAGTGCGATGAAACCAGCGGGCTGGCCATCATCATCGGGTTTGAGGCTACGGGCAGAGGCGTGCCCTTCCTGCCCTACCGGGGTCCCTCCGGGTCCGATCTCCTCAAGCACAGGCCGGACTTCTACAAGCAGATAAAGTGCCCTTTCACCGGGGAGGAGATGACAGCCATTCCGGCCATCAAGCCTGACGTGGCCATCATCCACGCGCAGCGCGCCGACGCCGCGGGCAACATCCAGATCGAGGGTACCGCCGGGTCTGACCTGGAGCTGGCCAAGGCGGCGAAGAAGGTCATCGTGTCGGTGGAGGAGATCGTGCCCACGGCGGTGCTGAGGGAAAATCCGTTCAAGACCAAGATCCCCAGGTTCTACGTTGACATGGTCATCGAGCAGCCCTTTGGCGCCCACCCGTGTTCGCTGGTCCCCGGCTACGTCGGCGATCCCTGGCACATGATGAAGTACATGGAGATGGCGGCGAGCCCGGAGACCTTCAAGGCCTACCTGGATCAGTACGTGATGAAGTCGGAGGACGACTACCTGGAGGCCATCGGGGGGCAGAAACAGACGGGCCTGCTGACGAAGCTGGCGCGGGAGGTGAAGTCGCTATGAACAAGTACTCCGACGACTACTCAGCGGCGGAAATGGTGTGCGTGGCGGTGGCCAGGGAGATTGAGGATGGGGACATCCTCATCCTGGGCTCGTTCACCCCGCTGGCTTTCGTCAGCTACGTGCTGGCGAAGGTGACCCACGCTCCCAATATCATGTACATGGCCTACTCATCGGTGGATGCCGGGCCTTTTCAGCTCACCTTCGGCACGTATGAGGCCGCGGCGACCAGGGGCGGGGTGGCCCGCTGGAACATGACGGAGTGCATACACTCCCTCTACCTGGGTGTGGGTGTGGATGTCGAGCCCATCTCCAGCATCCAGATGGACGGACAGGGGAACATGAACCTGTCGGTCGTGGGCGACTACCAGAAGCCCATGCTGCGGGGCCCGGGTGGAGCGGGGGCTCCCGAGGTGGTCAAGCTGCACCGCAAGATGCTGGGCTACTTCCCCAATCACAACAAGCGGACCCTGGTGGCCAAGGTCGACTTCATCACCGGCACCCGGTGGAAGATCAGCAACCAGGAGCGCATCAAGGCCGGCCTCAGGCCGGGGCCGATGAAGCTGATCACCAACCTGGCGATCCTCATCAAGGACGAGGAGGAGAGGCCGTTCCGGATCGCCTCGGTGCATCCCGGTGTGACGGTGCAGGACGTGGTGAACAACACCGGCTTTGAGCTGGACGTGTCCGGGGAAGTGCCCCAGACCGAGAAGCCGACGAAGGAGCAGGTCAGGATTCTGAGGGAGAAGGTCGATCCCTACGGCATGGTGGCGTTTGACTTCATGCCGGGCAAGGACCGGCTGGCCTATCTCAAGGGCATCCTGGACAAGGAGCTGGCGGCGCTCGGGCGTTGAAGGCTGCAACGGCAGCCGTGGGAGTCTGGAAGGAAAGGGCGGTCAAATGGGCTACGAGACCATAAAGCTGGAGAAAGAAGACCGGGTGGCCACGATCATCTTCAATCGAATGGCGAAGAAGAACGCGGCCAACCACCAGGTGTTCCGGGACCTGGATGCCGCGCTGACGGAGATCGAGGAAGACGAGGACATGAGGGTGGTCGTTCTGACGGGCCAGGAAGACGTCTTCTCCGCGGGGGCCGATGTGTCGGGCTTCGATTTCCAGAAGGTCAGCTCGGGAATGTACTTCATGCAGCTGGTGGCCAGGGCCTTCAACCACTTCGAGTACATACCCAAACCGGTGGTCATGGCGGTCAACGGTATCGCCTTCGGTTTCGGCGCCGGGATCACGCTGACCGGCGATATCGTCATCGCCTCGGACCGGGCCAAGTTCAGCATCAGGGAGGTCAATCACGGTGCCATACCCATCGAGACCCTGACCCGCGGCCTGGAGGTCATGGGCAAGCACCGCATCTCCTACCTGTCCCTCATGGCCAACGATATCACCGCCGAAGAAGCCAGGGCCTATGGACTGGTCAATGTCGTTGTGCCCCATGAGCGGTTGAAGGAGGAGGTGGCCCGGGTGTGCGACAAGCTGAAGAACGGCGCGCCCTTCGCGCAGGCGGCCATCAAGCGGATCCTGAATCGCCGGTCCCATGAGGACTGGGACTTCGGGCTGGGGATAATGCCCGCGGTCTTCGCCACGGACGATGTGGCCGAGGCCAGGAAGGCCTTTATGGAGAAGCGGAAGCCGAAATTCACGGGCAAGTAGGGTCCCCGCCGGACCGCTCGGGAGCGGAGTCGGGCCGGGGCAGAGGACGGGGCCCGGCAGGGGCCCCCGATTGAGTCTGGCTAACAGAAAGGAGGGGGGTAAATGGACATTAAGAAGGTGTGTGTCGTTGGGGCCGGGACCATGGGCAGCGGGATTACCCAGGCGGTGGCGCAGTCGGGTTTCGAGGTCGCCATGCTGGACGTCAGGAAGGAGATTCTTGATCGGGGCATGAGCGCCATCAGCGGCGGCCTGGGCCGAATGGTCAAGAAGGGGACCATGCAGCAGGCCGATGCCGACAAGGTCGCGGCCCGCGTCAAGCCCGTGACCGACATGAAGGAAGCGGCCGCGGACGCGGACTTCGTGATCGAGGCCGTGTTCGAGAGGGCCGATGTGAAACAGCCCGTGCTCCGGGAGCTGGACGGGATCTGCCCGGAGAGGACGATCATCGCCAGCAACACGTCGTCTATTCCCATCAGCCTCCTCGGATCGGCGACGAAGCGCCCCCAGAAGTTCATCGGCATGCACTTCTTCAACCCGGTGGCCGCGATGCGCCTGATAGAGGTGGTCAGATCGCTGACCACATCCGACGAAACCGTGAGCGCGGCCGTCGCCTTCGGCAAGGCCCTGGGCAAGGAACCGGTGGTGGTCAAGGATTCCCCGGGGTTTGTGGCCAACAGGATCATCAATGCGGCCGGAAATGAGGCGCTGAAGGTGCTTCAGGAGGGCGGGGCCAGCGCCGAGGACATAGACAGGGTCTGCAAGCTGGCGTTCAACTGGCCCATCGGGATATTCGAGATGATCGACCTCGTCGGCGCCGAGGTTGTCCTGGATATGGCCGATTCGATATATCAACAGACAGGATGGGAGAGGTACAAGGCGGCTCCTATACTGAGGAGGATGGTCGAGTCCGGCTACCTGGGAAGGAAGGTGGGCAAGGGGTTCTACAACATGTCAGCCAGAGGCTAGCAGCCGTTTCCGCTTGAAGCACACTGCGTCGTAGAGAGGGGAAGGGGATGGATTTCGAGCTGGGCGAAGCCCACAAGATGCTGGCGGAGTCGGTCTACGACTTCATGTTGCGGGAGATCGAGCCCGTTGCCGAGCAGATCGACAGGCAGGACAGGCTGCCGGACGGCGTGTTCCAGAAGCTCGGCGGCCTGGGCTGGATGGGAGTCAGCGTGCCGGAGACCTATGGCGGCTCGGGCATGGACTACCTGGCCCAGTGCATCTGCCTGGAGCAGATGAGCCGGATCTGTCCGGCCCTCAGCCTGTCATGTCACGCGCATTCGAATCTGTGCTGTGACAACCTGTACCGGAACGGAAACGAGGACCAGCGGCGGAAGTACCTCCCGCCGCTGTGCCGGGGGGAGAAGCTGGGGGCCCTGGCCCTGACGGAGCCGAACGCCGGCTCCGATGCCGTGGGCATCCAGATGAGGGCCAGGCGGGATGGCCGGCACTACGTCCTCAACGGCACCAAGACCTTCATCACCAACGGACCCGTCGCCGGCGCCATGATACTCTACGCCAAGACCGAGCCCGACAAGGGAGCCAAAGGCATCACCGCCTTCATCGTCGAGCCGGGCTATCAGGGCACATTCACCTCCAGGCACCTGGAGAAGATGGGCGAAAGGGGTTCGCCCACGGGTGAGCTGATATTCGACGAATACCGGGTTCCCGAGGAGAACATCCTGGGCGGGCTGAACCAGGGCGCCGGCGTGATGATGGGCGGTCTGGACATGGAAAGGGTGGCCGGCACGGGCTGGACGCTGGGGATAGCGGAGAGGGCCCTGGAGCTGTCCCTGAAGTATGCCAGGGAGCGAGTGCAGTTCGGGCAGCCCATCGGCCAGTTCCAGCTCATCCAGGAGAAGCTGGTTGACATGTATGTCGGCATAGAGTCAACGCGGCTGCTGATGTACAAGGCGGCGACGATGGCCCAGGCGTCGCACCGGGGCGGCAAGGGGTCCGAGATCAACAAGGTGGCGGCCGCCGCCCTCCTCATGGCCGGGCAGGTGGCGACGCAGGCGGCCCTGCACGCCGTGCAGATCCACGGCGGGTACAGCTACATGCTGGACTACCCCGTGAACCGCCTGCTGCGGGACGCGAAGCTGGGCGAGATCGGCGCCGGCACCACGGAGGTGCGGAAGATAATCATCGCGCGCGAGTTGCTGAGAGGCTGATCGCGGGAGGGATCGATATGTCGGGATACCTGGGTTACACCGTGGGGAAGCTGTACGACTGGGCCGTCGATCACTACGCCGACCGGATCGTCGCGGAGAAGGACGGCGGCAGGGTTACCTACAGAGAGCTGAGGAACAGGGCGAACCAGCTGGGCAACGCGCTGCTGGCCATGGGGTTGAAGAAGGGGGACAGGGTAGGCACGCTGACCTCCAACAGCATTGAGAGCCTCATCCTGGACTACGGCCTGGCCAAGGCCGGACTGACGCAGGTCATTCTGCACGAGGGCATCGTGGCCCCCTCCGACAACGCCTTCATGGCCAACGACTCGAACGCGGGTGTGATCGTGTACTCGGCCCGGTACAGCGACCACGTCGGGCAGATGGAGCCCCACCTCGACGGGAGCAGGCGCTTCCTGTACATCCCGGAAGCGGGCGCGACCCCGTCGCGCGGCGACGACCTGCACCGGGTCATGTCCGCCCAGCCGGCGACCGACCCCGGCGTGGAGGTAGGGGAAGATGACGTGATCTCCATCTACTACACGGGCGGTACGACGGGCGTTCCCAAGGGCTGCATCCATGCGTCGAGGAACCGGGTTCACACCTATCTGACGGCCATGGCGGAGATCGGGCTGGGGGTCAGGCATTCCTTCCTGCACGTGGCCCCCATGTCCCACGCCTCGAACGTGTTCATGATGCCCGTCTGTCTGCGGGGCGGCACCCAGGTCATCCTGGACCGCTTTACCCCGGAGCTCTTCCTGGAGACCGTAGCCAGGCACAGAGTGACGGCCACCTTCATCGTGCCGACCATGCTCTACCGCATTCTGGACTACCCGGAGCTCGGGCGGTTCGACCGCGGCAGCCTGAACACGATCATCTATGGCGCCTCTCCTATCGGTCCGGAGAGGCTCCGGCAGGCGATCGCGGCCTTCGGTCCCGTCTTCGTGCAGGTGTTCGGCCAGACGGAAGCTCCCATGTTCATGACGACTCTCTCCAGGGAGGACCACGTTGTGTCCGGGAAGGAGGAGGAGAGGCTGGCCTCCTGCGGGAAGCCCACCCTGATGTGCCAGCTGCGGCTGGTGGACGATGAAGACAGGGATGTGCCCCTCGGGGACGAAGGGGAGATCGCCGTGAGGACCCCGAACATGATGAACGGGTACCTCAACAAGCCCGAGGAGACCGGCAAGACCATGAAGAACGGATGGCTGCACACCGGCGATATCGGCCGCCGGGACGCGGACGGCTATGTCTACATCCTGGATCGCAAGAAGGACATGGTGATCAGCGGCGGCTGGAACATCTATCCCAAGGAGATCGAGGCCGCTATTCATGAACACCCCGCGGTGGCGGACGTGGCCGTTGTGGGCGTTCCGGATGCGAACTGGGGGGAGGCATTGAAGGCGGTGGTGGTCCTGCACTCCGGCAAGACGGCGACGGCCGAGGAGATCATGCAGTTCTGCAAGGAGAGGAAAGGGTCGATAAAGGCCCCGAAGTCGGTTGATTTCGTGGACCAGATCCCCCTCACCTCGGTGGGGAAGCACGACAAGAAGGCGCTTCGCGAGAAGTACTGGCACGGGCAGACGCGGAGGGTCCACTAGACGCGGCGCGCCGCTATGCGTGGCGGGCCCGATTAAGAGGTGGTGCCATGGCAGGTATGAGGTACTTTGAGGATTTCCAGGCGGGTGACAAGATCGTCACCCGGGGAAGGACGATCACCGAGGCTGATGTCGTGATGTTCTCGGCCGTGAGCGGCGACTGGCACCCGCTTCACACCGATGTGGAGTATGCCCGGAAGGGCCCATTCAAGGAACGGATTGCACACGGCTTCCTGGTCCTGTCGGTGGCCTCCGGGTTGCTCCCGCTCTCGGAGATCGCCATCATCGCTTTCTACGGCATCGACAAGCTGAGGTTCCTGGCCCCGGTGAAGCTTCTGGACACCATTCACGTTGACTTCGAGACGGTGGAGAAGCAGGAGAAAGACGAGCGCGGAGGGGTAGTGACCTTCCGTCAGACTGTCAGGAACCAGAGGGGGGAGGAAGTGGCGGTGGGTACGATGCGGACCATGATAGCCAGGAGAGGGTGAAATGGAAAACGAAACCATTTTGGAGGTCAGAGAGAAGGACGGCCTGCTGGTCCACCAGGGTGTGATCCGGGTCCCTTACACGTGGGCGGCGGGGGCCGTGGCCAGCCGGTTCTACGCCGGGCTGCGGAACGGGAAGATCTGCGGCGTCCGTTGCCCCAACTGCCGGATGGTCCTGGTGCCTCCCAAGAAGACCTGTCACCGGTGTTTCGGCGACCTCAGCGAGTGGGTCGAGGTGAGCGATGAGGGTACCCTGCAGACGTTCACCGTGGTGCACTACCACGAGCCGCAGCTGCACCCGCTGAAGCCGCCCTTCGCCTACGGCATCATCAAGCTGGACGGCGCTGATACAGGCATCACCCACCTCATTGCCGGAGCGGACCTGAAAGCCCTGAAGGAGGGGATGAGGGTGAAGGCGGTGTTCCGGGAGAAGCCGGAGGGCAACTACCTGGACATCAGCCGCATCGCCATGGTCACGGCCAACGACATCCT
>CAYPDY010000002.1:30710-53182 GCA_964409515.1 uncultured Dehalococcoidia bacterium
CTGGACATCAGCTACTTCAGGCCGGTGAAGGGGGGGGAGTAGGACATGGACAGGGCAGCCATAGTCGGCGTCGGTCAGACGAAGTACGAAAGAGGCAAGACCAAGAGCTTCGCCGAGCTGGTGTATGAAGCGGCCAGGAAGGCCCTGGATGACGCGGGCCTGGAGTTGAAGGACATAGACAACGTTGTCACCACCACCAACGATTTCTACGACGGGCGCACTATCGCCTGCATGGCCGTTGCAGAGGCCGCGGGCTCCTATGGAAGGGACGCCACCAATGTGGAGGGTGATGGAACCCTCAGCGCGTTTTATGGGCTGATGAGGACGCTCTCGGGAGTCTACGGCACCACGATGGTCACGACCCACTGCAAGGTCTCCGAGGGCTCTCCCCGGAAGCTCTTCAATCAGGCCTTCGACCCCATCTACGAGCGGCTTCTGGGCCTGGACGCCATCTCTTCCTGTGCCCTGCAGGCCAGGGCGTACATGCATCGGTTCGGGATCACCCAGGAGCAGTGCGCCAAAGTCTCGGTGAAGAACCATGGGAACGCCAGGAACAACCCCTTTGCCCATGTGCCGCTGGACATCACCGTGGCCGACGTCATGAAGTCCCCGATGCTGGCGGAGCCCATCAAGCGCCTCGACACGTCGCCCATTTCTGACGGGGCCTGCGCCGTCATACTGGCCACCGAAGAGAAGGCCAGGAAGATGGCCAGGGAGCCCATCTGGATCCGGGGCGTGGCGCATTGCGCCGATGCCTACCGCCTCGGTGAGAGGGACCTGGCTGCCTCGCCGGCTCTGGAGGCAGCGGCCAGGAAGGCCTATCGGATGGCCGGTGTCTCCGATCCTGCCCGCGAGATCCAGGTGGCGGAAGTCTATGACGCCTTCTCCTACATGGAGCTGATGTGGTATGAAGGGCTGGGGTTCTGCGGTCCGGGGGAAGGAGGCAAGCTGATCGACAGCGGTGTGACCGAAATGTGGGGCCGACTGCCGGTCAATCCTTCCGGAGGGGTCCTCTCAGCCCACAGTGTCCAGGTAGCCGGCCTGGCCAGGATAGCTGAAGCCGTGCTGCAGCTGAGAGGTGAAGCCGGCCAGCGGCAGGTGCCGGGAGTGAAGATGGCCCTGGCTCATGGCGTCACCGGAATATGTGCTCAGACTCACTGCGTCTGGGTGTTGAGCAACTAGGAGGCATGGCGAGATGGGTGCGAGAACGGCCATTGTCGGAGTCGGACAGACCAATCACGCGTCGAAGAGGAAGGACGTCAACGGGCAGGAGCTGATCACCGAGGCCGTGAAGAGGGCGCTGGACGATGCTCAGCTCACCCTGAAGGACATCGATGCCATCGTGATCGGCAACATGGACCACTTTGAGGCCATCAACTGCGTGGACGGATGGAGCATCGACGGTTCGGGGGCGTTCATGAAACCCATCATGAAGGTCACCACGGGGGGCAGCACTGGGGGCACCCTGGGATCGTGCGGCTACTACCACGTCGCTTCAGGCCTCTTCGACGTGGTCATGGCCATTGGATGGGAGAAGAACTCGGAGTCGGACACCCAGGCAGCCATCAGCACCTGCGCGGACCCCATCCTGGAGAGGGACTTCTTCGGCGGGGCCATCGGCCCCAATGCTTCGCACTACGCCATGTACATGAAGCAGTACGGGGCCGTCCAGGAGGATGCCGCCCTGGTTTCGGTCAGGGACCACAACAACGCTCTCCGCAATCCGTACGCCCACCTCCGGAAGTTCATTACCGTCGAGGATGTCATGAAATCGCCCATGCTGTGCTGGCCCATCAAGCTCCTGGACAGCTGCCCCCGGACCGACGGCGCCTGTGCCGTCATCTATGCATCGGAGACCAGGGCCCCGAAGATCACCCCCAGGCCGGCCTGGGTGCATGCCACCGCCGTCTCCCACGACTACGTGTACTTCGGGGACTATGAGTGGGAGAAGATGCCCTGCCAGCAGGCTGCGGTGGACAGGGTATACCGGCGGGCGGGGGTGGCCTCCCCCCTGAAAGAGATAGACGTGATGGAGCTCTACCTGCCCTTCTCGACCTGCGGTGTGGTCTGGATGGACCACATGCGGTTCTGCGAACCTGGCGAGGCGCCGAAATTGATCAGGAAGGGCATCTTCGAGATGAACGGCGAGCTGCCGATCAATCCTTCCGGCGGGGTGATGTCCACGAACCCGATCGGGGCCACCGCCCTGATCAGGATCGGAGAGGCGGCGCTCCAGGTCATGGGCAAGGCAGGTGAGAGACAGGTGGGCGACGTCAGGACCGCCATGGCGACCGCCTTTGGGTCCTGCTACTGGTTTGAGGCCACCATCCTGAGATCGACCAAACCGTAGACTGGCACGGGAGGACGCAACATGAAAAGCGTGAAAGCCGGCGAACACGATGAGCTGCTGGAGATAAGCTCGGGTGATTCCGAGCACGTCTACTACTGGCACCTGGGTGAGTACATGAGCCGGTTCCTCCTCGGCCTGAGGGACAAGAAGACTATCCTGGGCATCAAGTGCTCCAGCTGCGGCCGGGTCTACGTGCCTCCCAGGGAGGTGTGCGGACGCTGCTTTGCGACCATGGACCGGTGGGTGGACCTCGGGACCGAGGGGTCCATATACGCGTTCACGGTGGTGAGCCTGCCCTACATCGATCCCAACACCGGGAAGCCGATAAAGGTGCCCCGGACCGACATCTACGTCAAAATCGACGGGGCTGACACCTGCCTCATGCACTGGTTGGACGAGACGGACGAGAAGAAGATCACCGTGGGCGCCAGGGTGAGGGCTGTGTTCAAGGAGTCGCGGAGGGGCACGATCCACGACATCGAGTGTTTTACCCAGGTATGACCCGGCTCCCGGCGGGTCGGGCCTCGTAGTAGGACACCAGGTGGCTGACGGCCCGGGCGGCCCGGGAGCAGGAACGATACACGGGGAACCCGGCTTTCACACAGTGCCTGGCTGCCTCCCTGGCCATGTTGTCCGCTTTCTCAATGCCGCCGGTAGGGATGATAATGGCCGTGGGCTTCCCGGTCCGGCTGGCCATGGTCACGATAGTCTCGCTCTGGCTTCTCATGGTGTCGACGCCGCGGCGAATGCCGGCCAGCGCGTTCAGGATGATGAACTGAACATCGATCCCCTCGTATCGGGCTACCAGGTCGATGGTCCTGGCCAGTGCGGCTTCATCCCAGTACACCTCCGCCGACGTGTCCACGGGATTGCGCACGCTGGTTCCGGCATTGGAGGTGAACGCGCCCAGCGCTCCTCTCAGCTCAGCCGGGAACGGCGGCACTGCCAGACCGGCTCTCTCGCAGTCATCGGCCGCCAGCACGCTCACTCCGCCGCCGATGCCCACTATCCCGATTCTCCTTCCCCGCGGCCGCCGCAGCGAGCGGAAAGCCTGAACGGTGTCGAGGGTCTCCTCAAGATCGTGTGTCTGGACTACTCCCGCCTGTCGGCACAGCGCCTCCCATGCCTGCCTGCTCCCGGAGACAGAGGCCGTGTGCGACATCGTGGCCTGGCTTCCGGCTTCGGTCAGCCCCCCCTTGAGGATGATCACCGGCTTGCGTGACGACGCCTTCTGCAGCGCCTGCAGGAAGCGGCGCGGCTGTCTGATGCCCTCAACGTACTGGGCGATGATCGCGGTGTGGTCGTCCCCGGTGAGGTACTCCAGGAAGTCCGCCTCGTTCAGGTCAGCGGCGTTGCCGTAGCTGACGAGCTTGCTGACGAATATCTCGCGCTCCACCACCGAGAGTATGAACTCCCTGGCATATCCGCCGCTCTGCGTGATGAAGCCCACGTCACCGCTGGTCCGCGGTATGTCGACTTCAAGGGATATGCCGGAGGTGGGGCAGTGGACGCCGAGGCAGTTCGGCCCGATGATGCGGACACCGCCCTTCCTGGCCGTCTCCAGGATTTCCCTCTCCATACTGATGCCTGGTTCCGTCCCGGTCTCGCTGAAGCCGGCGGTGAATATCGCCAGTATCTTCGCCCCCGCCGCCGCGCAGTCGCGCGCTATCGCCGGCACCACCGGCGCGGGGACGCCGCATATCACGTAGTCCACGGGCTCGGGTACCGCCGTCACGCTGGGGTAGGCCGCCAGCCCCATGATCTCGCTGGCGTGGGGGTTTATGGGGTAGACCCTGGCGCCGCATCCGACCTGCAGCAGCGGCTGCAGGAAGTTCCTGGTGGTGCGGGACTCGGGGTTGGGGGATGCGCCGACCACGGCAATGGACCTCGGTGAAAAGGCGGCATCCAGGTCGTGCATGCGTCAATTCTGACACATGAGCGGGGAGCGGTCAAAATGGGGGGTACCCGGGGTCCTGCCCACGGTGCGGCGGGGGCATCGGCCCTATCGGGCGGTGAGGCCGCCGTCCACACTCATCATGTGGCCGGTGACGTACGATGCCGCGTCTGAGCACAGCCAGACCACGGCTTCAGCTATCTCTTCAGGGGAGGCCAGCCTGCCGATCGGCTGCAGGCGCGCGTAGCGGGACTCGGCCTCGGGTGTTCCGTCCAGTCCCAGGATCGGAGTGCGCACGAACCCGGGGCACACCGCGTTGACGCGTATGCCCGCCCGGGCGCACTCCAGCGCCGCTGCCTTCGTCAGCCCGACCACGCCGTGTTTGCTGGCGACGTAGGCCACGTTGTTCCTCACACCGATGAGCCCCGCCACCGAGGCCGTGTTGACGATGGCCCCGCGCCCCTCCTTCAGCATGTACTGCAGCTCGTACTTCAGGCAGAGGTAGACCCCCTTGAGGTTCACGCTGATCACCCGGTCCCAGTCCTCCTCCTGGCACTGCGCCGCAGACGATGGTTCCCCGACCGTGCCGGCATTGTTGAAGGCGCAGTCCAGCCGGCCGTGGATTCTCACCACCTCGGAGAGCAGCGCCTGGACCTCCGGGGCCTGCGTGACATCGGTCCTGACGAAAGCGGCCTCCCCACCCCGTTCGCCTATCAGCCGCACCGTCTCGCGGCTGCCCGCGACGTCTACGTCGGCCACGGCGACGCCGGCGCCCTCCCGGGCGAAGGCCAGGGCCGTCGCCCGGCCGATGCCCGAGGCGCCCCCGGTCACCAACGCCACCTTCCCCTTCAGTCCGTCCATTCCGGATCCCCTGGTCTCCCGCGCCTGGCCTAGGACCTGGGCATGCCCAGCCCCCTGGTGGCGATGATGTTCCGCTGGATCTCCGCCGTGCCGGCCCCGACGGTGGCTCCAAGTGAGTAGAGGTACTCCCGGCGGAAGTCCGACGACGGGGCCCATTTGCACCCCGAATCCAGCAGCCCGAGGGGGCCCAGGATGTCCATGGCGGCGCTGGCCACGTGCTGCTGAAGCAGGCTGCCGCCCAGCCGGGACAGGGAGACTTCGTAGCTGATGTCACGGCCCGAGTTCTGCAGCGAGAGCACCCGGTGGGCCAGCAGTCTGACCGCCTGGGCCTCGATGAACAGATCGGTCAGCCGGCTGCGGACCAGCGGCGCCTTGAAGAGGGGCTGACCGTTCCGCATGGTCTGCCGCGTATACTCGATCAGCTTGTCCAGGTTGCGCCTGGCGGCGCTGATCCGGTGCACCCCGGACCTCTCGTAGCCGAGAACGGTGTTGGCTACCCTCCAGCCGTCGTTTACCTTGCCCACCAGGTTCTCCCTCGGGACCCGCACGTTATCCAGGAATATCTCGCAGTAGGTGCCGACGATGTTGGGCAGGTGGCGGGCCGTGAGCCCTGGCGTCCGCATGTCCACCAGCAGGAAGGTGATGCCCTTGTGCTTGGGGACGTCCGGGTCGGTTCTGACCAGGATGTAGCCCCAGTCGGCCCGATTGGCGTTCGTGCTCCATACCTTCTGCCCGTTGACGATGAAGTGGTCGCCGGCATCCACCGCCCGTGTTGACAGAGACGCCAGGTCGGAGCCCGCGCCCGGCTCACTGAACCCCTGGCACCAGACGACCTCCCCCCTGGCTATCCGGGGCAGGTGTTCGCGCTTCTGCTGCTCGCTCCCGTGCTGGATAATGGAAGGGGCCAGCATGAGAGTGCCCACCAGGTCCACCCCGGGCAGCTCGTGGTAGTACATCTCCTCGCTGAAGATGAACTGCCTGGTCATGGACGCCTGGCCGCCGTACTCCCTGGGCCAGGCCAGGGAATGCCAGCCCCGGGCGCCGACCTTCCGCAGCATCTTGAGGGCGAACTCCCACTCCTTGTCGCCCTTGGCCTCCGAGAGCAGGCCCGTTCCTCTCCAATCGGCCGGCAGCTCCTGTCTTATGAATCGAAGTACCTCTCCTCTGAACTCCTCATCTTCTCCGCTGAAATGCAGGTCCATGCTCCCCTCCCGTTATCGCCGCGATGCCAACGCATATTATACTTCGAGTATCGTATACTCACAACAGCCCGGTTGCAGGCGGTCCCGCAAATACGTACGGATCGAACACGCAATTTCCCAAAAGCCTTGACAATTCCGCAAGGGCGTGGTACCGTCGAGGCGACTGAGAGAGCAACGCAATGCTTCGATGTTCTCCGGCATGTCGGGCGGGTGAAAGGCCCCGAGGCCGGAGGGGGGGTACCGCGCAACTGGCAGAAGGGCTATCAGGGCCCGTGTGTGCATTGATCTCGGGTTGAACGTGGCCAGAGCCATGCAACCGGAGAAGGGGGGGTGAAGCCGTTGCAGACCTACGTCAATTCCGCACCTCTGGAGACATTCTCCGCAGCTGCCCAGACGATCGTCAATCCCGCCGTTCGCGAATGGAAAGACCGTGGCGGGGGTATCGTGGGGTACTTCTGCTCCGCCATGCCCGTCGAAATGATCACCGCCGCCGGACTGCTTCCCTTTCGCCTGAGGGCCACCGGCAGCACGGGGACGGAGCTGTCGGATGCCTACCTGGCCAACATCAACTGTTCCTTCCCCCGTCATGCCTTCAACATGGCGCTCAGGGGCGGGTACGACTTCCTCGACGGCCTGGTCATCTTCAACAGCTGCGACCACATTCGCCGCATCTACGACCACTGGATTCGACACGTGAAGACTCCCTTCGTGAAGATCCTCAGTCTTCC
This sequence comes from uncultured Dehalococcoidia bacterium, assembly GCA_964409515.1. Classification (GTDB taxonomy): domain Bacteria; phylum Chloroflexota; class Dehalococcoidia; order UBA2247; family RBG-13-53-26; genus JAFGCL01. The sequence continues at coordinate 37,746 of CAYPDY010000002.1, forward strand.
GCGGAAGGATGAAGCGGCCCAGGTGGAGTGGTTCCGTGATGAGCTGGCCATCCTCAGGGACCTGATGCAGGAGCATTTCCGGGTTGAGATTACGGATGACAGGCTCAGGGAGGCCATAGCGCTGCACAACACGTCACGCCGCCGCCAGAGGGAGCTCTACATGCTGCGCCGCAAGGACCACCCGCCGCTCACCGGCACCGAGATGCTGGCGGTCACGGTCGCGGGCACGGCCATGCCGCCGGGCCGGTACAACGAGCTGCTTGGTGATCTGGTAAGGGACGCGGCCGGGAGCGAGGGCCATTCCGGCCACCGGGCCCGCCTGCTGATCATGGGCGGCGAGCTGGACAGTCCGGAATACGTGAAGGTGATTGAAAGCCAGGGAGGCCTGGTGGTGGCCGATTCTCTCTGCTTTGGCTCCAGGATGATCTGGAAGGACGTGGATCAGACCGCCAGTGACCCGCTGACGGCCCTGGCGCACTACTGCGTTGCCGATCGACCATCGTGTGCCCGCATGTACACCCGGTACGGGGAGAGGGTCGAGTACGTCAGGAACATGATCCGGGATTTCAGGGTGGACGGCGTCATCTTCGTGCGTTTGACATTCTGCGAGCTGTGGGGCTTCGAGCAGTACTCCCTGGAGAACGACTTCAAGCAGCTGGGCATTCCTCTCCTGTGTATGGACCGCGAGTATTCCCAGGTCGGCGTCGGCCAGCTGAGAACAAGGGTCCAGGCATTCCTCGAGACGCTGGAGGCCAAGCATGGATGAGAAGAGAGAGAGAAGCCTGTCCCGGATGAGGGAAGAGATTGCCATGTTCGAGCCGATCCTGGAACTCCTCAAGGCGGACCCGGGCGAAATGGGGAAGCTGCAGGCCTTCCTCCTCGAAAACATCATCGGCAACCACCGGACCATCATCGACTGCGTCGAACAGGGCAAGCCGTTCCTGGCCAGCCAGTACACCAATCCGGTGGAGATACTGACGGCCATGGATGTCCCGTGGTACTTCCACGTTCAAGAGCAGTTCGTGGCCGGCGGCTCCGGAGGCAGCCCGCACACGTTGGAGGACCTGGAGAACATGGACCGGCTGGGCGTGCCCGCGGACTGCTGCACGCTCCTGCGGATCCTGCTCTACCACCAGGTCGCCGGTCTGCTGCCGATTCCCACGGCGTACCTGGCGCTGACCGAACCGTGCGACGGCGTGGCGGGACTCCACGCCGCCTTCATGAATCACCCGGACTGGAGGAACGTCCCCTGCTTTGCTCCCGAGGTCCCCTATCACGATGACCAGCGGGCGTACGACTACTACGCCGGGGAGCTCAAGCGGATGATCGAGTTCATCACCAGGCATACCGGCAGGACGCTCAGCATGGCCCGCCTCAAGGAGGTGGTGGACGAAACCAACAGGGGGTATGCACTCTGGCTGGAATACAGCAACCTGCGGCGGGCGGTGCCGACGCCCCACAGCTACATCATGCCGATGTCGGGCTTCTACACCCTCAACACAGCGGGGGCCGGAGACCCGGTGAAGACGCAGTGGTACCGGGACCTGGTGGCCAATGCCGAGGCGAGAATACGGGAGAACCGGCCGGAGGTGCCCAACCAGAGGATCAGGCTGCTCTGGTACGACATCCAGCCCCACTTCTTCAGCGAGCTGGCCCCGTGGATGGAGCAGGAGTGGGGGGCGGCCATCGTCATGGACATGGTGAGCTACTGCCCCCACGAGCTGGTGGACACGTCGAACGAGGACGCCCTGTTCCGCGGCCTGGCCAAGAGGGCCCTGCAGCACGGTCCCATGGTGCACCAGGCCCGTGGGCTGGTAGAGAACGTGGTGGCCGACATCAGGCGCATCGTTACCGACTACAAGATCGACTGCGTCATCTTCCCCGGGCACATGGGCCACAAGGACCTGGCCGCATCGACGAGTATCGCGCGAGATACCTGCCGCGAGCTCGGCGTGGCCTTCCTGAACATCGGGATGGACATCTGCGACAAGCGCTATACCAGTGTGGAGCAGATCAAGGACAAGATATCGCAGTTCTTCAAGGCCATGAGGCTGGGCGAAACCACCCGGGTTGAGATCCCGTGGGGACAGTCGCCTGCGGCGCCTTCAGTGTGGGTTGGGGGAGAGGCGAAGGCCCCTCGGACCGAGCCTGACGGCCAGCCGGGCGTATTGCACTCCGGACCTTCCTGATGCAGACGGCCATCCCGGGGCATCAAGTCATGTGAAGGCCGTCAGATCCCGTGTTACCGGATCCGCCGGCCGACGGCCTTCAGCGCGCTGGCCGCGGCCGCCTTCATCCCCTTCTCCGCGCAGTCCTGAAGCGGCTGGACCTTTTCCCCGCGGCGAACCGGGAAGCAGGGGACGTTCGGGCGGACAAGTGGTACAATCGGGGTGGCTGCGCGGCTGACACGTTGGCAGACTGGTTTGGATGAGGGCCGACTATGAAGAGGATGACCTGTTACAGGTGCAAAGGCAAGGGGCATGTGTCGGGTGATGTATGCGACATCTGCGGTGGCCTGGGGAACATACCGGTCCCCGCTGAACCGATCCCCCCGCCTGACCCTGAGGAGTTGGGAGAAGATGCCGGGGTGAGTGAGGCACATGCGGAAGAACGGCCTCAGTAGACTGGCTGAGCTCAAAGAGCGGTACCCGAGGAAGTTCGCCCCGGAAGAAGAGATTTTCGGTCATGTCCACCGCGGCAGCCGGCTGTTCATCGGCACCGGCTGCGGGCAGCCCCAGTACCTCATCCGCGCCCTCATCAAGTACGTGGAGGCGCACCCCAAGGCCTTCTTCGATGTCGAGGTGATGCACCTCTGGACCATCGGGACGGCCCCGTACACCGACAAGAGGTTCGAGCGGAACTTCCGGCACACGTCGTTCTTTGTGGGCGAGAGCACCAGGGAGGCCGTGAACGCGGGCCTGGCGGACTACGTCCCCATTTCCCTGTCACAGATCCCCGATCTGCTGCGCCGGGGCGTGATTCCGGTGGATGTGGCCCTGATACAGACATCGCCTCCTGACGAGCATGACCATGTGAGCCTGGGCATAAACGTTGACATAACGAAGGCGGCGGTAGCCCGGGCGGCCATCGTGATAGCCCAGGTCAACGAGAACATGCCGCGGGTGCACGGGGACGGCTTCTTGAGCATTGATGACCTGACCTTCCTCGTCCCCTGTGATGAGCCGCTGCTGCAGATCACGGCCAAGCCGACGGACGAGGTGGCCCAGAAGATCGGCGGCTACGTGTCTCACCTGGTCCACGATGGCGACACCATACAGGTGGGATTTGGCCGGATACCCGATGCGGTGACGGACAGCCTGGCCGAAAAGAGAGACCTGGGCGTGCATTCGGAGATCCTGACCGACGGCCTGGTCCGGCTGATGAAGAAGGGCGCCGTCAACAACTCGAGGAAGACTCTGAACAGGGGCAAGACCATCGCCAGCTTCTGTATGGGCAGCAGACAGACCTATGAGTACCTCAACGATAACCCCAGGATAGAGTTCAGGACCATCGACTACACGGATAATCCCCTGACAGTGGCGCAGCATCACAATATCGCCGCCATCAACGGCGCCCTGCAGGTGGACCTCACCGGCCAGGCGACCGCCGAGTCGATTGGGAGAACGTTCTACGCCGGCATCGGCGGGCAGGCGGACTTCTCCCGGGGGGCGATGCTGGCCGAGGGCGGCCGGACCATCGTCACCCTTCATTCCACCACCGAGAATGACACCATATCCCGCATCGTGCCCTTCCTGAGCGAGGGGGCCGGGGTCACGCTGTGCCGGGGCGACATCCACTACGTGGTCACAGAGCACGGCATCGCCTACCTCCACGGTCAGAGCGTCAGGCACAGGGCCATGCAGCTCATAGCCATAGCCCACCCCAGGTTCCGCAGCTGGCTCGTCGAGGAGGCCCGGAAGATGAACCTGATATACAAGGATCAGGCCTTCGTGGACGGCAAAGCCGGGGAGTACCCCGAGGACCTGGAGACCCAGAGAGTCACCTATGCCGGGGTGGAGGTGCTCATCAGGCCCATCAGGATCAGCGATGAGCCGCTGCTGCAGGACTTCTGGTACACCCTCTCCGACAGGAGCCTGTACCTCAGCTTCGCCTCGGCCCGGAAGGACATGTCGCATGACCGGCTTCAGGAGATGGTGGCCATCGACTACACCCAGCAGATGGCGCTGGTGGCGGTGACGCCGCCGGACGAGAACCCGAAGATCGTCGGTGTGGCCCGGTACTACCTGAACCCGGACATTCGGACGGCCGAAGTGACCGTCGCCGTCAGGGACGACTACCAGAACAAGGGCGTGGGCCGGGAGCTTCTGGCCTACCTTACCTACCTGGCTAAGAAGAATGGCCTGGTGGGCTTCACCGCCGAGGTGCTCGTCGCCAACGCGCCCATGCTGCGGCTGTTCAAGAAGATGGGCTTCGACATCGAGACCGTCAGCGAAGACGGCGGCGTCTACGAGCTGAACCTGTCCTTCCGCTAGCCCGGCCCGGCGCCATGCCGCGGCCCGGGGCTGCTCCCCTGCCGTACATGCAGTGACCTCCAGTGTCTATTGGAGAAGCAATAGTCGTAAGCGTTTTGTTACGTTCGCCAGGGCGGGTGAGAGGTTTCTGTGATCCGGTCTGCCTATAATCAGCACTGCAACGGCGATGCGTGGCATCCAGTAGCCGGCTTATACGATGTAGTGCCATCAGATGCTTTACGCCGCGATGCCGGTTTGAAAGGAAGGGCCGAATGGTGCAGGAACCAAGACGCAAGTTCAGACTGACGGTGACATGGAAACTGACCCTGATACTGGCTGTCATCCTGACTGCTTTCAACCTTTACAACTACGTCATAGCTATCCCCACCATTCAGGGCAGCCTGGAAAGCGAGATGCGCAACGGGGCCCGGAGTGAGGTCCAGACTGCCTGCGGCGCCCTGGAGTACTACTACGGCCTGGAGGCCAGCGGGACGGCCACCAGGAGCCAGGCGCAGCAGCAGGCGCTGACGGCCATAAGCGGGCTCACCTACGGGGCGGACGGCGAGGGGTATTTCTGGGTGACGGACTATCAGCCCGTTCTCCTGGCGGATGCTTCCATGCCGTCGCGGATCGGCACCGATGTGGGTGCGCTGACCGATGCCGAAGGCCGGACCATGTTCGCCGACATGTCGGCCATCTGCCAGGGTGACGTCGAGGGCTTCTACAGCTACAAGTGGGGGAACGGGAGCGCCGCCGGCGCGTCCCCCAAGGTGGCCTACGTGAGCTCTTTCCAGCCCTGGGGATGGGCCGTGGGCACGGCGGTGGATGTTGGCAGCCTTTCCGGGATGGGGGCGAGCAACAAGTGGACCCTGGGATGGATCGGCGGCGCCGTGGCGCTGCTGGTCGTTTTCTTCTTCATGTATGCCGTGCGCGTGGTGGTGATCAGGCCGGTGGCCTCCATGGTGAAGGCCTCGAAGGCCCTGGCGCAGGGCGACCTTGAGCATGACGTCAGCGTGAAGTCCGACGACGAGGTCGGAGAACTGTGCCAGGCCCACGGTGAGGTCATCGGCTACCTGCGGGAGATGGCCGGTGTGGCCAAGAGCGTTGCCGACGGCGATCTGACGGTTGAACCCAGGCCCCGCTCGGACAAGGACGTGCTGTCCATTTCCATCGCCCACATGGTGGCCAACCAGCGAAACCTGATAGGCGGCGTGAAGAGCACTGCGGCCAATGTGGCCAATGCCGGCAGGCAGCTGTCCGCTGCCTCGGAGCAGACGGCGCGGGCCACCCAGCAGATAGCCAGCACCATACAGCAGATAGCGAGAGGGGCCTCAGAGCAGGCGTCCTCTTTGCAGGAGACATCGAGCGGAGTGGAGAGCCTGTCGACCGCCATCGACCAGATCGCCAGCGGGTCGCAGGAGCAGGCCAGGGGCGTTGATGAGGCCAGTGGCACCATCAAGAAGGTCTCCATGGCCATCGCCAATGTGACGGCGAATGCCAGGGCCGGCGACGAGGAGTGGGGAAAGACGGCGGACTCGGCCGCCGAGGGCGCGCGGAAGGTCCACGAGACGGTGGAGGGCATGAGCAAGATCAAGAAGGCCATGGACGCCGTGTCGGCCAGGGTTTCGGACCTGGGTGACACGTCGGAGGAGATAGGCAACATAGTGGCCACCATCGATGACATAGCGGCCCAGACCAACCTGCTGGCGCTGAATGCGGCCATCGAAGCGGCCAGGGCCGGTGAGCAGGGCCGGGGGTTCGCCGTTGTGGCGGATGAGGTCCGCAAGCTGGCCGAGAGGTCGTCGGTGGCCACGAAGGAGATCGCGGCCCTGGTGGGCGGCATCCAGGCCCGTGTCGGGGAGGCGGTCGGCGCCATGAAGGAGGGGGGCAAGGATGTGGAGGAGGGCTACAGGCTGGCGGCCGATGCCGGGGTGGCGCTGGACGATATCCTGGCCCGGTCGCAGACCGTCGGCCGGCAGGTGGGGCAGATTTCCCGGGCCGCGCAGGAGCTGGAGGAGCTGAGCAGCGGCATGGTGGAGGCGATAGACTGCATCAGCCGGATAGTCGAGCAGAATGCGGCGGCCACCATGCAGATGACGACCAGTTCCGGGACGGTAACGAAGTCCGTGGAGAGCACCGCGGGCGTGGCGCAGGAGAACAGCGCCGCCGCGGAGCAGGTGGCGGCTTCCGTGGAGGAGGTATCGGCCCAGGTGGAGGAGTCATTGGCCGCGGCGCAGTCGCTGACCGAGACGGCCGATGACCTGGAGGGCACCATGGCCATCTTCAAGACCTAGGGCAGCGCGGTTTTGACTCCGCGGCGACGGCGGTCGTAACATGGTCAGAAGATCGCGGTGGCGCCAACCGATGTTGACGCGTCAACCGGTGTTGACGTCATCGCCTGGAGGCCGCTGATGCAAGAGAAGCCTGTTCTGGTGGAGAAGGCCAATGCCGTCTGCACCATCACCATCAACCGCGGTGAGAAGCAGAACACGTTGAACCCGGAGGTGCTGCGGGAAATGATCGCCGCCATCCGGTCGACAGGATCCGACCCTTCGACGCGGGTCGTTGTCCTGCGGGGGGCGGGCGAGAAGGTGTTCTGCGCCGGATACGATCTCTCCATTCTGCCGGGGACGGTGGGCAGTCTTTCGGAGCGGAAGGCCCGGGGCGAGGAGATCACTCCGGAAGAGGACCTTATCAACCTGTCGATCGAAGCCGTCTCCGATTGCCCGGTCCCGGTGATAGCCATGATCTACGGGCCGTGTGTCGGGGCCGGATGCGACCTGGCGGTGGCCTGCGACATGCGCCTGGCCGCCCACACGGCCAGATTCGCCATACCGGCGGTCCGCCGCGGGCTGGCCTACCCGCCGAACAGCGTCCATCGCCTGATCAGCCTGGTGGGGGCCGCGGCCGCCCGGGAGATGCTGCTTACCGGTGCGTTCGTTGACGCTGCCAGGGCCAGGGAAATCGGCCTGGTTAACCGCGTGGTCGACGCCGGCGAGCTGGCGGAGGCCGCCTACTCTCTGGCCGGCCTGATGGCGGCCAACGGACCCCTGGGCGTGGAGGCCACCAAGAAGATCATAGCCAGGTACCTTCGGGTGGGAAGGCTGTCGGCGGCCGACGAGGCGGAGGCGCAGAACATGGCCATGCGCTGTGCCCAGAGCGCCGATTTTCAGGAGGGCGTGCGGGCCTTCCTGGAGAAGCGCCCGCCGCGCTTCCAGGGGAAGTAGTCCTCTCCAGTCCGTCAGGCGGTCTATCTCCCGCCTTCCGCCGGCCGGGCGTGCATGTTCTCCATGAGCTGGAGGCTCTTCAGGTCGGCGCGGTTCCACCTCTCCTTGAAGATGCGCACAAACCCGGTGTGCTTGATCTTCCACTCGCCGTTGACCCTGACGTACTCGTCTTCGTAGAGTGCCCCACCGTGCAGCGTCCAGTTCGCCCTGGTGTCGATGACGTAGTCCTCCAGTGACCAGGTAGCCCTGGCGGTGCCGGCGCCGGTCAACTCGATCTCGGGGTGGTGGACATGGTGCATGGTCACGGTCTGGCGGAAGTCGTCGCTGCCGAAGAAGCGAAGGATGGCCTCCCGGCCCGCCTGGCTGAGCTTGCCTCCTTCATAGCTGGTGGTGGCATCCTCGGTGAAACACTCACCCAGGCCCTCCAACAGCTTGCAGTCAACACAGCGAAGGTACTTGTACTTCAACTGCTTGATGGCCATCAGGTCCTCAAGCCGCTGCATGGCCGCCCCGGTGTCTGCTGCCCCTGACATAACTTTCCTCCTTCACTGCCAGTCCGATCGTGTCTCACCACATGAAGGCGCCGCCGCTGACGCTGATGGTCTGCCCCGTCAGGAACGAAGCCCGTTCGGAGGCGAGGAAGAGCACTGCATCGGCGATGTCCTCCGGCCGGCCCAGGCGGTGTATCGGCCAGAGCTTCTTCATGCCATCCAGCACCTCAGGGGTGTAGACCTTGTAGCTCCACTGCTTCCACATGCTGCCGTCGCCGACGTCATCGGTGGAGGCCGGGACGATGGTGCCGGGGGCCACGGTGTTGATGTTGATGTCGTACCGGCCGAACTCCCAGGCCAGGCCGCGCGACATGGCGATGATTCCGCCCTTGGCCGCGCCGTATACCGCCAGGTTCTGGGCGGCCTGCCCGGCCTGCCCTGACCCGGAGGAGATGTTCACGATCTTCCCCGACCTGCGTTCGATCATGTGGTCGATCACCGCCCTGATGCAGTTGAGAGTGCTCCCGAGATTCAGGGTTATCTCTTTGGTCCATTCCTCCCTGGTCTTGTCCACGAAACGCTTGGTGCGGGGCGTGCCCCCGGCGTTGTTGACCAGCACGTCAATCCGGCCGAAAAGCTCGAGGGTCTTCCCGGTCATGGCCTGAACGGAATCCCAGTCGGTCACGTCGGTCTTGACCAGGACCGTCTTCCCCCCTGCCTTGTTGGCCTGGTCAACCACCTTCTGTCCCTGCTCCACGTCTAGCTCGGCGTTCACCACGTTGCAGCCCTCGGCGGCGAATCCCAGGACGATGGCCCGTCCGATGTTCGATCCCCCGCCGGTAACGATGGCTGTCTTTCCCGCGAGTCCCAGATCCACCTGTCTCGTTCCTCCTTCACACTGCATTGTGGGCACGGGCGCCTATGGCATAAGGAACGGCCTGTAGGGCGACCAGTCCAGCCACCGGACCCCCTGGAAGACCTTCGGATTCGGGAGGGCATAGTCCGGCGCTATGGGGCCGCCCCTGGCGTCCTCCAGCATGAGATCGTACATGCGTTTGACCACCCGCGGCTTGTCCCAGGCCGCGTTCTGCATCTGCAGCGGGTCGTTCCCGAGGTCGAAAAGCTGGGGCTCCTCACCGGTGTTGCGGCAGATCAGAACGAAATCGCTGTCCCGGCACCAGACGTTCATGGCGTAGGCGCACGTAGCATGGTCCCGCACGGGCCGGCCCCTGCCTTCGATGATGGGCGTCAGATCGAATCCGTCCAGTTCATATGGCGGCCGGACCCCCAGGAAGCTCAGGATGGTGGCGGCGATGTCGTGGTGCTGCACCAGCGCCTGGCTTCTCTTCCCGGACCTGGTTCCGCGCGGATGACGGACCATCAGGACGCAGTTGATCAGCTCGGGGTACATGCCGGCGGGGCACTCGCCGCTTATACCGTGCTCGCCCAACTGAAGGCCGTGGTCCGAGGTCACTATGATCATGGTATCCTCGAGCAGACCAAGGTCGCGCACCTTGTCCATAAACCGGCCGAACCAGGTGTCCACCATGCTCACTTTCGCGGCGTAGAGGGCCCGCATATGGTTGAGCTCGGCGTCCGACATCAGCCTGGTCGGCCCGTAGAAAGGCAGGATCATCTCCAGGCCGCGGTAGCCGGGATCGTAGAGGTCGACGTAGGGCGGCGGGGGATCCCAGGGCTCGCGGGGGTCCCATGAGTCGACCACCAGGAAGAACGGTTCGCCGGACCCGCGGCTGTCATCCAGCCACCTGGCGGCCCTGGAGAACAGCCGCGGCCCGAAGTGGTCGTCTTCAGCCTGCCAGGCCAGAGTGTTGGCCAGGTATCGAGGCAGGGCCAGGGCATACCAGTCGTTCGCAAACCAGGGCGGCACATACCGGGTCATGTCGATGCGGTCGGCCAGGCAGGGGACGCCGTACGCATCCAGTATCTGACCGCGAACCCAGTCGAAATGGGCGAAGCCGCGGTGGTAGTCCATCCTGGCGCAGGAGAAGTACGGCGGCGCGTCACTGAACAGGGCTGTGCGATACCTGGGGTAGAGCATTTCGGACACGGTGACCGTATTCAAGGGCACCGGCGCCCAGCCGGGCACGGTCAGACTGGGGAGCACTGATGGCCCGCTCCTGGCCACCGGGAGCTTCGTCCCGGAAGAGGGAGGCGCCTTCTTGAAGGGATAGAGGCGCATGCCGGTGAACAGGGCGTGGCGGGCCGGGATCATCGGCAGGGTTTCCGGGCAGGCCCGGTCGAAGACCAGGCTTTCCCGGGCAAACTGGTCCAGGGCCGGTGTCCGCCCCACGGCGCTGCCGTAGCAGCCCAGGTGATCCGGCCGCAGGCCGCAGATGGTCACCAGGATGACATTCATCTCAGTCTCTTCCCCCCAGACGGAGCGTGTTTCCGCTCGCCCGTTCAGACGGGTCAAGCCAAGGATAGGAACTGTCCGCCGGCATGTCTGTCAGGAAGCGCCTGAATAGCCTGTCAGGGATTGTCTGACGCGTGGCTTTTGACAAACGGGACTCCTTTGGGGTATGAGATAGGTACAGGCGGGCCCCGGTTCAAACTCGGGAAAGGATGCCGTGCGGAAACAAGGCCAGACTGGCGACGGATCCCCCAGGAAACCCCACGCTCGCGCGCCCTGGATGGCTTCGTGGCTGCAGTCCCTCGGCGGGGAGGAGGCGTCCCGGGGTGGGATCCGCGAGCTGCTGAAGGACCCCGATGAGATCTACCGCCTGGTGGCGGAGAATGTCACGGATGTCATCTGGGTCATGGACCTGAGAGGCCGGCATCTGTACTTCAGTCCCTCGGTCTCGCGGCTGACCGGATACAGCGTCGAAGACCTGGTGTCCCACCCTACCCGGATGATGACCGAAGCCGGGATGATGTATGCCCGCAAGGCCATGGAAGATCGGTTGCGCCTCAAGAAGTCGAGGCAGAAGGATGCCACGCGGCCGCTGGAACTGGAGCTGATTCGGAAAGACGGCAACAGGGTCTGGACGGAGACTACCTGGAGCCTTCTCCTGGGCAGAGAGGGCAAGCCCGTCGGCGTTATCGGCACGGTCCGTGACATAACCCAGCGCAAGCGCGCCGAGGACCTCTTTCGCACGCTGGCCGACAACTCTCCGGTCAGCATCTACATCGTCCAGGACGGGAGGTTCCGCTTCCTGAACCGCCATTTTCTCATGGAAACCATGTCAACGTATGAAGAGATGATAGGGGAAAAGCCGCCCCGCCGCATGGCGCCGCGGGATCGGCACCGGGTTTCGCAGCATGCCAGGGCCATGCTGGATGGGCAGCGCTCCGACCCCTACGAGTTCCGCTACGTGGGCCGGAAGGGGCAGAGCAGATGGGTGATGGAGAGGGTGGCCCGCATCCAGTACGAGGGCAGACCCGCGGTCCTGGGGATATTCATGGACATAACGGAGCGCAAGAGAAACGAGGAAGCTCTGCGGCGTTCCGAATCAGAGCTGAGGCTTCTGTCACAGCGGATGCTCCAGATCCAGGAGGACGAGCGGGCACGCATTGCCCGCGACCTGCATGACCAACTGGGCCAGGAGCTGGTCTTTCTGAAGATAAAGGCCCAGTCGCTGGCGGAGCAGGTGGGGCCGGCGTCGGTGGCCTATGACGCGGCCTCGGAGCTGGCCAAGCTGATAGACCAGGTGAAGGCCACTTCCCACCGGATTGCCCTGAGCATCAGGCCGGACATCCTGGATGGCCTGGGCCTGATGAAGGCCATCCAGTGGTATGCCGGTGAGTTTGAGCAGACTGCCGGCATCGGCTGCTTCGTCGACGTCCCGGTGGATGAGGTGGAGGTGCCCAGGGACGTGGCCACGGCGGCCTACCGGATACTCCAGGAGGCCCTGACCAATGTTCTGAAGCATGCGAAGGCATCCGAGGTCCATGTGGAGGTGGAGCTGAAGGCCAGGATGCTGAGTCTTCGGATATCGGACAACGGCGTCGGTTTCGACCGCGATTCCCTGCCCTGGCGGGCCTCCCTGGGCCTGATCGGGATGAGGGAGAGGGCCCGCCTGGTGGGAGGCAGCATCAGTGTCTCCGCGCGCCGGCCCGCGGGCACGCGGGTAGTAGCGCGTCTGCCCCTGGCCGAGGGAGGCCCGGCCCGTCTGCCCCGGGCTGAGGCTGAAGCCGCCGGATCCGTTGCCCGGTCCGGGGGCACCGGCACCCGGACACGTGGTAGAATCAAGCGTGGAGCCGCTGCGGCAGGTCACCGTGATCAAAGTACTTCTGGCTGACGACCACAGTCTGGTGCGGACCGGGATCAAGGGCATTCTCGAGCGGAGCCCTGACATACGCGTGGTGGCCGAGGCCTCGGACGGGCAGGAGGCCGTGAACCAGTACAAGTCGGTGCGCCCCGATGTGGTCATCCTTGATATCTCCATGCCCGGCATGGATGGCCTGGAAACCACCAAGTCGATCCTGGCGGTTGACCCGCGGGCCCAGATACTGATGCTCACCATGTATCCGGAGAGGCAGTACGCGGTCCGGGCCTTGAAGGCGGGCGCCTTAGGCTACATCACCAAGGGCACCTCGACGGCCGAGCTGCACAGCGCCGTTCGCAGCGTCGCCACCCGCAAGCGGTTCCTCTCGGAAGAAGGCATTGATGCCGTGACCACGCGCCTGCTGGCCGGCGGCCCGAGCGCCAGCCTTATTGAGAGCCTGTCCGACCGGGAGCTCCAGGTCCTGTGCATGATAGCCCGGGGGCGGCGGATCGTGGCGATAGCGGACGAGCTCGGCGTGGGGGCGAAGACGGTGGAGACGTACCGCGGCCGGCTGCTGCGCAAGCTGGGCCTGCGCAACAACGCCGACATCTGCCGCTTTGCCTACGACAACGCTCTGGTGGAAGACTAGGCGGTGATGCCGCCATCACCGCCCTGCTCCCGTTATGCCGCTGCCGCGGCGGCGATGTCCTGCTACCGGATTACGTAGCCGCCATCCACCGGCAGCGCGTGTCCGGTGATGAAGGAAGCCCCGCTGGTGCACAACCAGACGATGACCTGGGCCACCTCTTCAGCCTCGGCAAAACGGTCCATGGGCGCCATGCCGATCGACGCGGCCCTCAGCTCGGGATGCTCGGTGAAGGACTTCTCGCTCATAGGGGTGCGGATGACCCCGGGGCATACCGCATTCACTCGGATGCCGGTCTTGCCGTACGCGATGGCCACCGTCTTCGTCAGCCCTACGACGCCGTGCTTGCTGGCGGCATAGGCCGGGTGCCCGCCGTCCCCGATCAGCCCTACCATGGAAGCCGTATTCACGATGCTGCCGCCGGCTCCCCCCTTGAGCATCCTGGGAATCTCGAACTTCATGCACAGGAAGACGCCCTTCAGGTTGATGGCGATCACCCTGTCCCAGTCTTCCTCCGGGCAGCGGCTGATGGATATGGGCCCCGGGCTGATCCCGGCATTGTTCGCGGCGCAGTCCAGGCGGCCGTAGGCCTCTATGGTCTTGTCCACCATGGCCTTGACCTCGTCGGCCCGGCTGACATCGACCTTGACGAAGATGGCTTCGCCGCGGGCATCCCGGACCATCCTGACGGTCTCTTCGCCCCCGCCTACCACCACGTCGGCCACGACCACCTTGGCTCCTTCGGCGGCGAAGGCCAGCGCCGTGGCCCTGCCAATACCGGAGCCCGCTCCCGTCACTATGGCCACCTTGTCTTGCAGTCTCATTACTACCCTCCTGTATTCCCTCCAGATCGCCGGCGCCGAGGGCCGGCCCTATCTGCGGTCGATCGGCTCCGAGATGCCCTCCTCCACCTGGAATGACACCTCGCCGCCGGTGTCAATGAAGCTGGTTTCATCCCCCAGCCCCCCGTGGTGTTTCCAGATCCTGGCCGTGCTCACGGCGTCCTCCATGCTGTCATACCAGAACTCCGTTATGCAGTCAAAATCGGGCTCCGGCGCACCCGGCGGCACGACGACGTAGTTGCGAACGTATCTCCGGATGGGGAACCGCGCGAGCGCCGCCGGGGCGTGGACCTCTTCGTAGTACTTCCGGAATTCCTCCCGGGAGATCCCTGCCTTGCGCTTCATCATCACCATGAACTTGAACATCGGTGCTTCCTGTCAGTGGGGAACGTTGCTGGCTTCCATGCCGCCATCCACCTGCAGTATCTTGCCGGTGACGTACCGTGCCGCCGGCGAAGCCAGGTAGAGCGCGGCCGCCGCGATGTCTTCGGGCTCCCCCAGCATCTTCATCGGTGTCAGGTCGGCCATCTTCTGGCGCAGGTCGGGCGGGAGGAATCCCTTCAGGGAGTCCGTCATGGTTGACCCGGGCGCGATGGCATTGACTCTGACATCGGGGGCCAGCTCGGCGGCCATCAGCCGCGTCAGGTGGTCCAGGGCGGCCTTCACGGTGCCGTAGACGGTGAAATTGGGCTGCACCAGGCGCCCGGCTGCCGAGCTGATGTTGATCACGCAGCCCTTGCTCTTCTTCAGGTGCGGCAGGCATATCCGGGTGAAGGTGAAGGCGGAGGCCACGTTGAAATCGAAGGACTTCATCACGAACGGACGCTTGGTCCGGGCGAACTCGTTGGGGTTGGTGCCTCCGGCGTTGTTGACGATGATGTCTATCTGGCCGAAGGCTTCCATCGTCCTGGCGGCCAGCGCTTCCAGCTGGGCGTCGTCCAGGACGTCGCACTTGACCGCCAGGGATTGTGCCCCCATGGCCCTGGCCTTCTCCACGTTGGCCTCAAGATCGGCTTCGGTCCTGGCGGCGAAGGCAACACTGGCCCCCGCTTCGGCGAAGGTGAGTCCGATGCACTGGCCGATGCCGCGGCCGGAGCCGGTGACTATGGCTACTTTGCCGTTGAGCCTGAACTTGTCTGCGATCATCTCTCCTCCTGATGCCCGATTCCGGGCGCCGGCCCCTTCGGCGGGCTGGTCCACTCCCGCCAGGCCGGCGGCGGCCGGCGTGATTATGCGGCTGGTGACCACAATTATTATAGTGCCTGCGCCGCCCGATTTCTGTCAGCAAACCCCTGAACTCCCTGTAGGAGAAAACGAGACATGCCGGAGGTGTGTCAGGATTTTCACGACACCGGATTCAGAGATTACCGGACAGACCCGCCTGGAGACTCCGGAGCATAATCTAAGCATGATGGTCGCCGCAGGCGGCCGGCGCGGCAATGGCGTAGGCCCGTGTCAAATTGGCGAATGGAGGGGAGAGATGGCTGAGAGCAAGACAACCAGGACCAGGGTGAAGCAGACAGGCGCGGCAAA
>CAYPDY010000003.1:0-39598 GCA_964409515.1 uncultured Dehalococcoidia bacterium
TGAGCCCCGAGCCCAGCGCCAGGGCCATGTCCTCGTCGGTGGTGTCCTTGAGCAGGACGTCATTTCTCATGCCCTGGGCCGAGTTCACCAGGATGTCCACCGTGCCGAACTCCTTCACCGCCGCGGCCACCACCGCTTTCACCTGCTCGCGCCGGCTGACATCGCAGGCCACGGCGAGCGCCCGGGCGCCGGTCGCCGCTACCTCCACGGCCGCCTGCCGGCAGGCGGCCTCCTGAATATCCACCAGGACCACGGAGGCACCCTCCCTGGCCAGGGCCAGGGCCACCCCGCGGCCTATGCCCTGCCCCGCCCCGGTCACGATGGCCACCTTGCCTTCCAGCTTCCCCATTGCCTGAATGCCCTCCGTTCCGCAGCGCTACATGAGACTGGTCAGGCCGCCGTCCACCGGCAGCGTGATCCCCGTCGTGCCTCCGGCAGCATCGGACGCCAGGTAGATGACGGCTGCCGCCACCTCCTCCATCGACACCCCTCTGCCCAGCGGGACCCGTTCGTAGATGGCCTTCAGGTGGGGGTAGCCCTCCATGTACCCCGGGTGTATCGGGGTGGCGATGAAGCCCGGAGCCACAGCGTTCACCCTGATCTTGTACCGGCCCCACTCCACCGCCAGGGTCTTCACCAGGTTCATCAGCCCGGCCTTGGCGGCCCCGTAGGCGCAGTTGGTCGGGCTGGCGCGCAATCCCTCCGTGGAGGCCACGTCCACTATGCAGCCGCCGCCCTGTTCTATCATCACCGGCGCCACGGCCTTGCTGCACAGGAAGTGGGCCTTCAGATTCAGCCGGACCATGCTGTCAAAGCGGTCCTCGGCCAGCTCGAGGGTGGAGACGGGCATGCTGGTGCCCGCGCTGTTCACCAGGATATCGATGCGCCCGAAGGCTTCCTTCGCCCGGCAGACCATGGCGCTCACCTGCTCCGCGATCTCCACGTTGGTCGGCACGGCGATGCATTTCCGCCCCAGCCGGCGCACCTCCTCGGCGGCGGCCTCCAGGCGCTCCGCCTTCCGGGCACAGATCAGCAGGTCCGCCCCCGCCCGGGCCATCTCCAGCGCCACTACCTTCCCCGTCCAGCGGCTGGCGCCGGTCACGATGGCCACTTTGCCTTCCAGTGAGAACATCGAACTCATGTATGCCGCTCCTTTCCGCGCATCGCCGGGTTCATCCTCCCTCTAATATAGCACGGTGGTGGCCCGTCTCAACGGGCCACCACCTGTTCACAGTGAGCGCGCCTGCCAGCCTGGTGTGGCCAGGGGGGGGTTTAGGCCGTCTCCGAGCGTGGCGGGGCAGGTCACCTGAACCAATCTGTCGGCACCCCGCGGGTTCGCGGGCCCAGGTCAGAGGGCCAGCGCCTGTTCCCGGAAGGTGGCCACCAGGGGACACTCCGGCCATTTGCAGTTCTTCATCTTCTCCCTGGCGTTCTTGGCATCCTTGTACCGGTTCACATACGAGCATTTGCTGGAGCCATCAGGTTGTACCATAATGGTGGCGAAATCGCCCACGTATTCGCAACTCAGTGTGGTAGCCGTAACTTTCCAACCCATATCAGCGCTCCTCACTCATGGCTCACCAGGTCCCGAATCTCACCCCAGCCAGCGTTTTCTTCGCTTATAGTGCTTGATCTCCCGATAGCTCTTGGTCTCCCCCACGGCACCCAGTCCCATGTAGAACTCCCGGATGTCGGCGTTATTGCGCAGTTTTTCACCGGTGTCATCCAGCACGATGCGCCCGCTCTCCATCACATACCCGTGGGTGGCCAGCGACAGGGCCGCCCTGGCGTTCTGCTCCACCAGCAGTATCGATACCCCTTCCTCCTCGTTGATTCTCTTGAGTATCCGGAAGATCTCCTCCACCAGCAGGGGAGCCAGGCCCAGCGAAGCCTCGTCCACCAGCATCAGCCTGGGGTGGGACATCAAACCTCTTCCCACCACCAGCATCTGCTGCTCGCCGCCGGAGAGATACCCGGCAGTCTGCCGCCGCAACTCCTTCAGCACCGGGAAGTAGGTGTAGACCATGTCCAGGTCCTTCTTGATGCTTCCCGGGTTCTTGGACACGGCCGCCCCGGCCCGCAGGTTCTCCTCGACGCTCAGGTCGATGAGGGTGCGCCGCCCTTCGAGGATCTGGATGATGCCCAACCGGGCGATGTCCTCCGGGTTGCCGTTCTCAATCCTCTTCCCATCAAACTCGATGCTTCCGTCCGTCACCCGGCCTTCCTGGGTCTTCAGCAGACCCGAGATGGCCCGGAGCGTGGTGGTCTTGCCCGCGCCGTTGCTGCCCAGAATAGCCACCACCGCACCCTTGTCCACTTCCAGGGACACCCCCCGGAGGACCAGGATCACGTCCATGTACTTGACTTCAACGTTGTTCAACTGCAGCATCGCCATCGGTTATCACCTCACGCCGGAGCCGTCTCCTGCTCTCCCAGATAGGCCTTGATCACCACGGGGTCCTTCTTGATGACCTCGGGCGGTCCCTCGGCGATCTTACGGCCGAAATCGAGGACCACGACGTTGTCGGTTATGTCCATGACCACCCCCATGTCGTGCTCGATCAGGACAATGGTGATCCCCTTCTCTTCCTGCACATCCAGTATGAACCGGGCCATGTCCTCTTTCTCCTCCATGTTCATCCCGGCCATCGGCTCATCCAGGAGGAGGACCTTGGGTTCCTGTGACAGGGCGCGGCCCAGGTCGATGCGCTTGCGTATTCCATAAGGCAGCGTGCCTACCACCGACTTCCGGTACTTCTGCAGGTCCAGGAAGTCGATTATCTCTTCCACCTTCCACCGGTGCTTAACCTCTTCCCGGTGGGCCCGGCCGTAGTAGAGGCCGCTCTCGACCCAGGTGGCCTTCATGAAGAAGTGCCTGGCCGACATGAGGTTGTCCACCACGCTGAGCCCCGCATAGAGCTGTATGTTCTGGAAGGTGCGGCTGATCCCCAGCCTGGCCACCCGGTCAGGCGGCATCCGGGTTATCTTGCGGTCCCTGAAGTAGACCTCGCCCTTCTGCGGCCGGTAGAACCCGCTGACGCAGTTCAGGGTGCTGGTCTTGCCGGCCCCGTTGGGGCCAATGATGGACACGATCTGCCCATTCTTCACCTCGAAGCTGATGTCGGCGAGCGCCTGAACGCCGCCGAAGGAAAGCCCCAGACCCTCTACCCTCAGCTCAATAGTGTCGGCCATATTCGATCAGCCTTTCGTTCTTCCGACCTCTCCCGGTCTCGTCTTTGGGTACTCCAGGGGGCCGCGCGGCCCCCTGGAGTGTGAACCATTTGTTGGCTGCGCTCTTCTAGTCCTTGGAGCCTTCCCAGTTGATCGGCCAGTACCACTTGCCGTTGGTGGGCGTCCACTTCCCGGCCGCCACGTCCCATGCCAGGATCCTGGACGTCCGAAGACCAGTGTGAATGCCGTCATTGTAGGTCCACGTGTTGCCGGTCTCCTCCAGCTTGAAGTCGATGGCCTCGAAGCCGGCCTTGATGGCCTCCCCGTCCAGCTTGTCCGCCCCCACGTCGTCTACGGCATTCTTCAGGGCCTCGTACAGCACCCGGCCCTTTATCCAGCCGGTGAGCGGCCCGGTGCTGGCCACGCGGCTCTGCCAGCTATCGGGGTGGTTGGCCTGGGTGACCTCGACCATCTGCTCATACCAGTCGGACTCGTTCTCGTCCGACCCGGCGATCGACCCCCACCAGGGATAGTAGCAGTCGTACAGATCGGCGGCCGGCGTCTTGGCCTGAACCAGCTGCCAGTACCCGGCGAAGGCATCACCGGTGCTCATGAACGCCCCCTTGTACCCCAGGGACCGCATCTGGCTGATGAAGGTGGCCAGGCTGTTGCCCACCGGAGACACGAAGACGTAGTCGCAGTTCTTGAACTTCTCGTAGGAGGTGCTCCAGGTCACGTTGCTCATGGTGGCCTTGTCCAGCCCCACGAAGGTGAACTTGCCAGCGTAGGCGGGGTCATTCAGCACCTTGTCGATTCCGGCCTGGAACTCCGTGGTGGTGGTCAGGGTCCAGCCTTGGTGGCCGATGACAGGCGCGCGGCCCTTGCCGGCGTAGTCCCAGGTCTCGGCGATCCACTGCAGGGGGTACTCGCCCTGCCATGTCTGGGCCGTCACCATATCGAAGATCCACGGGAAGTCCAGGGTGGCTTCCGTGGGCTGGCTGCCCAGCACGGGCATCTTGTCCTCTTCCACATAGGTTGAGAGCTGCTGCCTTTCCGTGGGACCCATGGCATAGAGCAGGTTCATGCCCTTTGACTTCAGGTCCTGGTAGCCCTCGATAGTCTTGGAGTAGTTCAGCTGGTGGTCATACTCGATCCACTGGACGGTGAGCCCCGGTATGGGATCCTTCTCCATGTAGTAGCTGAAGGAATCCTTGACCGCGTCCACCGTGGGCACCACGGCGAATGCCGCCTGTCCGCTGAAGTCCGCCAGGGACCCTACGATGATGGTCCCGGCGGGCGTTTCGCCGCCGCAACCCGCGGTGGCCGGCATGATGGCCAGTATCAAACCCAGGATTGCCAGGATAGCCAGTGTGGTACGTCTCATTGCTTCCCCCTTTCTTTCCATTATTCCTTGATCTCTTCGCCAACAACTCATAACACTCACCTCTCTAATGTCACACATCGGCTCAATACGAGAAAGGACGCAACCGGTAGTACAGCTTCACCTTCTCGAGGCGGTGCTGAAGTCCCCTGGGTTCGAGCAGCAGGAAGACGGCCACGACCGTGCCGAAGACGATGAGCTTCAGGGCCGGACCCACGCTGGGCCCGAAACTGGACGGCAGCGCCGCGGTCACATCCGGGGTGACTATGTCGACCACCTTATCCAGCAGCCTTATGGCCACGGTGCCCATCAGCGCGCCTGAAGTGCTGCCCATCCCGCCGATGATCACCATGCCCAGCAAGGAGAGAGACATGTCGAAGCTGAAGGCCTCGGCATACAGATAACGCATCTGGTGCGCATAGAGCCAGCCGGCTATCCCGGCGAAGAAGCACCCGATGAAGAAGGCCAGCAGCTTGGTGCGGAAGAGGTTGATCCCCATCACCTCGGCCGCCAGGTCATTGTCCCGCACGGCCACCATCATCCGGCCGGGGGAGGTGCGCTGGATGTTCTTGACGAAGAAGGTCGTCGCCAGGACGATGGCCAGCGTCAGCCACCAGAACTGGGCAGGGCTGAAAGGCGTCCCTCCGGCAGAGAGCTGGGCCACCCGCATGCCGGAATTGCCCCCCGTCCAGGACAGCTGCTTGATGGCGAACATTATGATGAACTGGGCCGCTATGGTGGCCATCACCAGGTAGATGCCCTTGATGCGCAATGCCGGTACGCCGAATATCAGACCCACGATTCCCGCGAACAGCCCGGAAAGGGGCAGGGTCAGCCAGGGCGACAGGCCATGGCTCTGGGTGAGCACGCCGGTGGTGTAAGCCCCCACGGCGACGAACGCGGCATGGCCCATGGCAAACTGCCCGCAGAGCCCGGTGGTGACGTGCAGGCCCAGCACGGCCACGGCGAAGATGCCGGCCATGATCAGCCACAGTCCCCATGTCTGCGGCAGCCACAGGATCGCGGTAGCCAGGAATACTATCGCCCCCGCGAGCAGCAGCCACTGCGTCTTGGTCCGGACTATGGCCATGTCTTCCTGGGGCCTTCGGTTGAACACTCCGCACGGCAGCATGATCAGATCCTCTCTATCCGCTTCTGGCCGAACAGCCCCTGCGGCCTTATCAGCAGTATGATCAGCATGAAGATCCAGGGCGCTATCTCCTTCAGGGCCGGTAACCAGTACGAGCCCACGGACTCGCTCAGGCCGATGAGCAGCCCGCCGATGTACGCGCCCGCGATGGAGTCCAGCCCACCGACCAGCAGGATGGTCATTCCCTTCCCCATTCCTATAGCGCTGAGATCGATGGTGACGCTGAAGACCATCCCCAGCAGGACCCCGCAGAGGGCGGCGAAGGCCCCCGCGACACCCCAGGAAAGCGCGAACATGCGGTTCACCCGGATCCCCAGGCTCTGGGCCACCTCGTGGTCCGCAGCCACCACCCGCATGGACAGCCCCACCCGGGTGTAACGGAAAAGCAGTACCAGCAGGACGAAGACAGCGCTGGCCACCAGGAAGGAGATAACCGCATCGGGCATCATCTTGACCCCGCCGATGGACCACAGGCCCTGCGGTGTGAAGGGTACATTCCAGATCTTGCCCTGCCAGAACAGGACCATCACGCCCCTGAGGATGGTACCCACCATAAGGGTCATCATCAGTATGGCCAGAAAGGACTGGCCCATGAGGGGTCGGATGCCGGCCCTCTCGATGACCATGTTCACCGCGGCCCCCAGGAGGACGATCAGGACCACGGACGCCCAGGCGGGTAAGCCAACGGAATCCATTAGTGTGTAGAGGACATAGGCGGCCAGGCCCATCACGTAGCCCTGGGAGAGGGCCATCACATGGCTGGACTTGAAGACCAGGACGAACCCCAGCGCCACCAGGCCGTACACCCCGCCGATGAGCAGGCCTTCAACCATGACGTTAAGCATCTTCTACCTCGATCCTGTTCACCCTGATATCGGCCCGCACCACGCCGGTCCGGCCGTCGCGGTAGACCACCGGGACCTCCACCACGGCGCTCTCCCTGTCACCGTAGAGCGCCCCGATGAACTCCTTGTAACGGTCCTCGACGAAGCGCCTCCTGAGCTTCATGGTGCGGGTCAGCTCCGACTCGTCCGGGTCGAGCTCCTTGGGCATGTTCAGGAACTTGCGTATCCTCTGTTTCTTAGGGAGCCTCTTGTTCAGCTTCCTGATTTCCTCACCTATGAGGGCCACCACCTGAGGCTTCTGAGAGAGGTCGGCGAAGGTGGTGTACGGTATCTGCTTCTTCTCGGCCCAGTGCCCGACATTGTCATAGTTGATATTGACCACCGCCCCGACGAAATCGCGCTTCTGGTCACCCACCACGAAGGCGTCCTTGATATAGGGGCTGAACTTGAGCCGGGCCTCGATGTACTGCGGGGCGTACCGTGTGCCGTCAGCCAGGGTGCTCATGTACTCCAGGCGGTCGAGGTAGTACACGTGCCCGAACTGGTCCAGGTAGCCGGCATCGCCGGTGTGGAACCATCCCCCGGCGAAGGCCTTCTCCGTGGCCTCCGGGTTCTTATAGTATCCCTGGGCAGAGGCATGACCCCGGACCAGGACGTGGTCGTCGTCCATGATCCGGACGATGGTCTCGGGCTGGACCCGCCCCACCGTGTCGAACTTGACGTCCCCCCTCATGTGCATGGAAACGCCGGTCTCGCTGCTGCCGTAGAGCTGCCTGATGTCTACGCCGATGGCGGTGATCATTCGGAACACGTCCGGCCCCAGCAGCGCGCCGGTGGTGAACCCGTATTTCAGCTTGCTGAACCCCAGCTTGTCCTTGAGCGGATCGAAGAGCATGAACTTCGCCAGGGGGTGGAGCAGCCGCCAGACAAGGGCGGGCTCTTCCCCCTTGAAGTGGGCGTCGGCCACCTTGTAGCCTACCGGCATGAAGATCTGGTAGATCCACCTCTTGAGCAGGGTGGATTCCGTTATCTTGTTCTGGATGTTGGAGGCCAGGTTCTCCCAGAGGCGGGACTGGTACATCAACACGCTGGCCCCGATCTCCCGGATATTCTCCTGCACCGTGTCCTGGGACTCGCAGAAGTTCATTCTCACGCCGCGGGCGAGGCTGCCCAGGAAGCCCATGCCCTGCTCGGCCATCCAGCCCGGCAATATGAAGGAGACCCACTCGTCGTTCTCGTCCATGGGATTCAAGGCATAGAAGATGTGATTGCTCGAGAACAGGGAGTCGTTGGTGAAGATGCCGCCCTTCGGGACGCCCGTAGTGCCCGAGGTACCGATGATCATGATCATGTCGTTGCCCTTGCCCTTGGCGATCTCTTCCTCGAAGAAGCCCGGGTGCTCCTTCTCGTACTGGAGGCCCATCTCGGACACGGCATCGAAGCTCGCCAGGAGGGGTTCTTCATACCCGTGAAGACCCTTGGAGTCCCAGTAGATCACCTTCTGGACGAGAGGCATCTCGGCCTTAATGCTCAGCACCTTGTCCACCTGCTCCTGGTCCTCGGCGACCACGAACTTGGCGTCCGTGAGCTGCAGGAAGTACTTGACCTCGTTGGGCCCGCCGCTGGAGAAGACGCCGGTGATGGCGCCACCCAGCGCCTGCGCGGCCAGCTCTGCCCAGAACCAGTGGGGATCGTTGTCTCCGATGATGGCCATCAGGTCCCCGCGCTGGAAGCCGAGGCTCTTCAGCCCCAGGGAGAAGCTCTTGACCCGTTGATAGCCTTCCTCCCAGGTGTACTCCCGCCAGAAGCCCAGCTCCTTCTTCCGCATCCAGACCTTGTTCCCCCACCTCTGCCGGTTGGCCAGCAGGAGCTTGGCCGCGGTCTGGTCCTTCTCGGGCACCGCTGCCGCCAGGCCCGGCCGACCCTTCTTTCCGGCCTTGCCCGATGCCGCCAGAGTTACCATCTGCTATCCACTACTTTCTTCGCATCCGGGGGCAAGGTGCCCTTACCCAGGAAATTGATCTCGTCCATCTTAAGCTTGAAGACATCCTGGCAGCGCTGGTTAATAGCCGCCGACAGCGCCTTGCTGTCCACCCCGGGGTCGGTCTCCACGCTCAAGGCAATCCGGTCCCGCTGGTCCACCAGCTTGAGCACCAGTTGGAACCGGGAAACCTGGGGGAGCTTGGAGAAGGCCTCGTCCAGCTCCTTCATGTGCACGAACATCCCTTTGACCCTCACGTGGTCTCCCACCATCCCCAGGATGCGGGTGATCCGGTGCGACGTGCGGCCGCAGCGGCAGGTTTCGTCGGTATAGGAAGCCAGGTCACCGGTGCCGAACCTCACCAGCGGGTACACCTTGCTCAGAAGCGTCACCACCACCTCCCCCTCCTCCAGGGGCTTGACCTGCTTCCCGGTCTTCGGGTCCACGATCTCGATAATGCACACATCATCATCGTAGTGGTAGCCCTCGCCCAGCCCACAGTCGTAGGCCACCCCGCCCAGGTCGGCGGTGCCATAGCCATCGCCCACCACCAGGCCGTAGTCCTTCTCGAAGACCTTCCTCAGTATCTGGATATGCCTCTCCCCGCCGCCGGAGCAGTACTTGAGGTTGAAATCCCTCTTGAAGTTGTACCCGAGCTCTTCGGCCCTCTTCAGCAGGCTCATGGTGAAGCTGGGGAAGGAGAAGATGGCGCTGACCTTGAGGTCGTGCATGACCCTCACCTGGAGATCGGTCTGGCCGACGCCGGCCGGCACTACCGTGCAGCCCATAACATCCAGGGCATCGGTGAGGCAGAGGCCGGCGGGGACCATGTGGTAGGCGTTGGACACCATCACCACGTCCCCCGGCTTCGGCATCCCCTGGCGGACCAGGCCTCTCACGTTGGCCATGACCCGCTCCGGGCCCCAGGCGTCATAGATCGGGCCCGGCGAGACATAGACCCGGTTAAGGGTGTTCACCGGAACCGCCAGGTATCCCCCGAAAGGCGGATCGCCCGCCTGCAGCTTCACCAACTGGTCCTTGCTGGTGACCGGCAGCCGCTCCAGGTCCTTAATGGTCAGCACGTCCCGCGGCCTTACCCCCGCGGCATCGAGCTTCTTCTTCACGGCCGGAGCATGCTTGTAGGCGAAGCTGACCTGTTTCGCCAGCCTCCCGTTGAGCCAGGCCCGCCTCTCGGCCGGGGGCTTCTTCTCCGCCGATTCATCATACAGGGCCGCCAGTTGACTGGGACTTAACCTACGCAGCATGTACACATCCCTTCTGAGACACCGCAGGAACCGGTGTCGACGGTTTCTTACACTTCACGCCGCAACCCCCACTGCCCCGCTTCGCAGCGGCTGCAGGTAGTCGAGCGAGGCCTTCTTCGTCCGGAGTATCAGCATCGCCTCCACGTCCCGCAGACCCGGAATGTCCGCCAGGTCTTCCGTTATGGTGGCGTACAGGTCCTGAAGGTCCCGGCACAGACACCACACCAGAATGCTGTACCGTCCCAGGCAGAGGATGACCGTCTGAAACTTCCTCACCCCCTTGAGTCTGGCCAACACGTCTTCAATCTGCCCTGGCAGCACGGACAGACCGATCACCGCCATCACCGGGTATCCCATCAGGGCCGGGTCAGCCACCACCACGGCCCTGACGATCCCCTCGTCCAGCAGGCGCCTCAGCTTCGCCGCCACGGTGTTCCGGTTCATGCCCAGGGCCGCTGCCAGGACGAAGACCGATTGCCGGGCGTCGCGCTGCAGCTCCCTGATAATGGAGTAGTCACCTTCGTCAAGACTGGCGGCTATGGCCTCTCTCTCCCGAATGATCTTCGGCCTGTCCGACGGCGCGCTGTCAACCACCGCCAGATTTACTTTGCCGAGACCGACCGTGATCATGGTTTCAACAGCGGTGACCCCCGGGGCCCGGCTCACCTCATTGGTGACAAAAGCGAGCAGCTCATCCTCGTCCCGGAACAGGCTCCCGGCCAGGATGATGTCGTACCTGCCCACGCAAATGTGGACGTGGTGTATGTTGGGCAGGGATGCCACCCGTGCGGCCACTCGTTCGATCTCACCTGGAACCACCTTGATGCCGATGATGGCCGGGGCGCCATAGCCGAGCGTACGCGGGTCAACGTAGACAGCCGGCCTGATGACGCGCTCGCGTATCAGCCGGTTGAGCTTGGCCGTCACCGTGTTCCGGTGAATGCCCAGTGCTTCCGCCATCTCCCCCATGCCCCGCCGTGCATCGCTTTCCATGCTGGCGATGATCCTGAGATCGTGTTCATCCAGAACCAGGGGGGCCGATCTCCCCGTTCGCCTGGCCGCGACGTACGGGGCCTTCGCTTCTGAAGTTGTCCACCTCATCTGCCATAACCCCGAACGCAGTTCGGCTGGCGCGCAAGACCGCTAACCTGGTGGATCCTGCAGCTTCGCGTACGGATGGAGTCCAATTCGGTAGCCCCCCTTCGACAGCCGGTTGCCCAGAGTATTGCACCAAGTTGGCAATCTGTCAAGCCCTCGCGCCACTTCTTATGCAAGCTGCATGATTTGGTCGAATATGCGGGACAACATGCACTACATTCTATTGTGGGTGGTGTGCTCTATGCAGACAGAGAGAGGACCCCAACTGCGTCTGAACCCTGGTGCGGCGGCACGCCGCTTGCCCATCGTTCAGGCCCCTTCGCTGTGTTCACTCAGGGCTCCCGTTGCCCTGCGGCCTACCCGAGAATAGACCATCCCCCGGCTGGTGTCTGTCAGGCTTTCCGCCATCTTGCCGTAGGTATTTTCTCTTACAGCGGGTCAGCGTCGGATGACCGGCGCCGCCACACCAGCCCGACGCAGCCCTCCTAAGCCCACTTCTGCCGGTACTTCTCCCGGGCGGCGGGGTTGAGGAGGCCTACCGGCCACTCCCCTTTGAGCACCCGGGCCACCTCTTGCCCCGGACGCTGCAGCAGCTCCATGAGCGCCGGTATGGACGCATGGGCCGAGTGGGCGGTGACGATGACGTTGTCCAGCTGCAGCAGCGGGTCATCCGCCGGAATCGGTGCCGGGTCCGTCACGTCGAGGGCGGCGCCCGCTATCTGCTTGACCACCAGGGCCCGGTAGAGGGCCTGGTGGTCCACCAATGCCCCCCTGGCCGTGTTGACGAGGTACGCGGTCGGCTTCATCTTCTGGAGCTGCGCCGCCCCCAGCAGGCGCATCGTCTGCGGGGTCAGAGCGGCGTGAAGGGAGATGAAATCCGACTGCGCCAGCAGTCCGTCGAAATCCACATTCTCCACCCCGAGGGACTGGAAGACGCTCCCGTCCAGATAGGGGTCACTGGCCATGATCCTCAGCCCAAAGCCCCTGGCCTTTGGCAGCAGCGCCCGCGGCACCCTCCCCAGCCCCACCAGCCCCAGCGTCTGCCCCCGCAGGCGCGACATCGTGGGCCACACGCTGCGCTGCATGTTCGGGTCGGGCTCCTGGGCCCATCCACCGGCCTTCACCATAGCGTCCAGCCTGGTGATCCTCCTGGTCAGCGCCAGGATCAGCGCCATGACGTGGTCCGACATCTCCTCCAGGCAATAGTCCGGCACATTAGCGGCCAGGACGCCGGCCTCAGTGGCCGCCGCCACGTCGAGGCTGTCATACCCGATTCCCATACTCATGATGAACCGGAGTCTCGGCAGCGACTGGATGACCCTGCGGGAGAACTTCTGAAAGGTGGCCACCCCGATGACCACGTCGGCGTCGCGGGCAGCGGCGATGATCTCCTCTTCGCTCTCGCAGTTGGTCCTGACGAAATCGGCGTCGACACCGGCCTGCTCCAGCATCTGCCCATAGTCGGGCATGAAGGCCCCGGGCTGGTACATGACCTGCACTACCCTGAATCTCATGACCGGCACCTCCCGCTGTCTGCGGCCAGGCTCCGGCCCGTCTCCAGTCCCGCCTTGAAGGCCGCGCCGTTGCGCTCCAGCATCCCGCCGCTATACCGCTGCCGCAACTCCGCTTCGACGGCCGCCGCGGCGAGGGGCCTCGCTATCTCCAGGTAGGCCCCCAGCATCACCAGGTTGGCCGCCTGGAGGTTGCCCAGGCGCAGGGCCATCTCCATGCCCGGCACGCTCACCACCCTGATATCCTTCCTGTCCGGCCGCTCCTTCAGCGAGGCCTGCTCCAGTATAAGCAGCCCCCCCGGCCGGACGCGCTGCTCGAAACCCCTCATCTGTGAGCTGTCGAACATCATGATAGTGTCTGACCGGTCCAATATGGGAGAGGCGATCTCCGCCGGCGAAAGGATGACGGTGCAGTCGGACAGGCCGCCCCGCCTGGCTTCGCCGTAGGTGGGCATCCAGGAGATATGCTGGAATGTCTCGACGGCAGCCGCCGCCAGCAACCGGCCGGCCACCAGCACCCCCATTCCCCCCAGCCCGGCGATGATCAGTTCCACTCTTGCGGGTCTGCCGCCATCCATGGCCTGCCTCCTCTCGGTCGATCCGGGCTAGCCGGCCCGGTCCACGTTCTTGAACTCGCCCAGCGGGAACTCGGGGATCATGTTGGCCTCAATCCACCGGAGCGATTCCACCGGGCTGAGGTGCCAGTTGGGCGGGCAGGCGGCCAGTATCTCCACGAACCCCAGCCCGGCGCAGTCCAACTGCTTCTGGAACGCGGTCCTGACGTATTTCTTCGTCCGCTGGTAGTTGGCCGGCGTGGTCAGGGCCCCGCGGGCGCTGTAGGCCACGCCGCGGAAGGTAGCCGCCAGCTCCGCCACGCGCACCGGGTAGCCGCCGCTGTCCGGACCACGTCCGGACGGGCAGGTGGGGGTCCTCTGCCCCACCAGGGTGGTGGGGGCCATCTGTCCGCCCGTGGTCCCATAGTTGGCGTTGTTGACCATGATGATGGTCATCATCTCGCCCCTGGTGAGGGCCCCCACGAAGGAGCCCGCGCCAATGGCGATGCAGTCTCCGTCGCCCTGGACGGTGAACACGAAGCTCTCCGGGGACAGCCGTTTGATGGCCGTGGCCATGTCCGGCGCGCCGCCGTGCGAACCCTGCACCACGTCCACATTCAGCACCGCCACGCCGGAGTGGCAGCCGATCCCGTCCGAGATGATGGCCCTGCCATCCAGATTCATCTCCTGCAGCACGTCGGCGATGATCCGTCCCACCAGGCCGGCCTGGCACCCGGGACAGCCCGGGACGGGCATCCAGAGCACGTTCCCCGCGCCGACGATCTTTTCCCTGGCCGGTTGCGCTTTACCGCTCATGTCAGCCTCCGGATCTCTTCCAGGATTCGGCCCGGCAGTATCATGCCCCCGTCCGTGGGTATGTGCCGGCTCAGGACGCCCATGAAGTCCACCTCGGCGCGCCCCAGGACCGACATCCGAACGTCATCGACCATCTGCCCCAGGCAGTCCTCGATCACCAGGAAACGGCATCCGCGGTCCGCCTTTCCGGCCAGGACCTGGGAGGGGAAGGGCCACAGGCTGATGGGCCGGACCAGGGCCACCTTCCGGCCTTCATTCCGGGCGTTGTTTATGGCCTCCTTGCACACCCGGGAGACGTACCCGTAGGCTACGAGCACCAGCCGAGCATCCTCATCTCCATAGGCCTCGTACCTGACCTCCGAATCCCTGGCCTCCTGGTACTTCTGCCCCAGGTGCTCCAGCCAGCGGACGTAGTTGGCGCAGCCGCGCGGCGGCGGCGGGCCCGATCCGGGGTAGGTGTGCACATACCGCCGCCCCCCGTCCGGGTGCTTGCCCCTCCCCCGCACGGCCCAGGGCTTGTCCGGCACGGGGCCGAAGTCCAGGGTCTTTCTCTCCAGGGTCTCCGCCACCAGGCCCAGCACGCCGTCGGAAAGGACCACGACCGGGTTGGAGTACTTGTCCGCCAGGTGAAAGGCCAGCTGGACCAGGTCGTGGGTTTCCTGTACCGAGGCCGGGGCCAGCACGATGTTCTTGTAGCCGCCCCCGCCCCCGGTCCGGGTGACGCACATGTAGTCCATCTGGGCGTGGCGGATGCTCCCCTGCCCCGGCCCTCCCCGCTGCACCAGGACAATCACGCAGGGCAGCTCGGCCGCCGCCAGGTGCGACATCCCCTCCTGCATCAGGCTCCATCCCGGACTTGAGGTCGAGGTCATCACCCGGAAGCCGGCGGCGGCGCCGCCGAACAGCATCATGATGGCGCCGGTCTCGGACTGGGTCTGCACGAACACCTTGCCCCGCCCGGGCATCTCCCGGGCGAAAAACTCCGGTATCTCGTTCTGGGGGGTGATGGGATAGCCGAAGAAACCGTCGCATCCGGCCGCCAGGGCACCCCACCCCACCGCTTCGTTCCCCTGGACCAGTATTCTGTCCGTCATCTGACTCTCCATATCCGCCGTGATGGCAACACGACGCTCAGGCGGCGCTTTCCACGTACCTGTAGACCTCGATAGCCATATGGGGGCACATCCAGCCGCAGATGCCGCAGGCGGTGCAGTCCTCCTGGTTCACGAATGCCGGGAGCACGTTCCCCCTGGGACTGAACCTGTCCGCGGACATCACCACGCACTTCCGGGTGCAGAACTCCTGGCAGTACCCGCACCCCTGGCAGAGCTCCTCGTTTATGACTATCTCCCCTTTGGACATCTTCCCTCCCACCGCGGTCGCCGCTACGGGCTCTCCGGTAGCGACTACTGCCGCGACCTGTACTGCTCCAGCACCTCGATGAAGAGGTCTATCCGCTTGTGGGTGGCCTCTTCATTGTAGTTGCGCACGTCGACGATATCCCCCTCCAGCAGCAGCACCGGCTTGTCGGTGTGCTTCCGGAGAACGTTGATCTGGTGCAGCTGCCCGGTGTGTATGGTGCGGCAGGTCATGGCCTGGTGGAACACCACGCCATCCAGCCTGTAGTCATCGATCAGGTCCAGGAAGTACTCCACCCACGGGTCTCCCGAGCGCCCCCGGCACTTCTCGAAACGCTGCGTCATGGAATCGTAGAACCGCCAGGCGATCCGCTCGATGGGGTCCCTCACGGAGTCCGGGATCTGCGGCGGCGGCGGCGGGTGGTAGACCACCTCTATGGGGAACACCGCACCCCGGCTCTCGAAGTAGTTGAAGATCACCAGGCCGTACCAGGGGGGCAGGGAGAGTGCCCACAGCAGCCGGTATTTCTCATCGGCGATGGTCCCGATCCCGTGGTCCACCCGGTATTTGATCTCGTCGTAGAGCTCCTTGTAGAAATCGAAGGCCAGCTGCGTCCCCATCATGAAGAACCCCGGCACCATGGCATTGAGGGCATCCTCCGTGGGCATCGGCGCGGGCACGGCCTTCCTCAGATCGTAGGTATCGCTCCAGAGAGTGATGGTCCTTTCGCTCAGCTCCACCACCTGGGCCAGCCGGTCCCAGTCCATCCGCCGCCCGGTGCGGCGCTCCAGAAACCCCACCAGGTCCCGCAGCTCCTGCGCCACGTACTTGATGTAGTAGGGGCGCATCTCGTGCAGATCGGCGTGGGAGTAGTAGTGGGAGGGGTTCAGCAGTCCCATAACGTACGCGGGCGCGTCCATGTACCGCTGGGAGGCCTGGTACCATTTGTACCTGGGATCGCAGATCATCATGCCGGTGCCCAGCATCACCGTTGGCTGGTCCATGCCTCCGTCCGGGGAGTTGGGGGGCATGGCCCCCCCGAGATCACGCCGCATGGCGTCGAAGCCCAGGCCGCATGTAGCGTAGGTGCAGAGGTTTCGGGGATAGCCCTCGGCCTCGGCCCTGGCCAGTAGCGGCTCTGCAGCCATCTTGGCCGCGCAGAGGCCGGCATAGTTCTCCGTGCCCACGGTGACGATGTCCATGGCCCGCAGCACGTCGTCGTAGGCCGAGGAGATGAACAGGTAGGCGATGGGGTCCCCCTTGGCCCGGGCCTCGTGCGCCTTCCGGGCCAGGTCCTTGACCATGAGGCGCACCCTTTTCGAGGTCTCCGTCGACTTGTGGGCTGTCGTCTTCTCTCTCGGTCCTTCCATGGCGCCTCCTTTAAGAGATGGTCTCCAGGAAAGCCTGGACCCTGGTCTTCAGGCGGCCCATGGCGCTCGTCTGGTACTCTTCTTCGAGGTGCAGCACCGGCACCTTCTTGCCCTTGAGGTATTCGACCAGGTCCGGGGCATCGAAGGCGTGCGTATCGCAGTACATGATCACGTACAGGATGACGCCGGCCACCTTGAAGTCCCGGACGAACTCATGGATGTAGCCGAACCGGCCCTCCAGGTCTTCCTGGTGTGTCCCCGGGCTGGGGCGGAAGGTCCGCGGGCAGTTTATCCGCTGCAGGTAGCTCTCGGCGAGGGCCGACATCGGGTCACCCGCGCCGGCCACGTCGAACCAGTAGGGCCTGGTCCCGCTGCACATGTCGTCCACCACCACCGTGGCGCCCACCTCCTGCAGCATATCCAGGAACGGTGTGTCGTCGTTTCCGGTCCCGTAGACCATGATCCTGGGGCGTTGGCCGTTCCCAACGCTGTACCGCCCCCCTGCCACTTCGGGTATTACCGCTTCCAGCAGATCGTTCCCTTCCGCCACCGGCAGGCTGCTGATGGCCCCGGTGACCCTGGTCACCTGGGAGGCCGACACCATGGGCGGGTGCTCCTTGCGGAGCTGGTACAGCTGCCGCACCAGGGCCCTCTGCCGGTTGTGCAGGGCGATCGAACGGCGCAGGTCATCGTCCGTGACCTCTCGCCCGGTGTACCTCTCCAGGCTGCGGCGGAACACGCCCAGCTCCGCCTCGAAAAACTCCACCGAGGGACGGGAGGCGGTGTGAGGGACGTTGACGAAGTGGGCATAATCGTGCCTCACGTTCTGCGCCCAGATGCCGTAGAGCTTGACAATGTTGTCGCAGGAGTGCGGGATGACGAAGCCGTCCAGGAAGGCGTACTCGCCGGACAGGGCGACGTCCAGCAGGCTGCGAGTGAAGGAGCAGGCGATGCTCTCCAGGTGGTGGTCCGCCAGCTCCGCCTGCTTCCTCATGTTCCCCGCCATCCGGAAGGGCACCACCCCGGCCGCCGTCATCATCTCCACCGGGGCGAAACTGCAAAGGTACCCTATCACCTTCTGTCCCTGCGCCTTGAGCTCCCTCGCTCTCCCTGTGCGGTCGCGGAAGACCTCTTCCACCCTGGCCATCCCCGAGCTCATGGCCCATCCTTTCTCAGCGGCTGCATTCTCATATGACTTCCTCTTCCTTGAGCCGGGTGATATCGTCCCAGGTGTAGCCCAGGAGGTCGATGAGGATCTCCTCGGTATGCTGCCCGAACTCGGGCGCCTCCCTCCTGATGGACATCGGGGTCTCGCTGAAGCCGATGGGGAACCCCACCGTCTTCGTGGGCCCGAATACGGGATGGTTGAACGTGGTCACATAGTCGTTGGCCAGGACCTGCGGGTCCTGCGTCATCTCCAGCGTACTGTTCACCGGGGCGAAGACCAGCCCTCTGGCCTTGAACACGCCTATCCACTCGTCGCGGTTCCTGGCGGCGAACGTTCGGTCCAGGATGGCAATGAGCTCCTGGCAGTTCTTCATCCTGTTGTCCATGGTGTCGAACCGGGGGTCCTTCTCCAGGGAGTCCAGCCCCATCGCCTGGCAGAGCAGGGGCCAGAACTTGTCGGGGGACAGGTGGGCCAGGGCGATCCATTTGTCGTCGCCGCACTTGTAGTGGTTCCACAGAGGGTTGCCGGCGCTCTTTCTGGCAATCCTCAGGCCCCACAGGTTGGCCATGGTGCAGAAGACTACCGGGTGCCCCTGAAGGAAGACCATGCCGCCCAGGATGGAGGCGTCAACCTTCTGCCCCTTCCCCGTGCGTTCCCGCGCATATAGCGCGGAAACCACGCCGAAGGCGGTCATCACCGCCCCCGTCTGGTCCGCGATCCCGCCCTGCACCAGCACGGGGTCCATCCCGGGCTCGCCGGCGCTGGCCATGAGCCCCGCCCTGGCCAGCGCGGTGTAGTCGGCTGAAGGCTCGTCCTTGTCCGGCCCCCTGGGGCCCCAGCCGGAGGCATGAGCATAGACCAGCTTCGGGTTGTATCTGGCCAGGGTCTCGTAGTCCAGCCCCACCTTCTCCGCCACCCCCGCCCGGAAGTTCTGCACGAACACGTCCGACTTTTCTACCAGCTGGTAGACGATCTCCCTGGCCCTGGCCTTCTTCAGGTCCAGGGTCAGGCTTCTCTTGTTGCGGTTGCCCGCTTCGAAGTAGGGGTTCCGCACCACCTCCTTGCCACCCACCATGACCCCGGCCACCCTCACCATCCCCCTCCCCACGTCGCCGCCGATGCGCTCCTCCAGCTTGATCACATCCGCCCCCAGGTCCCCCAGGAGCATGCTGGCCACCGGCCCCTGCTGGAATATGGTCCAATCAAGCACCCTTATGCCCTCTAGCACCGCATTCACTGCTCGCCTCCTCCAGAAATAGCCACGACGCCAGTCTAAGACGGGGGACCGGATACTGGTAATTGGATGGTGTCCTAGTGCCGGTAAGAAATCTTCTGATACCGGAGCCTGGACCGGCCCGGCCACCGCTGCCGATATCATATAATGGGGTCTGAAAGGGATGCCGTCATGACCAAAGACCATAAGCCAGAAAGACTCGCCTCCGGCGACTCGCCGGCCAGGCGCAGCTCGGGGGACCGGCCGGCCAAGCGCCCCCCCGGGGCTTCGCCGGCCAAGCCGGGCTCCCTGGCGCGACTGCAGCAGAGCGAGCGGCTGTTTCGGGGGCTCACGGAGAATGGGCTGGACAGCGTCGCCGTCCTGGACCGCAAGGGCCGCATCATCTACGAAAGCCCTTCGGTAGACCGCATCTGGGACCGGAAGTCCCAGAGCGTGACCATGGGAGACAAGTTCACCTTCGTACACCCATCCGACCATGCCCGAGTGACCCGGGGGTACGCCCATGTCCTGCGGGAGCCCGGGGTCCCGCTGCGGGCCGAGTACCGTGTCAAGCATGCCGACGGCTCATGGCGCACGGTGGAGACCGTGACCACCAACCTGCTCGCGGACCCGGCCATCAGGGGCGTCGTGGTCAGTTTCCGGGACATAACAGAGCGCAAGCTGGCGGAGGAGCGGCTGAGGAGGTCGGAATCCGAGCTGAGGCTCCTCTCCCAGGAGATACTGGAGGTGGCCGAGAAGGAGAGGGCCCGCCTGGCCCGTGACCTGCACGACCACATCGGCAGTGAGCTGGCCTTCTTCCAGACCAGGGTAGCGCTCCTGGTCAATCACCTTCGGAAAGGCCAGCCGGTCGACGGAGAGATATCGGAGCTGCTGGCGCTGTCGGAGCGGATCAAGGAGGACTGCCACCGCATCGTCATGACCCTGGGCTCCACCATGATCGACGACCTGGGACTGATGCGGTCGGTGGAGTGGTACGTGGGCGAGTTCGAGAAGCGCACCGGCATACCGTGCGCGGCCGACACCCAGATCGGGGACATGGAAATGGACAAGGCGGTGGCCATGACGGCCTACCGCATAGTCCAGGAGGCGCTGACCAATGTCTGGAAACATGCCAGGGCGGCGCAGGCGCGGGTGGAGGTCTCCGGAAAAGACAACACGCTCAAGGTTACGGTATCGGACGACGGCGTCGGCTTCGACGTTCAGAAGCATGGTCCGGGCCGCTCCCTGGGAATCCTGAGCATGCGTGAGAGGGCCCACCTGGTGGGCGGCAAGCTGACGATATCCAGCCGGCCGGGCCGGGGGACACGGGTATCCGCGCGACTGCCCCTGGACAGGGGAGCAGCCCAACGAGACGCGGCATCAGGAGGGCGGCAATGATCCGGGTGCTGCTCGCCGATGACCACGCCCTGATGCGGACTGGTGTGAAGCACATCATCGAGGAAGCCGGCGTGGGCGTGGTGGTGGCGGAGGCCTCCGATGGCATGGAAGCCGTCCTGGAGTTCCAGAGGATGCGTCCCGACGTGGTCGTCCTGGACGTCTCCATGCCCCGTATGGACGGGCTGGAGGCCATCCGGCACATCATGAAGGCGGACCCGGGCGCTCGCATACTGGTGCTGACGGTCCATCCGGAGAGACAGTACGCGGCCCGCTTCCTCAAGGCCGGGGCCCTGGGATACGTTTCGAAAGGCATCGGGACCTCGGCGCTGCCGGAGGCCATCCAGACGGTGGCCCAGGGAAGGCGCTACCTGGCCGACGACGCCAGGGACATAGTCGCCATGCAGATGCTGGCCGTCAAGTCAGATGTCGCCCCGATCGACCGCCTCTCCAACCGCGAACTGCAGGTGGCCGTCCTCATAGCGCGGGGCAGGAAGATAAGGGACATCGCCAACGAGCTGGGCATAAGCATCAAGACGGTCCACGCCCACCGCTCCCGGGTGCTGGAGAAGCTGTCGGCGCACTCGGACGCGGAGATCTGCCGGTTCGCCTTCGCCAACAGGCTGGTCGATGTTCCCTCCGACCAGGCAGGCTGACGTCAGTCAGCCGACTGAGACTAGATGAGCTTGTTCTGGTAGGCGAAGCGCGATATCTCCGCCTTGTTCCGCAGATTGAGTTTCGTGCGGACGCGCGATTCGTAGGTCTCAACGGTCCTGACGCTGAGATTGAGCTGCCCGGCGATCTCCTTCAGCTTGAGTCCGCGGGCCAGCATGCAGAGGACCTGCAGCTCCCGGTCCGAAAGCACGCCGGCAGTCTCGCCGGTTCGCCGCCCCGCCAGGAGCTGGGACGTCACCACGTCCTTGCCGGTGCTGGAAAGGAACCTCTGCCCCTTCGAAACGGCGCGCACCGCTTCCCGAAGCTGCTGCGTGGACCCCTCTTTGGTCAGGTACCCGATGCAGCCGGCCTTCAGCGCTCTCAGCGCGTAGTGCTCTTCCGAATGCATGCTGAGAATCAGCACCCGGGCATCCCTGTGCCTGGCCAGAATCATGTCCACGCCCTCCAGGCCGTCCATTCCCGGCATGGTGATATCCATTATCACCACGTCGGGGTGCACGGCCTCGTACGCCTCGAGGGCCCCCCTGCCGTCGGACGCCTCGCCCACGACTCGCATGTCGCCCGACTCCTCCAGCACGCGCTTCAGGCCGGCCCGCACCAGCTCATGGTCATCGGCGATGAGCACGGTGATGGGACGCGTTTCACACTCCATGGTTCTCGCCCCCGTGAAAGGTCCTCTCCGGCCTGAGCGGCAGGCGGGCCAGAACGGTGCACCCGCGCCCCGGCACACTCTTCACCCGCAGGCTGCCGCCCACCAGCTTGGCCCTCTCGGCCATTCCCCGCAGGCCCAGGGATGTTGAATCCGAAAGCGGGCCGACGGCCATGCCCACCCCGTTGTCCGCTACCGCAATGGAGAGCGTCATCCGGTTCAGGCGAACGGTCACGTCCACCTGGCTGGCGCCGGCATGCTTCCACACATTCATCAGGGCCTCCTGGACTATCCGGAACGCTACTATGGCGGTGGCCCGGGGCACGGCGACTTCGCCGCCGGGGACCTGCACCGGGCACGACACCCCGCTGCGTCTCTCGAAATCCTCGGCATGCAGCTGTATGGCCTTCATCAGGCCGAGATCATCGATGAAGGCGGGCCTGGTGGAGGCGGCAATGCGCCTCGACGTGGACCGCAGGCGGTCCATCGAGTCCTTCAGTGCCACCATGCGGTGCCAGGTTTCAGAGCCGCGTCTCGATTTCTCGATGAGCGATTCCACCTCCATCATGAGAGCGAATATCTCCTGCCCCAGCTGGTCGTGCAGCTCACGGGCAATGCACCCTCTCTCTTCCTCCTGGATCTGCAGGATGCGCTTCGACAGGAACCGGAGCTCCTTCTCCGATCTGGCCAACGCTTCTTCGTAACGCCGGCGTTCCGTGACATCCATCAGGTTCCCCAGCACCGCCCTCTTCCCACGGAACTCCACCGACGCCACCTTCTCAATCGCCCACCTGACCTTGCCGCCTCTCCCGATGAAGCGGAACTCGTACGGCGACCGGCGTCGCCCCTTCAGCATCCTGGTGGCGTTCTCCCTGGCGCCCTTCCTGTCTTGAGGCAGGATGAAGGACGCCGGGTTCAGGCTGGACAGCTCCGCCGCGGTGCGCCCGACGTATTCCTGGAAGGGCCGGTTGACGAACTCGAACCGGCGGTCCTGGGCGATGTACACGCCGACAGGCGAGCTCTCGGCCAGCGTCTGGAAGAGCTCGTGCGCCTTCTTGCGATCATGAATGTCCCTGGTCACGCCCATCAGCCCGCTTATCCGCCCTTCCTCATCGCGGAGATAGGACAGGGTGCTCTCCGTCCAGATGGCGTCACCGTCCCTGGTGACCACCTCCTGGGCTATCGTCCAGGACTGGGTGGCGCTCCCCTTCCACCTTCCCATGGGGAGGAGGCGCACATCCAGGGACTCGACGTCAGCCCCCGCGGGCATCAGGACCGATACATGGCGGCCGACCAGCTCATCCACTTCGTAGCCGGTGACCTGCTTTACCGACGGACTGATGTAGGTAATGAGTGCCTGCGTGTCCAGCGTCCAGATGATGTCCTTCACGTTGTCGGCCAGCAGCCGGTAGCGCGACTCGCTTTCCCGCAGCGTCTGCTCCGTCATCCTCCGCTGGGTGATATCGGTCATGAGGCTGACCAGCTTGTCACCCACCTTGAAAGCCTTCAGGGACAGGTGTCTGCCCTCGTAGCCGGGCGGGGGCCGGCTGGGAACGTAGTCCTCTATGTACAGCGGCTTCCCCGTCCTCAGCACCTCGCGGAACTGCTCCAGCCGGCCGTCAATGGCCGAGCCGGGAGAGATGTGTTCCAGGGGCTTGCCCAGCACCTTCTCCGGGTCGATGCCGCTGGCCGTCGCCAGCTCCCTCCGCTGGACATCCACTATGCGCAGGTCCGAGTCCAACAGCATGAAACCATCGGAGGCAGCCTCGACGAAGCAGTGAAACCAGGACTGCATCTCGCGCAGCGCTTCTTCCGCGGCAGCCTGGCGCCGCCTCGCCTCCTCCAGCTCACGCACGAGCTGGGCCTTCGTCTTGGCCTGGTCATTCACGGCCCGCGCTTCCCCCAATGTGCAAGATATCACTCCGGGACTGAGACCACAAGTGCGTGAGCGGGCGGCCCGCTTTGCCGATGGTATCCCTCATAAACGTGACGCCGCGGAGGCCTGTCGCGAAAGCCTCCGCGGCCGCTTCAAGGGAGACAGGGAGGAAGCGCTCTAGAAAATGGATGCCATGTGAACGTTAGCACACCTGGCACCATGCCGCATCGGGGCACACGGCGCACCTCGTACGTGGAAACACGTAAGTGCCCGGGGCACGCCCGTCCGCCGCCGCTTCTGTCAGGCAGGGTCCCGGGACAGGTATCCCAGGCCGAGGGAGTTCATAATGGCCTGGCTCCTGTTCCTGGCGCCCAGCTTCTGCAAGATGCGGTGGATGTGCACCTCCACCGTTTTGGGCGAAATGCCCATGGCCTCCGCTATGTCCCGGTTCCTCTGGCCGCAGAAGATATGCCGCAGCACCTCCGCCTCCCGACCGGTCAGGCGTCCGTCGCCCCGCCATCCGGTGTCCTGTTCCGCCCCCGCCCCGTTCCTCTTCGGCTCGTCACCGGGCTCCGGGCCATTCCGGACCAGCAGGCCGGCCACCCTGTCCGATATGTCCGGCGAGAAGACCAGCCATCCCCTGGCCGCGTAGTGGACCGCCCGGACCAGGTCCTCACCCGAAGCGCCCTTGGTGAGATAGCCGCTGACGCCCATCTTGACCATGGAGACCACGTACTGCCTGTCATCATAAGCGCTGAGCACCAGCACCCTGGCGCCCGGCGCCAGACTCCTCGCCGCCCGACTCACCTCGAAACCGTTCCCATCACGCAGCCGGACATCGAGGATGACCACCTCGGGTTGAATCTGGGCGATCAGGGAGATGGCTCCCCAGCAGGTGTCAGCCTCACCGACCACCTCTATGCTGTCATCAACCCCCAGGAGCCGGCGCACGCCCTGGCGGGCCAGCTCATGGTCATCCACCAAGACCACCCGGATCTTTTCCGGCGCCGTATCCGCCGGCTCGC
Organism: uncultured Dehalococcoidia bacterium; assembly: GCA_964409515.1. Lineage (GTDB taxonomy): Bacteria > Chloroflexota > Dehalococcoidia > UBA2247 > RBG-13-53-26 > JAFGCL01. The sequence continues at coordinate 24,503 of CAYPDY010000003.1, forward strand.
CGCCTTCATACTGATCCAATGAAAACCCTCCTGCCTCATTCTCGCCCGCCCGGGGGCCCGGCGCATCAGTGGCCGAGGCGCCTTCATCAGGTGGAAACCCCTACTCGCGGCCCCGGCGCCCCCGGAGTGCCGCCGCCCGCCGCCCGAGGCGCGATGGCAAGCGTGATCAGACTGCGGAGTCAGGGAAAACCCCTGTTTGTCCCGGTCCATAAGGGTTCTTACGTAGGGGCAGGGCCAAACCCCCGGTTGCGGCGCGGCCCCTGCCTCACTACGATAGCTCCAGGAGACAGGACATCCGCCACATTCTGGAAAGGAGGCCACCATGGAAATCACCGCATTCGAGAGCGCCTTCAGGGCCGTCACCGGAGACTCACCCATCCGCCCCCTCCTGGCAACACCCGGCGCGGGCATCCAGCTTGAGGTCCGCCTGCCGGCGGAGTTCCAGGCCGCCGCCAGGACCCTGGCCCAACGGTCCGGCGGCCCCGGCCGGGAGAACAGCATACTGCGCGCGGCCGCGCAGTGGACGTAGCCGGCGGCGATTGAGGATGGCCATGGAAGACGCCCCCGTCCCGGTGCTGACCCTGCTGCAGGCCGAGGTCCGCCGCCTCATCACCTCTTATGGCGACGACCTTCTGCTGCAGGACGCCATGCTCCGCGTCCTGGCCCGGCCGGGTTTCGCGCTGCATCCGCAGGCCCGGTGCCGGGCGGGGCTCCTGGCCGCCCGGCTGTACCGGCTGATATCCGGCCGGTCCGGTCCGGCCGCCAGCCGGGCGGCTGTCCCCGTGGCCGCCAAGGCAGGGGCGGCCGCGGAGCTCTACATGCAGGCCGCCTACCTCTTCGACCACCTGGCCGACCATGACCAGGGCCCGGACGACGGGCTGGACGCCGGCGAGGCGCTGGCCACCGCCATAGCGCTCCTGACCTGCGCCCAGGGCGCCGTTTGTGAAGCAGCCTTCACCGCCGGGCTGAGCGGGCCCGGTCTGCGACGGATCCTGCGCTGGACCGCAGACTGCGCCGGCCGTTGCTGTGCGGGCCAGTTCCTGGATGCGCACCTGGAGAAGCAGCCCTCGGCCACGACCGCGGACTCCCTCAGGATGACGTCGCTCAAGGCGGGCAGCCTGGGCAGGTTCGCTACCGGCCTCGGCGCCGGTCTGGCCACGGAGGATCCTGAAACCTTGCGGCTCTGCGGCGACTTCGGCTTCAACCTCTTCACCTACCTGCAGTTGGCGGACGACCTCAGGGATGCCTGCCCGTCGCAGGGCGCGGTCCAAGACCTGCTGCAGAACAAGAAAACCATGCCGGTGGTGTTCTTCCAGAACCGGCGGGCCCGGAGCAATGGTCAGGTCGCGTGTAGTATAATCCCGCCAGAGCCGGTTGACGGGACCGCCGCCGGGGCCTGGCAGGATTTCGAATCTTCCGGGGCGCGGGTGTTCAGCGCCATCGTCGCGGAGGCCTTCCTGAACCGGGCGAAGCGGAATCTCGCGGATATCAAGAGCCGGCTGGGAACTGTAGGTAGTCTTGAGCGTCTTGTCAGCTCCATCGAGATCAGCCCGGAAGAGGTCCTGGTGGCCCCATAGCACCGTCCACTTCGTGAGGACCCACCTCCCTCAGACCGCGGCTCTCATCCTTCTGCTGGCCTTTGCCGCCCTGACCATATCGGCGCACGCCTTCACCCTGCGCCCCGGCTACCTGGGCATCCGCATCGGTACCATTGAAGGCCGCCCGTGCGTCACCTGGGTCATGCCGGGCAGCAAGGCCTGGGACCAGGGGGCCAGGCCGGGAATGCCCGTCCTCTCCGTCGACGGCCGCAGCCTGGCGGACATCGACCCCGGGACGCTGCCCGCGGCCGCCTCCGCGGAGGCGGTCCTCCAGCAGCCCGGCGGTGAGGAGCTGCGCCTGGACGTGACCCCGAGACCGCTGGGAGAGAGCCCCATGAAGTACTCCATATGGGCGCTGGGGGCCGTCTTTGCCCTGCTGGGAACGGCGGTGGTCCTGCGCCGCCCCGACGCCCGGGACGCCCGGATGTTCGTCCTCTTCACCGGCCTGGCCAGCCTGACCCTGGCCGTGGCCCCGGCTTCCGACGGGCCGGGCTACCCGTGGGCCCTCATCCTCCAGTTCTGGGCCCTGGCCGGATTCGGGGCGTCCTTCATCCTCTTCGTGGCTTCGATTACCGGCCTTCCACCCTTTGCCCGCCGCTACACCGCCCGAGCGCTCCTGGTTCATGCCAGCCTGGCCTTCGCCTTCGGCGCGGTCTACACGGCCAGTGTCAGTCTAAGGCCAGCCTGGTATGAGTGGATAAGGCCGCTGCTCTACCTGTACATCCTGGCGTCCTTCGCCGGCGGTGTCCTGCTGCTCGGGCTGAGGTCCGCCCGGGAAGGGTCCTCTCCCCTGGGACATCAAGCCCGGCTGCTGCTGTGGGGCATCGTCCTGAGCTCCCTTCCATTCGCCAGCTTCACCTTGATACCGGAGGCCCTGGGCCGGGCCTCCGTCCTCCCGGTCCAGGTCAGCATCCTGGCCCTGGCCTTGATGCCAGCCTTCTTCGCCTACGCCATCCTGCAGCACCAGCTGCTGGGAATACGGCGGCTGGTGCACCGGGGCATGGTCTACGGGCTCACCGCTTTCCTGCTCCTGGTCATCATCACCTGGGCCTTCGTCATACCACTATCCGGCAGGGTCCCGGATGAACGGTACCCCCTGCTGGTCTCCGCGGTGGCGGTGGGCGGGGTATTGCTCTTCCTGCCGCTGCGGCGCGCGGTCCAGTGGCTGATAGACCGGCTGCTCTATCGGGACACCGTGGGCTACGAGACGTTCCTCGATGGCATGCACCACAACCTGGCCGCCCATGACAACAGCCCCAGCGCCGCCACCGGCATAGCCCGTCACCTGGTGGAGGTGATGCACCTGGAGTCGGTCCTGGTGCTCCTGGGCGACGACCCCGGCCGCGCGGGGCTGGCAGCGTCAGCCGGCCAGCGGTGCCAGGATGTGCTGGCCGGCCTCGGTCCCCGGCTCCAGCAGCTCGCCCTCAACGGAGAGCACCAGGACTGCACCGAGATCCGCTGGGGATCCGACTCGCTCATAATGGTCACCCTGAGGCCGGCGGGCTGCTACCTGGGTTACCTGGTACTCGGTCCCAAGGATGGCGGGGAGGTCTTCGTGGATGCGGAGAGACGCCTGGTGGCCACCGTGGCCCCGTTCCTGGCGGTGGCCATCAGCACCGGGCAGATGTCCGAGGAGCTGCGCAGCCTGAACCGGCGCCTGGTCAAGGCCGAGGAGATGGAGAGAGCCCGGGTGGCCAGCGACCTTCACGACGGGCCTCTGCAGAAGGCGATACTGCTGGCCATGGACGGGGCGGCCATTTCGCCGCCGGAGAAGAACAGGATCGCCCATGAGCTGGTCTCGGAGCTGCGCGAGGTCAGCTCGCGAATGCGTCCCGCTATTCTCGACGACCTGGGCATCGTCCCGGCCGTGGAGTGGCTTCTGGAGAACCTGCCCCGGCGGGTGGGCCTGGCGACGCACTTCTCCCTGCGCGGCCTCAATGAGGAGGAGCGGTTCGCGCCGGATGTCGAGCTGGCGCTCTTCCGGGTCACGCAGGAGTCGATCAACAACGCCGTGAAGCACGCCCGGGCCAGCCTGGTTGATGTCCGGATCTCGAGGGACCCGTCCTGCCTCGTTCTCGAGGTGAAGGACGACGGCATCGGCTTCTCCGCGGACAATGGAGGAAACACCGGGCTGGGGCTCTCCCAGATGCGGGAGAGGATGGCCCAGCTCCGCGGCTCCCTGGACATCCATTCCAGCCCCGGTCACGGCACCACGGTCGTCGCCCGCATACCCCTGGGATCATGAAGAAATCGCGCTGAAGGGAGTGACTCATGGAATCGGCACCATTGCCCTTGAGGATCCTCATCGTGGACGACCACCAGATGTTCCGCGAGGGGATACGGCGGCGCCTGGAGCAGGAGCCGGACATGGCCATAGTGGGGGAGGCGGACTCGGCGGAGGATGCCCTCGAGAAGGTGGAGCAGGCCCAACCCACCATCGTGCTCCTGGACATCCGCCTGCCCCGGGTGTCAGGCATCGAGCTGGCCCGGCAGCTGCGGCAGCGCTGGCCGGACCTGAAGATATTGGTGCTCACCGGATATGACTTCGACCAGTACGTGCGGGCAGTGGCCCGGGTCGGCGTTTCAGGCTACCTGCTGAAGACGGCCCCGCAGGACACCGTGGTGCAGGCGATACGCGAGGTAGCGGCCGGGGGGGCGGTACTGCCGCCGGCCATCGCCTCCAAGGTGCTGCACCACTACTCTGCCGACTCCGCGGCCGTCCGCGAAGGAATGATGGGCGAGCTGACGCTCCGTGAGACCGAGGTCCTGGAGCTGATGCACCAGGGGATAAAGAACGCGGACATCGCCAGCCGGCTGGCCATATCGCCGCGGACCGTGGAAGCGCACGTCAGCAGCATCATATCGAAGCTCGGCGCCCAGAACCGCACCGGCGCCATCCGCGTGGCGCTGGACCAGGGCCTCATAAGGTAGGGCCGCTAGCTGCGGATGTGGTACTCCGTGAGCAGGTAGTTCTCCACCGCCGAGATCTCCAGGAACCTGTTGGCGTGCAGGCCAACCTTGATCATATTGGGGACCATCGTGAGCAGCCCGCCGAAGTAGCGCACCGGATTAGTGACATCGCTGCGCTTCCGGCAGTGCTCCTCCACTATGCCGTCGAGGTGCGGTGACCCGTCCGCCACCGCCGATTCCACCACGTTGCGGATGTAGTTCCACAGCGGGTGCACCCTGAGGGCGATCCTGGGGGTGTGATGCTCAAACCACTCGCGCATGAACTGCTCCTGGCTGAGGCGGGGGTTCTTCTTCATCAGCGTCAGCATCACGATGCCCGGAGACGCCTCGCCGTCCGGCCAGTCCTTCGTATAGGCCCGGGGCGTGGATTCGGTCACCCGGTATCCGGCCACGGTCCAGCCCGGGGTGGCCATCGCCGCCGGCCACAGCCCGGCCCGGTCGGCGCGCCCATCCCACACGGAAATCATGGCCAGCTCTTCCTTCGCCAGCGGCAGGACCGTCAGCCGCGGACGCCGCGGCTCCGTCAGGCCGATCTTGAGCCGGTCCGGACCCATCTGGATCAGCCGGGGCACAAGCTCCTCCAGGACCCGGGCTCTCAAGGCGGAAACGCTCACCCGGTCCGGGGGCCGCACCAGGAAGACGTACTTGACCATCGTACCCACTCGAAGAAGGCTTCGCATCTCTCAGGATGCGATGGCTGGAGGTCCGGCCGGCGGTCCGAGGCCTCAGACTGCCGTCTGCGGGCGAGGCTTGTGCGCGTGCCCGCGGCGCAGCCTGTCCAGGCGCATCACCATGCCCCAGCTGAGGTACACCGCGGCGGCCTCCACGAAGACCAACACCCCCACCAGAACGTAGATGACCCAGATGACGGGCCACAGGGCTGTGATTATCACCTCTCCGATCCTCTGGCCGACGCCGCTGCTCAAGGTATACCTCCCCCCTGGACCAAGATTCTATGGCGGGCAGACCGCCAAGTCAATGCGGTCGGCCCGGGGCCGGCGGCGGCCATCCGGCCACCGGTGGCATTGGGTCGGCGGCACGAGGCCACCTTGCACCAGCGCGTCAAACGTAGGACAATAGGCGCCAAGCACCACGTCTGACGGGCCCTGCCGGGCGGCCCCGGCACGGCGGGAGGTACTTGAGCCATGGATACAGTGCACATAGTCTACCTGGTCCTGTTCGTCATCTGCGTTATGGGTTCCGCTTTCTTCTCCAGCTCGGAGACGGCTTTCATCTCCCTGCAGAAGATCCGGGTCAGGCATATGGAGAGCCAGGGCGGCGAGAAGGCCGGCAAGATAGCCAGGATGCTGGAGAAGCCGGAGAAGTTCATTACCACCATCCTCCTGGGCAACAACTTCGTCAACACCGCGGCCGCCGCCCTCGGCACCGCGGTCGTCCTGTCGCTGTGGGACGAGGAAATCGCCATCCTCGTGGCCACGGTGGTGGTGACCATCATCCTCCTGGTCGGCGGTGAGGTCATGCCCAAGATCGCCGCAGCGCAGCACAGCGAGAGAATAGCGCTGCTCTTCGTCACCCCCGTCTCCTGGCTCTCCTGGCTGCTGACGCCGGCCACGGCGGTGCTTGGCTGGATGGGGACCAGCTTCAGCAAGATGTGGGGCGGAAAGCCGACGCAGAGGACGCTGGTCACGGAGGAGGAGATCCGGACCATGATCAACGTCGGCAAGGAGGAGGGCGTGGTGGCGGAGGCAGAGGCCAGGATGCTGGACAAGGTCTTCCAGTTCGGCGACCACCCTGTCCGGGAGGCGATGCTGCCCAGAACCTCCGTGGTGTGGATCGAGAAGGGCACCACCATGGGTGACTTCCTGAAGGTGTACGCGGACACACCCCACACCCGCTTCCCGGTCTACGAGGACAGCCCGGACAACGCCGTGGGCGGGCTTTACATCAAGGACGTGCTGCTGGCCCAGGCCAAAGGCGAGATCAACGAGGATTCGACCATCGACAGCATCACCCGGCCGCTGATCTTCGCCCCGGAGACGAAGCACATCGGGGCCCTCTTCAGGGAGATGCAGGCCTCGAACAACCAGATGGCGGTGGTGGTCGATGAGTACGGCGGGATCGCCGGCGTGGTGACCCTGAGGGAGCTGCTGTCGCAGCTGGTGGGCCGCTTCGGCGACGAGTTTGACCGCGAGCCCCAGGAGTTCCAGGCCGTTGACGAGCACACGTATGACATCGACGGAAACATGCGCGTCGAGGAAGTGAACGAGGAGACGGGGATGAACCTGCCCAGCGGGGACTACGAAACGATAGCCGGCCTGGTGCTCCACCGCCTGGGGCACGTGCCGAAGGAGGGCGAGCAATTCAGATACCACGACCTGAAGTTCACCGTCAAGGAGATGCGGAACCTGAAGATCGAGAAGCTCCGCATTACCAAGGAACGGAAGTGAGCGCGGCGGGACCCCACGCCCCGGATGACCCTCCGGGGAGGGCCGAATGCCGGATGTGACGGAAGTAGCTCCGGAAGTCTACCGCTTCGAGGTCCCGATAGCCGGGATGCCCGAGGTCCCGGTGACCTACCTCATCAAGGCCGCCGGGGGAGCGCTCATCGAGCCGGGCCCGGCGGCGGCCGCGCCGGCCATCCGGCAGGCCATGGCCCAACTGGGGATGAGCGGCCTTTCCTGCATCATCCCCACGCACATCCACGTGGACCATGGCGGCGGGACGGGGACGCTGTCAGAGCTGTTCCCCGAGGCCAGGGTGGTGGTCCACCCCCGGGGAGTCAAGCACCTGGTCTCTCCCGGGCGCCTGATCGAGAGCACCAGGCTGGTGTGGGGCCAGGACTTCGAGAAGCTGCTCGGCCCCATTGTTCCGGTGCCGGAGTCCCGTCTCCAGGTGGCCCGGGACGGGGAGGCCATCCGCCTCGGAGACCGGGAGCTGCAGATCATCCACGCCGTGGGACACTCTCCCAACCACATCGTGATACTGGACCGCAGACTGAACGGCCTCTTCTGCGGGGAGGCGCTGGGGCTGCCCGGATACCAGTTCCCGCCGGTGGCGCCGTACAGCTTCGACCAGGACATCTACATCAGCACCATCGAGAGCCTGATGCGCCTGCACCTGGACCTGCTCTTCTACTCACATGGTACGGTGGAGAGGGACGCCGCCCGGGCCATGTCCCGCGCGCTGGAGAACGCCCGCGTCTACGCCGCCATGATCCTGGAGGCGGCACGGCAAGGCACCCCGCTGGAGGAGATCATGGGGGTGGTGGGCGATGACTTCAGCCTGCGCTTTGGCCAGCAGCCCGCCAGGGCTGACCTGGAGATCGCCGTGGCCGGCTACGTCATTTACTTCAAGAGCAAGGGGCTGCTGGACTAGCGCGGAGGTACGGCGGGCTACCGGCCCTGCCGACGGCCCAGGTTCGCCAGTCCGATCGCCAGGAACAGCAGGCCGATACCCAGCAGCGGCAAGGGGATGACCAGCGGCATGTCCTGGCGCCAGAACACCAGCGTCTCGATCAGCCCGACGGGGGTCATCACGGCGCCCATGATGAGGAACACCCGGCGGTTGGGCCCCTTCCCCTGTCCCGCCCCGTCCTTCTTCCACAGAAGGGCCGTCACCAGTATGGCCAGGCAGAAGAGCCCGGCCAGAACCGCGGCGGATACCAGATACCGAGTGTCCATGCCTCGTCCCTCTCAGAGTAGTATACTTCAACCCGAAGACCTCACGCCTGCACAAGGCTGGGAGACAGAGGTGCCGCTATTCCATACGCCCCCGTTGGCGACCTGAAGATCTACTGGGAGGCCCACGGCCAGGGCCGGCCGCTCCTGCTCATTGCCGGCCTGGGAAACGACGTCAGCGCCTGGTCCCGCCTGTTGTCCGGGTTGGCCCGCCGGTACCGGGTCATCGTCTTCGACAACCGGGGCTCCGGCCGCACGGCAGCCCCGGACGGGCCGTTCACCATTCGGATGATGGCCGACGACGCCGCAGGGCTGCTGGACGCCCTGGGCGTAGCCCGGGCGCATGTCCTGGGGCTATCCATGGGAGGGTACATTGCCCAGGAACTGGCGCTCACCGCCCCGGGCCGGGTCAGCGGCCTGGTGCTGGCCACGACCAGCGTCGGTCCCTACCTGCTGAAGGGGTCCATCCTGGAGGAGTGGGTCCGCGGCGCGCTCAGCGGTATGCCGCCTGAGACCTACTTCCAGATCATGCTGCCCTTCATGTTCAACGACCGCTGTTTCGAACAGCCCGGGGTGCTGGACCTGACAGTGGCGACCATAGCCCCGCAGGCGGCCGCCCCGCCCCATGTACTGGCCCGGCAGATGACCGCCAGCGTCGAGTTCGATGTGCGGGACCGTATCGGCCTGGTAACCGCACCCACGCTGGTTATCGCCGGTCGCGAAGACTACTTTGTGCCCTTCTCTCTCTCCGAGGAGCTGGCCGCCCGTATTCCCGGAGCCAGGCTGCGGATACTCGACGGTGTCGGCCACGGCTTCACCGCCTCCACCGCGGAGGCCTTCAACCGGGCGGTCCTGGAGTTCCTGGACGCGGTGCCGTAGGCCCGCCCGGCGGGGCAGCCGTGGCTGCGCCCACCAGCTTGTTGTCGTAGGCAAAGCGGCAGATGTCGGCATCGCTGTGGAGGCACAGCTTCTGCATGAGCCGGGACCGGTAGGTTTCGATGGTCTTGGTGGACAGCCCCAGCTCGGCCGATATCTTGCTCGACTTGTAGCCTCGCGCTATCAGGCACAGCACCTGGAGCTCCCTGTTCGACAGGGACCCCACCGGTGTCTTCTCCGACCGGTTGGCCAGGAGCTGCAGGTCCACCGCGTTCTCCCCCTGGTCCGAGAGGTACCTCTTTCCGTGCCTGACGGTGCGGACGGCCCGGTGCAGCTCCGCGGTGCAGTTGCCCTTGGTGATGTACCCCAGCGCCCCCGCCTTCAGCGTCCGGACGGCGAACTGCTCCTCGGGATACATGGTGAGCACCAGGATACGGGCCTCCGGGTCAATGGAGAGTATCCGCTTGATGGTTTCCAGCCCGTCCCGGTACGGCATGGCGATGTCCAGCACGGCCACATCGGGATGAACGCGTTCGTACTCGCGCTCGGCCTCCAGGCCGTCCGCAGCCTCAGCCACTACCTGGATCTCGGGGTCTTCCTCCAGCAGCCGCTTGAGTCCCTGCCTCACCAGGGCGTGATCGTCCGCGATCAACACGTTTATCATGGCCAGGTCCCCGGCGCCCTGGGGGCCGGACCGGCGGGAGTCTCGGTCGAGGCAAGGCGGACCACGATCCGCGTCCCCCGGCCCGACCCGCTGGCCACGTTCAGTCCACCCCCGGCCAGGCGCGCCCTTTCATGCATCCCCAGGAAGCCCAGCGTGGACTTCCCCGATAGGAGCCCGGCGCTGATGCCTATCCCGTCGTCGGCCACGGTCAGCGCCACCCAGTCCCCTTCCCTTTCCAGCTTCACCTCCACCTGTGAAGCGCCGGCGTGCCTCCACACATTGGTCAGCGCCTCCTGAAGGATGCGGTAGGCCGCCGTGGCGGTGGCCTTGGGCACGCTGATATCCCCGATGGGGGTGTCCACGGGACAGGAGATGCCCGTCCTCCGTTCAAAGTCCTCGGCGCACCACTCGACGGCACGCACCAGGCCGAGGCCGTCAAGTATGCCCGGCCCCATGCTGGCAGCGATCCGGCTGGACGTCGTCTTGAGCCGATCAGCCATGTCAGCGATCTCCACGGCCTTCTCCTGGAGGTGCGGCACACCGGCCAGGTCCCTCGCCAGGGACCGGGCCTGCATCTTGAGAAAGACCAGGTCCTGCCCCAGCTCGTCGTGGAGATCCCGGGCGAACCGGGCCCGCTCCGTCTCCTGGATCTCGAGCATCCGCTGAGTCAAGAGCCGGAGCCGGGACTCAGACCGCTTCAGATCCTCCTCGGATCGCTTGCGCTCAGTGATGTCCATGAAGGCCCCCAGGGTGGCCCGGCCGCTGTTGTGCTGGATGGACGCTACCATCTCCATGACCCACCTGGTCTCGCCATCCTTGCACACGAACCTGAACTCGTACGGGTCCGAGCGCTCACCCTTCAGCATGGCCCTGGCCCTCTGCCTCACCCGGTCCTTGTCTTCCGGCAGCACAAAGGCGACGGCCTCGGCGCCGATGAGCTCGGACTGGGTGTACTTCATGCACTCCTGCAGCTGGTAGTTGACGAAGCGGAAGCGGCCGTCCTGGACGATGTAGACCCCGATGGGGGAGTTGTCCGCCAGGGTACGGAAGAGCTCCTGCTCCCTCCTCGGCTGCGAGTTGTCCCGGGCGACGCATACCATGCCGGAGGGGTTCCCGTCGCGCCCGTACATGAGGCTCACCGTGGAGTCCACCGGAACCACGGTGCCGTCCCGGCGGATGAACTCCATCTCCAGGATCCACGACCGCGACGAATCACGGGGATGCCTCTCGGCGTACTTGAGTATCTCCGGAAAGACCTCCTGGCACAGCAAGAGGCTTTCCGGGGTCAGCAGCCGTCCGGTCCACCAGTCAGGGTCGGGGTCTTCACCGCTGTATCCCAGGAAACGCCAGGCGGAAGCGGTCAGGCTGCCCACGTTGAAGTCCATGTCCATCACCCAGACGAAATCCGTGTCGCTCTCCGCCAGGATGCGGTAGCGCTTCTCCCTGACTTCCACTGCTTCGTCCATGGCTGCCCCAACAGGCGGGTGGCAGAGTAAGAAAGCCCGCGCCCAGATAATAGACCCGCCCTGTTGTTACGTCAACTTCATCTTTCCTCTCCCCTCCGGGCGCGTCGAACGGTCCGGCCGGCTGCCGCCGGTCACTGTCAGGCAATGCCTGACGGACGCCCGTTCAGAACTGTCAGGTAATCCCTGACAGACACATTCCGGCCGGCGTCGCTATCCTTGGCTCTCGGAATCGGGGGCCGCCGGCACCAGCTTCGACAGGAGGAAACCATATGACCACAAAGAGACGGGTGCAGATCATCGCCAGCGACGCCGGCGGGACCATGACCGACATGATGATCGTGGACGCGGACGGCAACTTCACCATCGGCAAGGCCGCGACTACCCCCGAGGACCAGTCCCTGGGCTTCTGGGAGTCGCTCGTCGACGGCCTGGAGTACTGGGGTATCGATTTCAACCGCGAAGCCGGCAAGATGCTGCCCGGCGTGGAGGCCGCCGTGTACGCCGGCACCGCCATGATGAACACCCTGATCACCGCCACCGGCCGCAAGGTAGGAGTCATCACCAAGCGGGGTGATGAGGACGTCTTCCTGCATGAGCGCAGCGCCGGCAAATGGAAGGGCTACTCCTACCAGGACCTGCTGCACCAGGTCACTCACCACGGCAACAGGCCCCTGGTCCCCCGGAGACTGGTGAAGGGCGCCGAAGGCGAGATCGACATGTTCGGGGAGGAGGTGGTTCCGCTCTACGAAGACATGGTGGCGAAGGCCGTGGAGGAGCTGCTGGATGAGAACGTCGACTCCATAGCCGTCTGCCTGCTGCAGTGCTTCCTCAATCCGGCGCACGAGCTGAAGGTGGCCCAGATAGCCGATGAGGTCATGAAGAAGCGCGGCCGCAAGGTGCCCGTCTACCTTTCCCACCAGATATGCCCCATCATGAGGGAGGTGGGCCGCCTCAATACCGTGGTGCTCCATGCGTACGTGGCCGAGCCGGGCCGGGAGCAGCTGATGAAGATCGAGAAGCGGCTCCACGACGGCGGATACCGCCACCCGCTGCAGACGGTGCTGGCCCATGGCGGGCTGACGAACATCCGGTATCCGAGAATATACGAGGCCAGCTTCTCCGGGCCCATCGGAGGACTCATGGGAGCCCGCTATCTGTCCAGCGTCGTCGGCGTCCAGAACTGGGTATGCACCGACATGGGCGGCACCAGCTTCGATGTGGGCCTCATCAGGGGCGGGCAGCCGGTCATCGAGCGCGAAGTGGTCATCAACGGCCGGATCTACAACATCCCCACCCTGCAGATGGACACCATAGGCGCGGGCACCGGCATGTACGTCACCATAGATCCCATTACCAGGAGGATAACCATCGGCCCCGAGAGCAGCGGCGCCGACCCCGGGCCGGTCTGCTACGAGATGGGAAACGATGTCCCCACCGTCATGGACTGCGTCCTGATCATGGGCATTCTCAATCCGGACAACTACCTTGGCGGCAAGAAGAAGCTGAACAAGGAGAAGGCCTTGCGGGCCGTCAAGGAGAAGTGCGCCGATGTTCTGGGGGTCGACCCCTACTATTTCGCCGACGGTGTCTACAAGCTGATAAACAGCCGGATGAAGGAGCACATCCGCTCCGTGCTCTACGCCCGCGGTTTCTCTCCGGCGGACTTCAACCTGCTGTGCTTCGGCGGGGCCGGTCCCATGCATCTCGCCGGGTACACCGAAGGCCTGCCCTTCCGCGGCGTGGCCACCATGCCCTGGGCCGCCGGTTTCTCCTCTTTCGGGTGTGCCGCGGAGGATATCAGCCACCGCTACCAGAAGTCCACCCCGGTCCTCATCCCTCCGGGAGCGGACGGCGCCTACAAGATGCTGATGGGGCAGCTGCTGCTCAACGTGGGCTGGGACGAGCTGGAGAAGCAGGCCGCCGCGGACTTCGCGGCGGAGGGGCTGCCCTGGGAACACGCCAGGGTGCAGCAGATAGCCTACGTCAGGTACGGCGGCCAGATGGAGGACCTCGAGGTCATCTCCCCGGTGTCCCGCATCAACAGCCCGGAGGACATGGACACCCTGCTCGCCGCCTTCGAGGGCCTGTATGAGAAGATCTATGCCGGAGTGGCCAAGCACGAGAGGGCGGGTTTCCAGATAATGGAGCTGGGTGTTGTGGCTACCATTCCCAAGGTGAAGCCCCGGCTGGCGAAGCGTCCGCTCGAGGGGAAGAGGCCGCCGCCGGAGGCCATCAAGGGGGAGAGGCAGGTCTACTACGACGGGACCTGGGGGAAGGCGACCATCTACGACATGGACCGGCTGAAACCGGGCAACGAGGTGCCCGGGCTGGCCGTGATCGAGGCCCCCGCTACCACCCTCTTCCTGCCCCCCGGCCGGAGCATCCGGATGGACGAATGGACGCTGATGTGGCTGTCGTAGCGCCCCCTGAACCCAGAGCGGAAGACTGCAGGAGGTCAAGATGAGCAAGCAGAAGGGAATCGGAGACTCCGGCAAGACCCTGAAGCAGATGCTTGAGGAAGGGCGGAGACAGCTCAAGGAGACGGGCTGCTACGCCGGCATAGCCGACCCCCGGATCCTGAAGAGCGATCCGGTCAAGGCCGAGCTCTTCCATTCCCGCATGATGTCGTCTCTCATCGCCGGCCGTGAGACCTGCAAGATGGTCTCCGGCTCGCCCTACGTTCGAGAGGTGGCCGAGCTGTGCATGGGGATCTACACGCCCGAAGGGGACAGCGTGCTGCAGTCCACGGGCATCCAGGTCCATGTCCGCCTCATGGGCGACAACATCACCTGGATGATCGAGAACAACTACGAGGTGGATGTGGGTATCGCCGACGGCGACCTGTTCCTGGCCAATGACCCGGTGATAGCCGGTATCCACGCCGCGGACCTCTATGACATACTGCCCATCTTCTATCAGGGGGAGCTGGTGGCCTGGGTTTGCACCGTCATCATGGAGATGGACGTAGGGGCGGTCAGCCCGGGCTGCATGCCGACCACCGCTGTGGAGCGGGGCGCCGACGGCATCAAGTTCTGCTGCGAGAAGGTGGGGTCCAAAGACAGGCTGCGGCGGGACTTCGAGATCAAGATCGAGATGAGCCTGGACATGGCCGACCTGTTCCTGCTGGACCGCAAGGGGGCCGTGGCGGCGAACATCCGGGTCCGTGAGGAGATCAAGCACATCATCGGCGATTTCGGCCTGGACTACTTCAAGACGGGTATCAGGGAGCTCATCGAGGAAGAGCGCCGCAACCAGGTGGCCCGGATCAAGCAGCGCACGGTCCCTGGCCGCTACAAGGACGTGGTTCCGTTCGAGATATACATGGCGGAGACGCAGACCTCGTGGCTGCCCGGCAAGAAGGACATGATACGGCTGATACCGATGCAGATGGATATTCTCCCGGAGGGGCGCCTGGTGCTGGACTTCGATGGTGTGGGTGAGTGGGGGTGGCATCCGTTCAATCCCACGCCGAAGGGCCTGTACGGCGCGCTGTCCATATCCGTGGTGCAGACCCTGTCCTACGACGGGCGGGCCAACCTGGGATCGCTGCTCCCCTGCGAGATAAAGACGCCGCCGGTGGACTCCCTCTTCAACCCCAGCCTGATCAAGAAGCTGGCCACGGGCAACCCCTGGCCGGCGGCCATAGATGTGTTCAGCCTCTGGGTAGGCATGCTGGGGGCGGCCTTCTACATGCGGGGGTTCAGGGAAGAGGTCTTCAACAAGATCTCCAGCTCCGGCTGGCAGCTGGCCGGTTTCGACCAGTTCGGCGTCAAGCGTCCCATGATGGCCGGCACCACCGGGAACTTCGGCTGCGGCGCCAGCGGCGTCTGCGACGGCGTGGACACCGGGGCCTGGATCGCCACCATGGAGACGGACACCGGGAA
>CAYPDY010000003.1:39608-48456 GCA_964409515.1 uncultured Dehalococcoidia bacterium
AACTGGGAGGTCTGGCAGCTGTTTGTCCCCGAGATCTACATGTCCCGGATGATGGAGCCCTACTCCGTGGGCTGCGGCCGGTACCGGTCCGGGCTCTCCATGCCCAGCATGGACATGCTGCACCGGGTAACCGTCGGCATCGGCAGCGGGGCCATCGGGTGCGCCCATGACCGCATCATTCCGAACCTGGGCCTCTTCGGCGGCTACCCGGGAGGCAAGCGCAACACCTTCCTGGTCCGCTATCACGACTTCCGGGACACGGTGAACAAGAGGCTGCCTCTCATCCACGAGATCGGCGACCCCAGGACTTTCATGGACTATCCGTACGCCGAGGTCAGGCGCCTCAATCACATGCCGCCGACTATCGAGGTGAAGGACAAGGACCTGCTCATCGCGGACAACGCCTCCCCCGGCGGCCTGGGCGACCCCATCGAAAGGGACCCGGCCCTGCAGAAGGCGGACCTGGACAACGGCCTTACAAACCTCGACATCACCCGCAGGATGTACTGCATCGAGGCCCGCTACGATGAGAAGGCCAGGGAGTGGAGGATAGACGAGAAGGCCACGGGAAAGCTCCGCGATGCCAAACGCCGGGAGCGCCTGGCCCGGGGCACACCGGTGGAGAAGTGGTGGCAGCAGGCGCGGGCGCGGATAGTGGAGAAGCGCCTGGATCCGCTGCTGGTCGAGATGTACCGCAGCAGCATGAAGCTCTCCGAGGGCTTCACCCGGGAGTACAAGGACTTCTGGGGCCTGCCCGGTGACTTCACGTTTTGAGGGGTGAGAAGATGTCGTACAGCAAGGAAGACCTGAAGGACCTCTACGACGGCAGGCTGCCCTGGGAGAAGATCAAGGAGATCATGAGCCGGCCCAAGGACGACGACCGGTTCCGGAACTACGTGGAGATACTCCAGGAGCGCGTTCCCTGGAAGGAGAGGATACTCCTCCCCATCGGAGAGCACCTCTACATCGTCCAGAAGGGCGCGGAGCGCATCGTCAAATGCGACTGCGGGCACGAGCTCGGCGACCACCGCAAGAACTGGAAGCTGGCCGCCCTGATCTTCGTCAGGGACACCCGCGAGAAGCTGGAAGAGGTCTACCCCGGCATACGCTGTCCCGATCCCAACTTCTGCGAAGTGCGCGAGTTCTATTGCCCCGGCTGCGGCGCTCTGCTCAAGGTGGAGAGCGTGCCCGTGGGATGCCCCATCGTGTTCGACTTCCTGCCCAACCTGGACGCATTCTACCGGGAGTGGCTGGGGAAGCCGCTGCCCACCACCCAGGAGGACAACGACCTGTCCAACGAGGTCACCCTCTCCTGGAGGGCAAGGCTGACCTAGGCCCCGGGACAGCCCCGGCGGTGTTCGAGGGCGTCGCAACGCTGACAGAAGGGATTGAAACACGTCAAAACACTTGACATATGCAGGAATACCGCGTATGGTGAGTTCTAATCACACAAATGCGATTCAGTAGTACCCGCCCCTGTCACCGTCTGATCCTGGCACGATCTCCTTGGCATCCGGTGGACTTCTGAAGACAAGGAGAATCGTGACCTTTAAAGACTTCAATCTCGACGCCCGCCTGCTGGCGGCGGTTGACCGCGCCGGCTACACCACGCCGACACCCATCCAGGAGGCGGCCATCCCCGCGGCAATGGACGGGCAAGACCTCATCGGCACGGCCCAAACCGGCACCGGAAAGACGGCCGCCTTCGTGCTGCCCATCCTGCAGAGACTGCTCTCCGGACCGCGGGGCCGCACGCGAGTGCTCATCCTGTCGCCCACCCGGGAACTGGCGGAGCAGACCCATGAGACCATCTGTGCCCTGGGAGATGGGACCGGCATTCGCTGCGCCGCCATCTACGGAGGCGTCCGGTACGCATCACAGGAAAAGGCCCTCAAGCAGGGGTTCGACATCATCGTGGCCTGCCCGGGGCGGCTGCTGGACCTCGTTGGACAGGGCTACGGCCGGTTCGACAAGCTGGAAGTGCTGGTAATCGACGAAGCCGACCGCATGTTCGACATGGGCTTCCTGCCCTCCGTGCGCGAGATACTCAAGCACGTCGCCGCCAGGCGGCAGACGATGCTGTTCTCCGCCACCTTCCCACGCGAGATCGAGCAGCTCGCCGGCCAGGTGCTGAGCCACCCGAAACGCATCGCCGTCGGGCTCATGCGCCCCGTCGATACCGTCTCCCATTCCCTCTACCCGGTGGACGAGCGTCACAAGATGCCCCTGCTGCTGGCGCTGCTGAAATCGGCCGACACCAGATCGGTGCTCGTCTTCGCCCGCACCAGGCATCGGGCCGAGCGGCTGACGCAGCACATCCGCCGCGCCGGATACAAGGTGACCAGTCTCCACGGCGATCGCTCGCAGAGCCAGCGGGAAGAGGCCCTGAGCGGTTTCAAGAGCGGCGCCTATCAGGTCATGGTGGCCACCGACATTGCGGCGCGCGGGCTGGATGTGGAGGGCATCTCGCATGTCATCAACTACGACATGCCCGATACCGCCGATGCCTACCTGCACCGCATCGGGCGCACCGGGCGCGCGGAACGCACCGGCGACGCCTTCACGCTGGCCACCCCCCAGGACTGGGAGATGGTGTGGACCCTGCAGAAGACCATGGGGGTGGAGCTCTCGCACCAGACGCTGGACGGCTTCGACTACGGCACGGCGCCTTCACTGATCTATGCCCCCACGAAGTCGGAGACCGCCGGCGGCCCGGCCGCCCGGCCGATGAAGCCTCACGTTCGCCACTTCGCGCCTGCCCGGCAGTCCGTCCGGGGATTCTACCGCCGGGGAGGATAGTGCCCCGCGGCTAGCTGTACCAGATGGCGTCCACGATCTTCGTCCTTATGGTCTGGTAGGCCGGGACAAAGGCGGACACGATGGCCACCGCCGAGAGTATGAGGGCCGAGGAGCTCAGCATCGGCAGATCCACCGCCATCACGACATCCCCGAATGAGAAGTGGAAGGGATACCTCGCCTCGATGGGCACCACCGCGTAGAGGAAGATGAGGACCGCCGCCGCTATGCCGAAGACCGCGTAGAGAACGGCCCGGATGATGTACGAGAGCACGATGGCGAACGCCGTGATGCCGATGGCCCGCTCTATGCCGATCTGGCGTCTCTTGTTCACCAGGTCAACATAGGTCACGATGAAGATGGTGATGGCGGCCACTACCAGGGCCGTAGTCCGCAGTATCACGATGATCTGGTCGAAGCTGCTGGTCATGCTCTTCAGCACGCCCAGTGCATCCTCCCAGGTCTGGTACTTCAGGTCCGGCCTGACGGACAGCACCTGTTCCACCACCGCGTCACGGTCAGCCCCCTCCTCCAGTTTCACGTGCACGCTCATGGCGGTGTCCCACGGCTGGGACCGCACTATCGTGTGGTAGTCCGTCTCGGTGATGTAGGCCCTGATGTCACCCTGAACGAACTCGGTGAAGAAAATGCCCTTGACCGTGTACTCCTTCTGCACGCCGTTGACGTAGTCGATGGTTACCCTGCTGCCCGCGTGCACCGTCTTCAAAGAGCTGGAATACAGCTCGAGATCCGTCCTGTCAGCACCGGCCACCTGTACGCCCAGAAAAACCTGGCCGGTATCCCTCGCCTCCAGGTAGTCGCCCTCGATGGTGTTCTTGAAGATGCTGAACACCTCCGCGTCCCTCACCGGGTCGATGGCATATACCGCCGAGGTGAAGCGCTCGCTTTCGTAATGGATCTCTCCGCCCAGGCTGTTCCTGGCGCAGGCGGCCTCAACACCATCGAGGGCCTCGATCGCGTTGACCAGTGTCGGGGACCCCACGATGACCGGGACGTCGCCCGCCGCCTGGAAGACCACATCCGCCGACAGCGTTTCCCTGGTCCTGTCGTGTATGCGGTGCACCGCGCCGGCCAGGAGGGAAGGGGTGAAGACCAGGTTGATATAGACCAGGATGAGCATCGTGACGGTAAGCAGCACAACACGGAGGTCCCCTCTCTTCAGGGACTTGAGGGCCATGAAAACCGCAACCTTCAGCGAATTCATCGCTTCTCCAACGCGCGCGCAGCCTACAGGTACTCCGGTACCTGCTTCCCGTCCTTCAGAAAGATGAGGCTCTTGGCGTACTTCTTATCGTCCGGGTCATGAGAGACGAAGACGATGGTGACGCCCATATCCCTGTTGAGCTTCAGGAGCGTCTCCATGACCACCTCGGATGAGATGCTGTCCAGGTTGGCGCACGGCTCGTCGGCGAACAGGGCCCGGGGACTGTTGATCAGGGCTCTGGCAATGGCCACCCTCTGCTGCTCACCGCCCGACAGCTCCTTCGGCTTGTGGCGTATCCGGTCCCCAAGCCCCACCAGACCCAGCAGCTCCGCCGCCCTGCTTCGGTAGCTGAGGTCGCGGCCGCCCAGCATCATTCCCGGGAGGTAGACATTCTCGTGCGCGGTCAGCTCGGAGAGCAGCGCGAACTCCTGGAAGATATACCCCAGGCGGGTCAGCCGCATCCTGGCCCTGGCGCCGTCGGACAGCCTGGTCACGTCCTGGCCGTCGAGTATGATCTGACCGGAGGTGGGACGGTCGATGAGCCCCAGCTGTCTCAACAGGGTGGACTTGCCGGAGCCGCTCTTCCCCATGACACAGGTGACATCCCCCGGCTCGAGGGTCAGGGACACGTCCACCAGGGCCCTGACCTCGACCTTCCCGACGGCGTAGATTCTCGTCAGATTGCTGACTGTTATCATCTGGACGGTCCCTTCCTTCTCACCTCCGCCAGGGACCACAGAACCTTGTAGACATCCGTGGCCAAGAATAGCGTAAGGCTGGCCAGTATGGCAATACCCCAGTCCGTCCAGCGCAGGCTGTAGGTATGGAAGTACTCCTGCAGGGCCGGAACATAGATTATGGGCAGAGTAGCGGCCATGGTGCCCACCATGGCCACCAGCAGCCACTTGTTCTCCAGGAGACCCATGCCCAGCAGCGACTTCTTCTCCGACCGCGAGGCCAGAGCCGTGAACTCCCCAACGACCATCAGCGTGACGAAGCACAGGGCCTGGGCCTCCTGCTCCGGCCGGCCCGAGATGAGCGCCCACTTGAACACGCCAAAGGTCACCAGGCCGGACCAGACCGCGGCCACGGCTATGAATCCCGTTACCCTGGGCGTGAAGATGCCCATCCGCCGGCTCCGCGGCGGCTGGGCCATCAGGTCGGGGTCCGGCGGGTCGAAGGCCAGCGCCAGTGCGGTGGGGCCGTCAACGGCTATGTTCAGCCAGAGAAGCTGCACGGCCACCAGCGGCAGGTAGCGGGGATCGACGAGCACCGCCGCTATCATCAGGACCAGCTCTCCGATGTGGGCTGAGAGCAGGTACATCAGGCATTTCTTGATGTTCCCGAAGATGTGCCGGCCCTCTCTGACCGCGGCCACGATCGAGGCGAAATTGTCGTCGGTGAGCACCATGTGCGACGCTTCCTTCGAGACGTCGGTCCCCGTTATGCCCATGGCCACACCGATGTCCGCCCTCTTCAAGGCCGGAGCATCGTTGACCCCATCCCCGGTCATGGAGACCACGTGGCCTCTCTTCTGCAGCGCCTCAACCACCCGCAGCTTGTGGGCCGGCGACACCCTGGCGTAGACTTCGATGGTCTCGACGACCCGCTCCAGCTCCGCGTCGTCGATATTCTGCAGCTCATCACCGCTCAAGGCCAGCCCATCCTTCAACAGGCCCAGCTCCCTGGCTATGGCCATGGCCGTGGTCTTGTGATCGCCCGTGATCATGACGGCCTTGATACCGGCCTTCTGGCACAGCCCTATGGCTTCCTTGACCTCCTCGCGGGGCGGATCGATCATGCCCACCAGCCCGGCGAACACCATGTCCCGCTCAGCCTCCTCCTCGTCCCGTCCCAGGTCCGGCACCGCCTTGTAGGCCAGCGCCAGGACGCGGAGCCCGTCTCCTCCCATCTGCCTGTTGGCCTCCAGGGTCTGGCTCCTGTCCGCCGGAAGCAGATCCCTCTCCTGACCGTTCAAGCGGATGCGGCTGCAGGAGTCCATGACCACTTCCACCGCGCCCTTGGACAGCGCCAGCCGGCCCTCCGGCGTCTGGTGTATTGTCGTCATCCGCATCCTCTCCGAAGAGAACGGGATCTCGCCCACGCGGCGCCAGGAAGCGGCCAGGGCCTCGTTGTCCAGCCCGGCCTTGGCTGAGACCACCAGAAGGGCCCCCTCCGTGGGGTCCCCCTTTATGCTCCACAGGCCGTCGCTGGCCGACAGGCCGGCGTCGTTGCACAGGGAGCCGATCTCGAGCACCCGCCGCAGAGCGGAGTGCTGGTCCGGGACGACCGCTCCATCGCGGCTGCGGAACTCACCGTTCGGCTCGTAGCCGGACCCGCTGACCTCTACCAGGAGCCCGTCTACAAAGAGCCTCCTGACGGTCATCTGGTTCTGGGTCAGGGTGCCCGTCTTGTCGGAGCAGATGAAGGTGGTCGAACCCAGCGTCTCCACGGCGTGAAGCTTGCGGACCAGGGCGTGTTTGCGGGCCATGCGGTACACCCCGAAGGCCAGCGTCACCGTCACTATGGCGGGCAGGGACTCCGGGACCACGACTATGGCCAGGCTGAGCCCCCACATGAAGATCTCCATGATGCCCTTGTCGGTGCGCACCAGGATGAGGACGGCCACCAGAGCGGTCACGGCCACCAGGGCCATGGCCATGGTCTTGCCGAAACGGTCCAGCTTCTCCTGAAGCGGGGTGCGGGGCTCCTGCACATCCTGGAGCATGGCGGCTATCTTGCCGAACTCCGTGGACATCCCCGTGGCGGTCACCACCGCCCGGCCCTTGCCATAGGCCACCGTGGTCCCGGCGAACACCGTGTTGGTGCGTTCCGCCGGGGCCAGGTCCGCCGGAAGCCGCTCCAGGGTCTTCATCTCAGCCACCGACTCGCCCGTCAGGGACGCCTCGTCCATCTTCAGACGGGAGGTCTCTATCAGCCTGGCGTCAGCGGCCACCCGGTCTCCTGTCCTCAGCACGATGACGTCCCCCGGCACAAGTCCCCGCGATGGCTGCATCGACTCCTCCCCCGCCCGGATGACGGCGGAGGTCGGCGCAATCATCTGCTTGAGAGCCTGCATGGCCTTTTCCGCGCGGTACTGCTGCACGAAACCGAGGAGGACGGAGATCAGGACCACGACCACGATGATAATGGGGTCCCAGAAGCTCCCTTCACCGCGAACCAGGTACATGGCCAGGGAGATGCCGGCGGCGGCCAGCAGAATGAGGATGAGCACGTTCTGGAACTGCGCGAGCAGCATCATCCACCAGGAGACGGTCTTCTCCTTGCGCAGCTCGTTGGGCCCGAAGCTCGCCAGCCTGCGGTGCGCCTCTTCGGGGCTGAGTCCGTCTCTGCCGGATGCCTGGGCTGCCAGGGTCTCTTCTACGCTCAGACTGTGCCAGTGACGCTCGTCCACGCGGTCAATCGCCCCTTTTCGCTGATCCCATACAGTATAGAATGCCTGTAAACCCCGGCCGCGCTCAGCCGTAGAAGGTGGTAGCCGCGGGTTTATTCCTGAGGCAGGCGCGCTAGCCCATCATCCCGGGCACGAGGGCCAGAAGAACGCCGGCGGCCACGGCCGTGCCGATGACGCCGGCCACGTTGGGGCCCATGGCATGCATGAGGACGAAGTTGCTGGGGTCCTCCCTCTGCACTTCCCTCTGGCAGACCCGGGCCGACATGGGCACGGCCGAAACCCCCGCGGCCCCAATGACCGGATTCACCTTGCCCCCCGAGATCCAGTACATCATCTTGCCCAGGACAAGGCCCCCGGCCGTGGCAAACATGAAGGCCACGCAGCCGAGCACGAAGATCAGGATGGTCTCCCACTCGAAGAAGGCCTCCGCCGTCATGGTGGAGCCCACGGTGATGCCCAGGATGATCACCACGATGTTCATCAGGGCGTTCTGCGCCGTATCGGAGAGCCTCTCCACCACCAGGCACTCCCGCAGCAGGTTCCCGAAGGCGAACATGCCGATAAGAGGCGCCGCCCGGGGGACCAGGATGCCGCCCACCACCGCCATGATGATGGGGAAGAGTACCTTGGCCACCCTGGAGGCGCGCCTGGGCGCATAGGGCATTCTCACCAGTCTCTCTTTACGGGTGGTCATCAGCCTGATGATAGGCGGCTGGATCACCGGCACCAGGGCCATGTAGGAGTAGGCCGCCACCGCCACCCTGGCCAGCAGGTCGGGAGCCAGCCTGGTGGCCGTGTAGATGGTGGTGGGACCGTCGGCGCCCCCGATGATGCCGATCGACGCCGCCTCGTTCAGGTCAAACCCCAGGGCCACCGCCCCCATCAGGGCCACGAAGACGCCGAACTGGGCCGCCGCACCCAGCAGGATGGTATACGGATAGTTCAGCATGGGCTCGAAATCGGTCATGGCGCCCAGGCCCAGGAAGATGAGCAGCGGGATGATCTCCGTGTCCACCAGGTACCTGCGGAAGTAGTACAGGACACCGGTGGCCGTGCCGGCCTCCCCCCCCACGTCCCCGCCGATGTTGACGAACTCATGAAGAGGGAGGTTGGCCACCAGGATGCCGAAGCCGATCCCCACCAGAAGCAGGGGCTCGAACTTGCGGGCTATGCCGAGGTAGATCAGGATGCAGCCGATGGCCATCATGGCCAGGATCTCGGGGTCCTTCCACAACCCCTGGAAGCCATCGAAAATGCTGCGCAGGCTATCCCATTCCACGCGGGTGCTCCCCCCCCCTGATATCCCTATTCGAACTCGACCAGGATAGTCCCGTGGGCCACGTTCTGCCCCTGGGAAACGGAAACCTTCTTCACCACGCCGTCGGCACTGGCCAGGATGTTCAGCTCCATCT
>CAYPDY010000004.1:0-40359 GCA_964409515.1 uncultured Dehalococcoidia bacterium
GGTGACATTTTCACTGAACCATTGAGGGGTGTCACTATCTCAGAACTACCACAAGCATCATTGACAGAACCCTGGCAAACGACCTAGAATGTCCTCAATTATCATTAGTAAGCTAATAATAGCTCAAAATGAGGCTTTTGCAAGTCGTATTCCACGCCCTGGAAACCATGGTAGCCGCCAGGAGCACAGCTCAAGCGCCGGTTCCCTCCCCCGGGTTGGCCGGGATATGAGTAGCATGCGGGAGGTGCCTTCTTGAATGATCAAGCGCGTTTGCTGAGCGGTTTCAGAATCCTCGACCTGACCGACGAGAAGGGGGACATGTGTGGAAAGATCCTGGGTGACTTCGGCGCCGAAGTGATCAAGGTTGAGCCGCCCGGAGGCAGCTCCGCCCGCCATACCGGCCCCTTCTACCAGAACGATCCGGATCCTCAGAAAAGCCTGTCCTGGTTTGCCTTCAATACCAGCAAGCGGGGCATCACCCTGAACCTGGAAACGGCGGACGGCCGGGAGATACTCCGGAGGTTGATCAAGACAGCGGATTTCGTGGTGGAGTCCTGCGACCCGGGGTACCTGGACAGCCTGGGGCTGGGATATGCGGAGATGGAGAAGATCAAGCCGGACCTCATTCTCACCTCCATCACCCCCTTCGGCCAGACCGGCCCGTACAGTCACTACAAAGCCACCGACCTGGTGGCCATGGCGATGGGGGGACCGGTGAGCGTAATGGGTGAGTTCAACCGACCGCCGGTGCGCATGAGTTGCGCCCCCCAGGCCTATGTCCAGGCAGGCATGCACGCCGCCGTGGGGTCGATGGTGGCCCACTATCACCGCGTTCTCACCGGCGAGGGGCAACACGTCGACGTTTCAGTCCAGGAGGCGGTCCTGCTCAGCATGGGCATTGCCGTCGAAGTATACGAGCTCATGAAGATGAACATGATGGGTACCGGGAACCTGTTCATCGTTCCGAGACCTGAGCCCGCCGGCATAGTCTTCCTGCGCTTCCTCCTGCCCTGCACAGACGGCCATGTCGTGGTGGCATGGGCCGGGGGAAACGCGGGGTTCACCTCATCAACAAGGGCGCTGGTGGAGTGGGCCAACGAAGAGGGAATGGCGCAGGAGCTGGAGGGCTTCGACTTCTCTTCCGCGGTTTGGGACATGACGAAGATCAGTCAGGAGACGGTGGACAGGGTGCTGAACGCGATACTGCCTTTCCTGATGACCAAGACCAAGGCCGAGCTCTTCGAAGGGGCCCTGAGAAGGGGGGTCATGCTGGCACCCTGCAACACGACCGCTGACATAAGCCGAGACCCGCACCTGGAAGCCAAGGGGTTCTGGCAGAGAGTGGCCCACCCTGAACTAGGCGAGGAGCTGCTCTATCCTGGCGCGCCGCTCACCATGACTGGAGTGGACTGGCGAATCCAGTCCCGGGCGCCGCTGGTGGGAGAGCACAACCGGGACATCTACGAGAAGGAGCTGGGCTTCTCCCCAGAGCAGCTCGCCATCTTCAAGGCACGGGGTGTCATCTGACGCCGTGGTGAACCGATTCCCGCTGAAAGGAGAGATATGGTCAAGCAAGTGTTCGAAGGTGTGAAAGTCGCCGATTTCAGTTGGGTAGCCGCCGGGCCGCAGATCGGCCGCGAGCTGGCCGACCACGGGGCTACTGTGGTCCGCGTGGAAAGCCACCGGCGTCCGGACATAACCAGGCAGGCCTTCCCTTTCAAAGACGGAATAAGCGGATGGAACCGCAGCGCCTATTTCGCCTCCTTCAATGCCGGCAAGTATGGCGTTAGCCTGAACATAAGGACTGAGAGGGGGAAGCAGGTAGCCATGAGACTGGTCGCCTGGGCTGACGTGCTGACCGAGAGCATGATGCCAGGGGCGATGGCGGGTTTGGGCCTGGACTACGAGAGCTGCCGCAAGGTGAATCCGGCGCTCATATACTGCAGCACCACGCAGATGGGTCAGACAGGGCCGCATAACGGCTACGTGGGCGTTGGCTTCCAGACCAATGGCCTGCTCGGCATTTGCCACACCACCGGCTGGCCTGACAGCGATCCAACCCTTCCGCTCACGCCGTACAGCGACTACATAGCCCCCTGGTACGCACTGGTGGCCATCATAGGCGCTCTGGCGCGGAGACGCCGGACGGGCGAAGGGATGTACATAGACCAGTCACAGTACGAGGCTGGCTTGCACGCCATGGCTCCTCACCTCATGGACTGCATGGTCAACGGTAACGTGATCAGCCGCATGGGGAACCGCGACCGCTACATGTGCCCGCACGGTGTCTACCCCTGTTCTGAAGGCCGGCACGTGGCCATCGCCACGACCACCGAAGAGGAATGGACGCAGCTCTGCAGGGTCACAGGCCATCCGGAATGGGATCAGGACCCGCGGTTCGTCACGATCGCCAACCGGAAGGACAACGAGGGCGAGTTGGACGGGCTGATCGCCGATTGGACGAAGGACCTTGCGGCGGAGGAGGTCATGGAGAGACTGCAGGGCGCTGGGGTGCCGGCGGGGGCGGTGCAGAGAGGCCAGGAGGTATTGGACGACCCACAGCTCAAGCACCGGGGGCACTACCAGGTGCTCCATCATCCCGAGATCGGCCCCCATTCATACCATGCTCCCGCCTACCGGCTGTCGAAGACCCCGTTTGAGATGAAGAGGCCGGCACCCTGTCTGGGCGAGCACAACCTGTATGTCTACAAGGAGCTGCTGGGCATGTCGGACGACGAAATCGCCGAGATGGTGATAGACAGGACTATCACCACGGAAGTGGACGGAGACGAAGCCTTCTCCGGCGGCAAAGGGTGAAGACAGGCGACCACGCATGATGGCCAGAGCGACCCTGCTGAGAAGAGCGGTGGTGGCACCAACAACGCTTCGGTGGCTGTGAACACCACACCCCTCCGAAGCCGGGCAGGAAGATAGAGAAACGGAATGGAGGCGGCTGATGGCAGTCAAGAGACTTGAGGGATTCGATGTGATCATAGCCGGAGCCGGCCCGTGCGGCTGCGTTCTGGCCAAGGACCTGGCAAAGGCAGGCAAGAAGGTGATCCTCATCGAGAAGGGTGGCAACAGCCTCAAAGGCATCGGCACCATGATGGGGATGCTCAACGGGGAGCACATGATAAGGGCCAAGTTCCCCAACATATGGCAGCAAACGCTGGAGGGCCACGGCGTGGTGCTGGGCACAGGCGTTGGCGGAGGGTCATACCTCTACGCCGGCATCACGGGCATGCCTCAGCTCGAGCCCTTCGATGAGGTCGGGATAGACCTCAGGCCATACCTGGAGGAGGCGAAGAAGGAGACCTGGGTCTCCAGGACACCTGACGAGTTCCTCGGCCCCACCACCAGGCGCATGCTGGAGGTGGCCAACTCCATCGGCCTCCCCTTCCAGGTCGCCTACAGGCACATCAACTTCGACAAGTGCGAGTATGGCTGCAAGACGGCCTCGTTCGGTTGCAGGAGGGGCGCCAAGTGGATGGGGTACTACGCCGCCCAGGAGGCCGTGGAGCACGGGGCCAGGCTGCAGACCTACACCGACGTCAGGAGCGTCATCATCGAGAATGGGGCAGCAGCCGGGGTCATCGCCCGGGACGTCAGGGATGGCCACTACTACGAGATTCGCGGTCAGGCGGTGGCCAGCACCGCGGGGGGCATAGGATCAGCCGGCATCCTGACCAGGTCAGGGATCAGGGGCGCCGGGCTGAGGCTGTTCGGCGACCCCAGCTTCGGGTCCACCGGCCTCCTGCCCGCGGGTGACCTGAAGAGCCATTTCTATGAGCATGGGACTTCCATAGCCTTCATGGATGACAAGAACGGATGCATGTACTCCACCAATATCACCTGGTCGCGCTTCTTCTGGTCCGCGTACCAGGTGATGGGGTCCGGGCTGGGCGGGTTCTGGAAGGTCTACAAGGCTTATCCCCGCATGGTGAGCATCATGAACAAGATCCACGACGAAGGGGTGGGGCGAGTCACCTACACCGGCCGCGTCTCCAAGACCCTGACCCTGGCGGATGAAGACAAGATG
This sequence comes from uncultured Dehalococcoidia bacterium, assembly GCA_964409515.1. GTDB lineage: Bacteria > Chloroflexota > Dehalococcoidia > UBA2247 > RBG-13-53-26 > JAFGCL01. The sequence goes on from CAYPDY010000004.1 coordinate 4,040, forward strand.
AACCACTGCCGCTTCGTCAACGAGAAGATACTGCTGGCCATGGGCTGCGACCGCCGGACCATCAAGCATGCCGGGTTCAGCCACGTCAAGGGCGGTATGAGCTTCGGCCATCCCGGCGGGACGTGCCCCATGGGGGTGGTGGTCGACAGGAACCTGGAGACACCTATCAAGAACTGCTTCGTCTGCGATATCAGCTCACTCCCGGGGGCGCCTTCCAGGCCGCCGGTCCTGACGCTGGTGACCCTGACCAAATGGTTCGTACCGCGGCTCCTCGAGAGACTGGGCGGGAAAAGCAGCCAGGCACAGAGCTGACCCTGCAGTGCGCCAGCTGACTGACAGGGGGATTCGTCAGCCCCCGTGCCCGACGGGAGTCCACTGGCGGATTCTCCACCGGTCCGTGTAACATTGACATTCGGGGGTGACCAGCGATGAGTGACGAACTGATACGCCGCGACCTGGCCGCCGTGGTGGGGGAAGATTACGTGTCGGACCGGACGGAAGAGCTCTATCTCTACTCGGTCGATTCGGGGACAGAGGGCCCGCGCCAGGTAGATTATGTCGTCATGCCCCGTACCGTCGAACAGGTCCAGCAGGTAGTGGTGCTGGCCAACCGCCACAGGTTGCCCATCACGCCCATGGGCGCCAACCTCACCCTGAACGGCCTGGGCCTCCCGGTGAACGGCGGAATGGTCATGGACATGAAGAGGATGGACCGGGTCCTGGAGCTGAACCGGCAGAGAAGATACGTAGTGATCGAGGCGGGGGTCACCCAGGGCCACCTGGGGTCATACCTGGAAAAGAACTGCCCCGACCTGGAGCATTCCCGGCCCGAGGCCCCTCCCATGGCCACCATCGCCGGGAACATGGTGATACGCGGACACGGCTACCTGTCCCTCCGCTACGGCAACAACTCCCATCACATCAACGGCCTGGAGGTCGTACTGCCCACCGGCGAGGTCTGCCGTATCGGGGCGGGCTCGGTGTCACCGTGGCCTTTCTGCAAGGGCCCGCTTCCGGACCTGGCCGGCCTGTTCTGCGGGTGGAACGGGACCACCGGCATCATCACCAGGCTGTCGCTGAAGCTTTTCCCGAAGAGGCGGATGCTGGATGTGGTCGGCTACACGGTCAAGGACCTCGAGCTGCTGCCGGACCTGCTGAACCAGGTCACCCACACGGACATGGTGGACAACCTCTTCGTTGTGGGCTTCGCGTCGGCTGACGGCCAGCGTTCCCGCCATTACGTGAATGCAGCCATCACCGGTGACCTGGACGAGGAGCTGGCCTACAAGATGGCGGTGCTCAAGAGGATCGCCGCGGGAGGAGCCGGAGGTGACGTGGGCAGGGTCAGATTCCTGTATCCCGTGCCGGACATGATCAAGAGCCGCTTCGTTGAGAAGCCACCTTATGTCAGCCCGGCGCTGGCAGCCGACTTCGAGAGAGGCGGAGGCTACAGGTACTGTGGCGCCATCCTGCCCGTGGACAAGATCCCGGAGGCGTGGCAGAAGGGGGTGGAAATCGCCTCCCGGTTCGGTATGAACTTCCTTCCCGGCATCCAGATCCTGGGCTACTGCCACAGCGCCATGTTCGGCTTCGTCTATCCCTTCAACCGGGCTGAAGAGGAGAAGGTGGAACGGGTGAGGAAAGCCATGAAGGAAACCAGCGAAGCGGTCCTCGAAATGGGAGGCATCCCCTGGAAGGCGGAAGTGGACGCGCAAAGAAAGATCGTGGAGAGGATGGACCCGAACACGTACGAGCTAATCAGCCGCATCAGGAAAGCCCTCGACCCCAACGGGATCATGAACCCGGGGAACTGGAGCCGGTGATATGAGCCAGATGACGCAGATGGCCGAAGCAGACTACAGGAGCCTGGTCCACAGGTGTTTCCGGTGCGGGTTCTGCAAGCTCACCTACGACTACTCGACGGAGGGCTTCAACTGCCCCATGTACCACCGCTTTCGCCTGGAGACCTACTCGCCTGGCGGGCTGAACTGGCTCATCAGGGCCGCCCTGGTCACGGAGACCATCGGCTGGACGGACCACCTCTCCGAGATCCTGTACGCCTGCACCATGTGCGGGAACTGCGTTGAGGCGTGCCGCTTCGATTTCCGGAAAGACCTGCTGAACATCTTCAGGCAGGCCAGGGAAGAGGCTATGGACAGGCAGCTGGGCCTGCCCAAAATGGTCAGCCAGTTCCTGGAGAACGTCTATCTCTACGGCAACGAGTTCCGGGAGGCCAGGGAGACGAGGGGCGACTGGGCCGAAGGGCTGCCCGTAAGGCACTTCGAGAAGGGGGATGAGTACCTCTACTATGTCGGCTGCGTGGGCTCCTATGACAGCCGCAGCCGGAAGGCAGCCAGGGCCCTGGGGAGCCTGCTGCTCAAGGCCAGGGTGTCATTCGGCATCCTGGGACAGGAAGAGGAGTGCGACGGAAACGAGGTGCGCCTCCTGGGCGAGCAGGGGCTGTTCCAGAGGCAGCGGGATCGCAACGTCGAGAGGTTCAGCCAGCTGGGGGTGAAAAAGATCGTGACCCTCTCGCCCCACTCCTACAACGCCATGAAGAACCACTACCCCGGCGGCTTCGAGGTGCTGCACTACACGCAGCTCCTGCGCGAGCTCATCCGGGCCGGGGCCCTGCCCCTTCCCGGGTGCTCGACCGGGAAGGTCACCTACCATGACCCCTGCTTCCTGGGCCGGCACAACGGCGAGTACGATGCTCCCAGGGAGGTCCTTCACTCCGTACCCGGGCTGGAGTTGGTGGAGATGGAGAGGGCCCGCAATATGGCCTTCTGCTGCGGCGGAGGCGGGGCCAATTTCTACACTGGCATATCGGCCAAAGGGAAGGACCAGGCCAGCAACGCCAGGGTGCGGGAGGCGGTCAACTCCGGCGCCAGCGTACTCGCCGTGGCCTGCCCGGTGTGCCTGATGATGCTGGAGGACGCCGCCAAGAGCGAGGGGCTCGAGGACAGGATAGCGATCAGGGACATAGCCGAAATACTGAACGGCCAGGCATGACACGCTAGCCGGTCATCGCCTGGACTGCGGAGACTGAGTGGGAGGGAGACATGACTGAGCTGGAAGAGCTGAAACAGAGGGTGAGGGTCCTTGAGGACATCGAGGCCATCAGGAGGCTGAGAAACAAGTACTTCCGCTGCCTGGACGGCCGGCTGTGGGAGGAGATGGCGGAGTGCTTCGCCGAGGATGTCTCGGCGCAGTACTTCAACGGGGAGTTCAAGTTCGAGGGCAAGGAGGCGCTGCTGGGGTTCTTCAGGGCGGGAATGACCGATGCCCTCATCGGCATGCATCACGGTCACCATCCCGAGATAGAGATAACCGGCGAGACCACAGCCAGGGGCACCTGGGGGCTGTACAACTACCTCATCGACCGGAAGCACAATCGCGGCCAGCGCATCGCCGGCATATACCAGGACGAATACGTCAAGCAGGATGGTCAGTGGAAGATCAAGTCCATTGCCTGCAACCAGATCTTCCAGGAGAACTGGGACCGCAACGACACGCCGAGCCTGAAGGTCACGCTGCGGGGCACTCCGCAGTATGCGGCCACGCCGGCCTGGAGGACCAGGGGATAGGATCTGCGGGGAAGACACTGTTGACAGCGGGAGAAGGCGGATGGTATCGTCGGAATTGACCAGCCGATCCGCCGCCCCGGTCCCCACATGAACGAAGCGATACTCATAGTCGAGCCAATCCATCTGTCATCAATTCAGTCACCGGATCACAGGAAGGAGGTGCCATGCCAGAGATGAAGGAAGGCTGCGTCAAGCCTGCCCGCGGGCCGATTATGCCAGCGTCCGCATCGGCAGCCCCGGCAACCGGGACAACGACATCAGTGGAGGTGAAAACAGTGCAGGCACGAGTCGGGAAGGAAGCCATCGATTTCGAGGCCAATGCTTTTGTTGAGGGTTTCGGTTTCAAGCCGGTGAAGCTGTCGGACCATAAGGGGAAGTGGATTGTCATCTGCTTCTATCCGGGTGACTTCACCTTCGTCTGACCCACCGAGCTGGCGGCGGTCGCCGCCAAGTACGCCGAGTTCAAGGCGCTGGGGGTGGAGTTCCTGGCCATGAGCACCGACAGCCGTTTCGTCCACAAGATCTGGCAGGAGCAGGAGCTGACCAAGATGGTGAAAGGCGGAGTGCCCTTCCCCATGCTGTCCGATGCGGGGGGACAGATCGGCCGGATATACGGCGTTTATGACGAAGCCGCCGGCGTAGACATACGCGGCCGCTTCATAATCGACCCCGATTTCGTCATCCGGGCCATGGAGTCGCTGACCCCCGAGGTGGGCCGCAATCCCGATGAGCTGGTCCGCCAGATCAAGGCCTTCCAGCACGTGCGGGCCACGGGCGAGGTGACCCCCTCGGGCTGGCAGCCGGGACAGGTCACCCTCAAGCCGGGGCCCGACCTGGTCGGCAAGGTCTGGGAGGTGTGGAAGCCCTAGGCCGCCGGCACGCCCCATCCGCTGTTCCGGGCAGCCCGGCTTCGCGCCGGGCTGCCCTGTTGTTGTGCTGGTCTCGCCGCCCCCTGAAGCAGGCTGCGCGGCATCCGCCGTAGCGGCGGGGCGTGGGGGAGCGGCGACAGTCGTAGACTGGTATGTCGTAGACTGGTATTGACAAACTCAAGTCTGCTGGCTATGATATGTTAAGAAAATCAATTTGTGAATTAACTCACACGTAAGGCGGGCGGTATGGCGAAGGAATGGCAGGATCTGCTGAAGATGACCCAGGGCAAACCGGTGACGGTGGAGCGAGTCCGGCTGGTGGACGACGACATCGCCATTGAAGGGAGCTTCCTGCTGCCTCCCCTGGCCAGCCTGTCGGCCGAGGACCAGGTCTTCGTCATGGCCTTCGTCCGCTCCCACGGCTCGATCAAGGGGATGGAGGAGATGTTCGGCATAAGCTACCCCACGGTCAAGAACCGGCTGAACCGCATCGCCCGGCGGCTGGAGTTCGTGGAGATTGTGAAAGGCTCCCCGGGCGAAGAGGTCCTGGACGGGCTGGAGCGCGGCGAGATCTCCGTCGAAGAGGCGATAAGGAGGTTGGAGGAATGAAGCGGCCACCCATGCTGATGCACGTGAGGATCCAGGAAGGGAAAGGGGGATTTGGCTTCTGGCTGCCCCTGTTCCTGCTGCTGCCGCTGGCGCTGGTGGTGTTCATCATCCTCTCCCCGCTGATATTCATGGCCACCGTCATCCTGTGGCCCACCGGCTGGGGGAAGAGGGCGTGGTCCATCCTGAGGACCTCTCTCGAGGCCTTCTGGTCCATGCGGGGCCTCAGCGTCGATGTGCACACCGGCGGTCAATGCGTGACCATTTCCGTCGTTTAGGCGAGATAGGGAGGACAGAACCATGACTGACAAGACCGACAACAAGAAGCGAATCCTGGATATGCTGGCCCAGAACAAGATAAGCGCCGATGACGCCTACCGCCTGCTCAGCGCCGTAGATAGCGGGGAGGGCGGACGCGAGGGCGCCGCCAGGGCGGAGACGGCAGTGAAGGGCAAGGCCAAGTACCTGCGCGTCACGGTGCTGCCGGACCCCGAAGCCGAGAAGACCGGCAACTACGACCGGGTGAACATCCGCGTGCCCATGTCGCTGATACGGGCCGGCATCAAGCTGACCTCCCTGATACCGTCTGAAGCCCGGGACAAGGTGAACCTGGCCCTGCACGAGAAGGGCATCGACTTCGACGAGCGCAACATGAAGCCGGAAGACATCGAGGAGCTCATCGGGGCCCTGGGCGACCTGGAAGTGGATGTCATCAGCAAGACCGGAGAGAAGGTAAAGGTATACGTGGAGTGAGCGGGCTTTCGCGGGCGGAAGCCCGCTCGGTCCCGGGCAGAAAACTTGGCTAGGAGGTGCGTTCATGGTTCAAGGCGTGCAACCCTATCCGGCGACCCTATCGGTGGACTACCCTGACCGCGAACTGAACCGGCTGACCACGTTCTTTCGTCTCATAACCGTCATTCCGATAGCCATCATCCTGACCCTGGTTACCAGCGCCGCCTTCAGCTCGAACTCCGGCGATGAGACGGAGTGGGCAGTGAGCGCCTCCGCCGGCGGAGTGCTCTTCCTGGCTACCATGTTCATGCAGGTCTTCCGGCAGAAGTACCCGCGCTGGTGGTTCGACTGGAACATCGCCCTGACCAGGTTCAGCACGCGGGTGGGAGCCTACCTGTGCCTGCTGAGAGACGAGTACCCGTCCACCGACGAGGAGCAGGCCGTGCACATCGAGATACCCTACCCGGATGTGAAGAAGGACCTGAACCAGTGGCTGCCGCTGGTGAAGTGGCTGCTGGCCATCCCGCACTACATCGTCCTCTTCTTCCTGAGCATCGCCGCCATCTTCGTGGTGATAGTGGCCTGGTTTGCCATACTGTTCACCGGCCGTTACCCTAAGGGACTCTTCGACTTCGTGGTCGGAGTGATGCGGTGGTCACTGAGGGTCGATGCATACGCCATCCTGCTCACCACCGACAAGTATCCGCCATTCAGCCTGGAAGCGCAGGCCCAGTAGGAGGAAATCATGAAGGAAGCATCTTTCGGAGGGACGCTCTGGTTTGCCGGCTGGCTGTTCAGTATCGGCTTCGCCCACCTGGTGTGGTGGAAGGTCATCCTGGGCCTCGTAGTGTGGCCGTACTTCCTGGGCACCTACCTCGGCTAGGCCGGTCCGGGGCTTTCCCGTTGCCGGCAGCGCGGTTGACAGCGGGGTTGCCCCCGGCCAGAAGGTACAGGGCCTCTGTTGTTAGGCGCACGATCGGGATGCTATAATTTGCCGGAATGTCACACATGTGCGTCGCCGTCATCGGCGGCAGCGCGTGCTCAGCCGAGGACGCCCGGGTGGCGGAGGCGGTGGGGCGGGGGCTGGCCAGCCGGGGAGCGGCGCTGGTGTGCGGGGGACTGGGCGGCGTCATGGAGGCCGCCTGCCGGGGTGCCAAATCGGCCGGAGGGCTGACGGTGGGCATCCTCCCCGGAGATGACCGGCGATCGGCCAACTCCAACGTGGACATACCGGTGGTCACCGGCATGGGCCACGCGCGCAATGCCATCGTGGTGAAGACCGCCCAGGCGGTCATCGCCATCGACGGCAGCTACGGTACTCTCTCGGAAATAGCTCTCGCACTCCAGAACGGCATCGCAGTCATCGGACTCGGCACCTGGGCCCTCACTCTCCGTGGACAGGCTGACCAGTCCATAGTCGAGGCTCGGGACGCGGACGAAGCCGTCGAGAAAGCCATTGCTGCGGCAGGAAAGAGGAGGGACTAGCCATGTTGTCAAGAACGGGGACGATCAAGGATGTGTCCGCCTGGGAGATCCTCGACTCGCGGGGCAATCCCACCGTGGCGGTGGAGGTCAAGCTGTTCGACGGCTCGTCGGCTGCGGCGGCCGTTCCCTCCGGAGCCAGCACCGGCACCTATGAGGCGCTGGAGCTGCGTGATGGAGACAAGAAGCGCTTCCGCGGGTTGGGCGTCCTTCAGGCAGTGAAGAACGTCAACCAGGAAATCAGGGCCGCCGTGGTCGGGCTCTCCGTCGCCGACCAGGCCAACATCGACCAGAAGATGATCGACCTCGACGGCACGGAGGACAAGTCACGCCTGGGGGCCAATGCCATCCTGGGCGTCTCGCTGGCCACCGCCCATGCCGCGGCCAAGTTCCTCAAGATTCCCCTCTATCGTCACCTGGGCGGCGCCAATGCCTGCACCCTGCCCGTGCCGATGCTCAACATCCTCAACGGCGGCAGGCACGCGCACGATTCCACGGATTTCCAGGAGTTCATGATAGTCCCCAGCGGAGCGGAGAGCTTCGCCGACTCCGTCCGCATCGGCAGCGAGGTCTACCACGCCCTCCGGTCCGTGCTCCAGGAGAACGGGCTGAACACCAACGTGGGGGACGAGGGCGGGTTCGCGCCGTCCCTCAAGTCGAACCGCCAGGCGGTCGAAATGATCATCAAGGCCATTGAGAAGGCGGGCTACAGGCCGGGCAAGGACTGCTTCATTGCCCTGGACCCGGCGGCCAGCACCTTCTACGAGCAGGGAAAGTACCACCTGGCCAAAGAGCGGGCCACGCTCACCAGCAAGGACCTGGTCAACTACTACGCCGAGTGGGCGGCCGCCTTCCCCATCATCAGCATCGAGGACGGGATGGCCGAGGATGACTGGGAAGGGTGGCATTCCCTGCGGGACAAACTGGGCCAGAAGGTGCAGCTGGTGGGCGATGATCTGTACGCCACCAACCTCAAGCGCCTGGAGCGCGGCATCACCGGCCACGCGTCCAATTCGGTCCTGGTGAAGCCCAACCAGGTGGGGACCCTGACCGAATCCATCAAGGTCATCCGGAGAGCCCGGCAGGTGAGCTGGACCACCGTGATAAGCCACCGCTCCGGCGAGACCGAGGACACCACCATAGCCGACCTGTCCGTAGCCATGAACACCGGCCTGATCAAGGCCGGGGCCCCCTGCCGCTCCGAGAGGAACTGCAAGTACAACCGCCTCATCCGGATAGAGCAGGAGCTGGGCTCCGAGGGTCGCTTCCCCGGACAGCAGGCATTCTTCAGCCTGGGCAAGTAGCCATGGAGATCCTCCCGGGCATACACCAGCTGAAGCTGCCGTTCCCCCTCCAGCCGGAGGAGCTGGCCGTCAACGCCTATCTCATACAGGGGGACGGGGGCTGCCTGCTGGTGGACACCGGCTGGAACATCAACCAGGCGTACTCCGCCATGGAGCGCCAGCTGCGGGAGATCGGCCTGGGATTCGCGGACATATCCCTCATCCTGATCACCCACTTCCATCCCGACCACTACGGTCTCGCCGGCCGCCTGGTGCAGGTCTCCGGGGCCAGAGTGGCCCTTCACCGGATCGAGAGGGACTTCATCGACGCCCGGTACATGAACATGGATGCGCTGCTGGACCAGACCGCCGATATCCTCCGCGCCAATGGCGTGCCGGAGAAGGACCTCCCGCGGCTGCAGAAGGCCTCCCTGGGTGTCAGGCGGTACGTGGCACCGGTTTCGCCGGAGGTGGTGCTGGAGGGCGGGGAGATCATCGGCCAGGGACCGTACCGGTTCGAGGTGCTCTGGACGCCGGGGCACTCGCCCGGTCATGTCTGCCTGCTGGAGCGGAACGCGAAGATTCTCATCTCGGGCGATCACGTGCTGCCGGCCACCTTCCCCAATGTCGGCCTTCACTCGCAGTCGGGCCCGGACCCACTCCCGAACTACCTGCGTTCGTTGCGGGCCGTCGAGGACCTGGACGTTGACCTGGTGCTGCCGGCGCACGAGCACGTCTTCAGCCCGCTGGCGCCGCGGATCCAGGAGATAATCCACCACCATGAAGAGCGGAGGAACGCCATCCTGGCTGCGCTCAACGCGGGGCCCCAGACCGCCTACGAGGTGTCGCTGCGGATACCCTGGATCGTGAACGGCCTCAACCTGTCCTACGACCAGCTCCAAGCCCTGGACCGGCGCCTGGCCGTGATGTCGGCCATGGCCCACCTGGAGCCGCTGTGCAGCGAAGGATCGGCAGCCAGGGTCCAACGGGATGGCATCACGGTCTACAGCCTGCCGGGGGTCCGGTGAAGGCCATCGGGGTAACCACTACCGTCCCCGTGGAAGTGCTCCTGGCTGCCGGCTGCCAGCCGGTGGACCTGAACAACCTCTTCATCGGCGACCCTGACCCCGACCGCCTGGTAGGCATCGCCGAGAGGGCGGGCTTCCCCCAGAACTGCTGTACGTGGATCAAGGGCATCTACGGCGCCTGCGTCGACCGCGGGGTGGGCACCGTGCTTTGCGTGACCACCGGCGACTGCTCCAACACCATCATGCTCATGGAGGTGCTGAAGCTGCGGGGGTTCAGGGTGATCCCCTTCGCCTATCCGGACCACCCCGATGCCGGCCTGATGCGGGCGCGCCTGCTGGCCCTGGCGGACTCCCTGGGCACCACGCTGGAGGCCGCGGAAGGAATGAGGCAGGAGCTGGCCCCCTGCCGCCGGCTTACCGGGAGGCTGGACAGGATGACCTGGAAGGAGAACACGGTCAGCGGCTGGGAGAACCACATCTGGCTGGTGTCCAGCTCGGATTTTGCCGGCGATCATCATCGATACCGGCGGGAGCTGCAGGGCTTCCTGGCCGAATGCCGCCAGCGCCAGCCCTTCACTGGAGAAATCCGCCTGGCCTACATCGGCGTGCCTCCGGTCTTCGCCCGGGACCTGCACCGCTTCCTGGAGCAGCACGGCGCCAGGGTGGTATACAACGAGGTACAGCGGCAGTTTGCCATGCCCCGCGGCGGAGACTCGCTGGAGGAGCAGTACTCGAACTACACCTATCCCTACTCCATATTCGACCGCATCAAGGACATCAGGGCCGAGCTGCGCCGCCGGAGGGTCGACGGAGTCATCCACTACGTTCAGGCTTTCTGTCACCGGGCCATTGGTGATATCATATTCCGTGGGGAGCTCGACTTGCCCCTGATAACACTCGAAGGAAACGCCGACTACGTGCTGACTCCGCACCTGCGGACGAAGGTGGAGGCGTTCCTCGACCTGATAGGACGCAGTCGCCGTCAGTCCCGGGAAGCAGGTGGTTCCATGAAAGGTAGGGCGTATGGGTTCAGTTCGTAAGTGGCGTCAGAAGAAAATGGCCAAGCACAAGCACAAGAAGATGATGAAGAAGACCCGGTGGGAGCGGAAGCACAAGTAGTCTTCTTGGCGACTTCAATACCATAGATACATGGGCGGGGGCAGACCGGCCGGTCTGCCCCCGGCAATCCAAGGCGTAAGCTTGCCCGCGTTCCCAACACAGCTTGAAGGAGGACGTCGATGTCAACTAAGGTCGGTATCAATGGATTTGGTCGTATTGGCAGGCTGGCACTCAAGGCCATCAAGCAGCGCCATCCGGGCGAGCTGGAGGTGGTGGCCATTAACGACCTCACCGATCCCAAGAGCAACGCCCACCTGCTGAAGTACGACAGCAACTACGGGCAGTACCCCGGCAAGGTGGAGGCCACGGCTGACTCCATCGTGGTCGACGGCAAGCCCATCAAGGTCCTCGCGGAGAGGGACCCGGCCAAGATCAAGTGGGGCGACCTCGGCGTCCAGGTGGTGGTCGAATCGACCGGCCTCTTCACCGACGGACCCAAGGCGGCGGCCCACCTTCAGGGCGGCGCCAAGAGGGTGGTCATCTCGGCCCCGGCCAAGGACGAAGACATCACCATAGTCCTGGGCGTCAACGAGGACAAGTACGACCCGGCCAAACACCGCGTCATCTCCAATGCCTCCTGCACCACCAACTGCATCGCCCCGGTGTGCAAGGTACTGCAGGAGAGCTTCGGGATTACCAAGGCCCTCATGTCCACCATCCACGCCTACACCAACGACCAGAAGATCCTGGACATGGTCCACAAGGACCTGCGCCGGGCGCGTTCCGCCGGAACCAGCGTCATCCCCACCACCACCGGGGCCGCCAAGGCGGTGACCCTGGTGCTGCCGGAGCTCAAGGGCAAGATCCACGGCGTGGCCTTCCGCGTGCCCACGACCACCGTTTCCCTGTGCGACCTGGTGGCCGACCTGGGCAAAGAGGTCACGGCGGAAGAGGTCAACCAGGCCTTCCAGAAGGCCGCCGCCGGGAAGCTCAAGGGGATACTGGAGTACACCGACGAGCCGCTGGTCAGCATCGACTTCAAGGGCAATCCGGCCAGCTCCACCATCGACGGCCTCAGCACCATGGTCATCGGCGGCAACATGGTCAAGGTGCTGGCCTGGTACGACAACGAGTGGGGCTACTCGTGCCGCCTGGCCGACCTGATCCACTTCATGGCCGGCAAAGGGCTGTAGGCCAAGCCTGTCCCGGCAACGATCAGGCTCTTGACGCGAGGCTATCCTGGCATATACCATCGTGCATCATGCTCGTGCAACCAAGCACCTGTCTTGTTCGTTTCTATTGTATGGACCCTTGCCGCTGCGGACTTGACGGGAAATGAAAATCGGCAGCTCAGCGAGGTGCCGGCGCGCTCTGTTCGTCCTTTTCGTCGCTCTCATGGTCTGCTGCCTGGCCTTGGGAATTGACGCTCTGCCCCGGCCCTGGCCGGCGGAGTCGAATGCGCCCGCGTCTGAGGCAGCCGCCAGCCCCTCCGTCACCTGCATGCCTTTCGGCCTCTACGGTGACATCACCACCCGGCCGCTGGTCGACAGGCTAAGCGATGGCGGCGACAACCTGACGTTCGTGGGCACCACCAACGGGCTCTACGTGGTAGCCTCTGGCGGCAGGCTGCAGCATTTCCTCTACTCACCCTTCGGCATCAGGCACATCGCCCTGATCGACGACACCACCGGTGACGGCACCCGCGAGGTAGTGGTGGCGCTGAACGACACCCAGGTGCCGGCGCTGCGCTGCTATGACGGCGCGAGCTGGGAGGAGGTATGGCGGTTCGCGCCCATGGCCAGGATCTGGGACCGGCTGTGGGTGGACCGCCAGAGCATCATCACCAACCTCGAGGTGACCGGCGAGGGGGACTCTATGGGCCTGCTGCTGACCACCGGCCGGTGCGTCCTCTCGGTGCATGCTGCCGACGGTGCGGAACAGTGGCGCTTCACCGCGTCCTCGGCACTCTGGCGGATGGTGACTCTGGCCGATCTCGACGGCGATGGCTCCGATGAGGTCCTGGCGGGGTGCAACGGCGGAGACCTCATCTGGCTGGAGGCCGCGACCGGCCGGAAGGAGTGGCAGACGAGGCTGCCGGAGCACGAGAATGCCGGGTCGGGGGCGGTGTCACACCTGCTGAGCGACATCGCCGTCCTGGATGAAGGAGAAGGACTGCTGGCCACCGCCTCTGGAGACGGCTCGGTGCAGATGTTCGACCTGCGGGCCAGGAAGCTCATGTGGGACACGCTGGCCTTCAAGGACACGGGCAGCAATCCCTACATGTCAGACAGCGTGCTGCTGTCGCCGACGGCCGACGTCAGCGGCGACGGCCTGGGCGAGCTCCTCCTGAGCCAAGGCCCCGACGCGGGCTCGTACCCCGGGGGTGATACCTACAGCGGATACGCGACCAGCGGCGGCCGGGCCCTCTGCGACTCCACCGGCCAGGTGGTCTGGCAAACCGACTCATCAGGTGAGGAATCGCTGGTACGGCCCGGCATGGCATTCGAAACCGGCGTTTTCGAAGGCCAGCCAGTCTTTCTGGACAGGGCCGCCTATGCTGAGAGCGGGGCCGAGTTGGAGATGGTGGACGTCAGGGACGGCCAGTCGGTCCTCCATGCAGTCCCGCTGAATGCGATTCAGGGCCACAGCATCGTGGTGAAACAACCCGCGGGGGACGGTTACCTGGCATTCTCATCCAGCAGCGACCTGGCGGCGATATCCGCCACCGGCGACCTGCTCTGGCACTATCCCAGGATCACCATCGTCATGGCGGAGAGAGGCAGTTTCGTCGGCAACGGCACGGAGGATGTCCTGCTCCTTTGCGGGTCCGATGCCGGGCAGAATCCGGGTCAGGAGCCTGTTGTCAGGATGCTCCGGATGATGGACGGGGCCACCGGGGCCGTGGTCTGGTCGTACGAAGTGCCGCACGCCGAATGGGTGAGGGGCGGCGGGCTGAGGTCCTTGCAGTTGACTGGGGACTTGGCGGGCAGCGACGGCGTTCAGGACATCGCCGGCTGCCGCGGAGACAGGGCCTTCATCTTCAGCGGCCGGGACGGGGCCGTCTCCAGCTTCGACGCCGGACAGGCGGTGTCATCCCTGGAGGTCATTCGCCACGGGGCCAACGGGACGGCCTTTGCCCTAACCACATCCGACTCCGCTGGGCAGGGATACGGGTACGCGGCCGGGCTGCTGATCCTGGACCAGGCGGGCGAACCGCTGTGGTCGACCGCAACCGCCGCGTGGCTGGGTGAAGAGAGCGGCAGTTTCCTTACCCTGGATGATATCAACTCCGACAACGCCAGCGACCTGGCGGTCTTCTCCGGCAGCAGGATACTGGTACTGGGGAGCACCGACAACGCCTCGGGCTACGACCTGTGGCAGACCATCCTCCCTGAGAATGGGTTCTCCATCCGGCTGCCTGAGCTGGTAGGGGACAGTGACGGGGACGGACTGAGGGAGTTGGCCTACCTGCAGGAAAGCTCATCGGAGTCACGCGAGTCCGGAGGCGGATTCTACGAAAGCGGCCCGTCTCACTTGCTCTGCGTGCAGTCGCTTGAGGACCGCCGGTCCCTGGTGCGGGCCGACCTGCAGGGCACCATCCGGGGCTACGATCTGGCCTGCGGGGACTTCAATGCCGATGGAGTATCGGACTCTGTGGTAAGGGTCCTCGAGGCGTTGGGGAGCGAGGACGGGTATCCCGGATACAGAACATGCTCGAGGATACTCTCCGGCAAGGACGGCGCCCTGATATGGGAGGAGGCCACCGGTGAAGAAGGCTGGGGCTTCAGCTACAGCGACGGGGGAGTGGTCTTCGGAAGCCTCCTGGCCATGAACGCCGGAGACATCAATGGGGATGGCGCCGACGAGCTGGCCTCGGTCTCCGGCGTGATGGAGGGTCGCCAGTACGGGGGCACGCTGCGGCAGCAGCGCCTGCAGGTATTCGACGTGGTCCACGACACCTTGCTCAAGGACATCGCCGCAACCCCGCTGCTCCAGGATGACAGCGGGGCCATTGTCGATGGAGGAGTCGACAGCGCCATGCAATTGGCGAACGCCGGCGCTGACGGCCACGGGGTGGCATTCATGGCGGTCGGCGAGCCGTCATTGCCGACGTACGACCCGGACGCGTCAGCCCTCTTCGAGGGCACGGGTTCTCCGCGGCACATCGCCCTCATCGACCTGGAGAGCGGCCGCCGGCTGTGCGCCTTCACCGGCTTTGACCCGGCCGGCGTCTCGGTGCTGGGGAGTCGGATCCCCGGCACACTGACTGTGGCCGCCTGCGGTGGGCTCTGCTCCCTGCACCTCGACGCTGATCTGCTGGTCACCTCGCCCGAGGACGGGGCCAATACTGGGCCTACCGTAGGAGTCTCTTGGGAAAGCCCATCCGGCGGCATGTCCCAGGTATTCGTGGACGGGGTCCGCAACGATATCACCAACGGCTTCAAATCAGACCTGTATCTGGGCGGCGGAAAGCACGAGGTCGTGGTCCGGTCCGTCGACGACTGGGGGCGGGTATCCTACGGGCCCGCCGACCTTGACGCTCCGGTTACCATAGGCGTAGGCCCCTCCCCATGGAAGCCAGCTTGGCTGGTGCTCGGGTTGTTCGCCCTGGTGGCCGTCGTTCTGGCGCTCCTTTACCCCAGACTGCACCGGGCGTGGCGGGCACGAAGACTGCCGCACGGAGGTTCGAATGGCCACTAACGTGATAATAGAAACCCGGGGACTGACCAAGAGATTTGGCAAGCTGGTGGCCGTGGACGGCCTCGATGTGAAGGTCGACACCGGAACGATCCACGGATTCGTGGGACCCAACGGGGCTGGAAAATCAACCACCATCAAGCTCCTGGTGGGTGCCATCAGGCGCACCAGCGGCGTGGGGTTCATCAAGGGGTACCCCATCGGTTCGGTGGACGCGCGCCGGGCCATCGGCTACTCCCCGGAGCGTCCCTCCTTCTACAAGGACTGGACCGCCTTCGACTACCTGGTCCACATGGCCGCCCTGAGCGGGATCAAGACGGCCGAGGCCGAGCGGCGCAGCCAGGAGCTCCTGGAGTGGCTGGAGCTGAGCGACTTCGCCGGGGCCAGGGTAGGAGGATTCAGTGCCGGCATGAAGCAGCGCCTGAGCATCGCCCAGGCCATGACCCACAAACCCGAGCTGCTGGTCCTGGACGAACCCACCGCCAACCTGGACCCTGATGGCCGGATGTCCCTCCTGGAAAAGCTCAAGAGCCTGCCCCGGGAACAGGGCGTGACCGTCTTCATCAGCAGCCACATCCTCTCGGAGCTGGAGTACCTGATCGATTCCGTCACCCTGATCAACAAGGGCCGCACGGTGGCCGAGGACAGCATCAAGGACATGAAAGAGGACATGGCCCTGAACCGCTATGTCTTGAACACCTCGAACAACGAGGCGGTGATGAAGGCCTTGCAGGGGCACCCGTCCATACAGGAAATGAAGAGCGGCGCCGATGGCGTCATCCACATCAGCAGCCCCGATATGGGGAAGCTCCAGGTGGCCGTAATGGAGGCGGTGACCAAGACGGGCAGCCTGCTGAAAACCTTCGGCGAGGAACAGGTGAGGCTGGAGGACATCTACCGCAGCACCATGGACCAGGGAAAGGACAAGTAGATGGGAATGTTGGCCATTGTCCGAAAGACGCTCATCGACCTCACGGGCTGGAAGAGGACGCTTACCCTCCTGGTGCTCGGCCTGCTGCTGCCGGTGCTCATCGGCATTTTCTGGCGCTTTGAGTTGCAGAACGCCGGGCTGTCTCCGGAGATGGAGACCTACGTGGTGGTCAAGCACTTCATCGGCATCTCCTTCATCTGGACCGCGGGGTTGTTCCTGGCCATGGCCGTGGTGACCAACGCCGCGGGTGCCTTGTCCAAGGAGGCCAGCGACGGCACGCTTCTCACGCTGGTCAGCAAACCGATATCCCGCCGCCAGATCGTCCAGGGCAAGTTCGTCGCCATAGTGGCACATGCCTTCCTCATGACCGCCATCATACTGCTGGTCCAGGCCATTGTTCTCTGGTTCATGCTTCCGGTCGAGGCTCCCAGCTTCGCCGCCCTGCTGGCCGCCATCCCCTGGGTCCTGCTCTACTCGCTGCTGGTGATCCTGGTCTTCGCCTCAGTATCACTGGCCCTGTCCTCCCTTATCGACAACCAGGTGGCCATAACGGTCCTGGCCTGCGGGGTGGTCCTGTTCATGTTCCTCTTCGGCCCCATCAGCAGCATGTTCGGCCTGCACTCGCCGTCCTACGAGAATAACCATATCTACCTGATGGACGGCTCCTACCAGCTGGGCAACGCCTTCGCGCCCGCCCTCGAACAGGCGCTCGGCGGAGAGATGCTGCCCGCCAGCGAGCTGGGAGAAATGAAGGTCTTCGCCGGCATCTTCCAGGGGGGGAGGTGGGAAGATGAGTACACGGACTGGGAGAACTCCTCGGAGTACCAGTACCCGGGGGAGCTGGCCAACTACGTGAGCCCCTGGGTATCGGTCGTTCTGCTGATGGTTCTGGCCGGCGGATCCCTGGCCGTGGCCATCGCGGCGACGGAGAGAAAGGATGTCGGGTAGGGACGCGGGAATGACCAGGATTGCGCGACTGCTGGCCATCCTGCTGATGACAGCCTGCATTATCGATGCCGGCCTGCTGGCCGGCATCGTACCACATGGCGGCCTGGCCTCACGGACTCGCGCCGCTCCTGCCGCACTGTCAGCTTCAGGTCACGGGGCGGCCGCCGCCGCCCCGTTGGCTGAGGCCTCGGTCACCTGCCAGCCCTTCGGTTTCTGTGGAGAAGGCTCGGCGGAGACGTTGGTGGCCAGCTTCAGTGACAGCAGCGGTGATCTTATCCTCCAGGGGACCTCCATCGGGCTCTATGTCCTGGGCCTGGACGGCTCCCTGCGGCATTTCCTCCACACCCCGTTCGGAGTGCGTTTCGTGGCCCTGATCGACGATATCACCGGCGACGGCAACAGGGAGGTCGTGCTGGCGCTGGGCGGCACGCAGGTGCCCGCGCTCCGCTGCTACGATGGAGCTACATGGGAGAAGCTGTGGCAGTACGCGCCGATGGTGAAGGTCTGGGACGACAGGCACTGGGTGGAGCGACAGACATCCATCGCGAGCCTGGCGGTGATACGGGATGAGGGCTCACCGGGCCTGGCTGTGGTCTCCGAGGGGCGGGTGCTGGGCGTCGATGCCAGGGACGGCACCGAGCGCTGGCGGTCGGGCGCCACGCGCAACGCCAGCCGCCTGGAGGCCCTCGGCGATCTCGACGGCGACGGCGCCGATGAAGTCTTCGTGACCGCGACGGACGGCCGCCTCTTCCTGCTCCATGGACGCACGGGTGAAATCGGGTGGCAGACCCGGCTCCCGGAACAGACGTCTGGCGGCGAGGTCACGCAGGCAGCGCCGGGGACCACCCTGGTGCTGGACGCCGAAGAGGGCCTGTTAGCTGTGGCCGCCACGGACGGGCTGGTGCGGTTGTATGACCTCAGGGCCAAGAGGCTGGATTGGGATGCCGGTTTCTCAGGGGACGATACGGGCTCCGTGGGCCCCATGGTGCTGGTTCCCAATGCCATGCCCGATGGCCGGCCCGGGATCCTGGCATCATACAGCAACTCCGTTCCACTAGGTGACGGGTCCATGGAGATGCGGCAGAGGATGGCCCTGCTCGATCCCGCCGGGAACAGGCTGTGGGATAGGGATGGAGGCAACGGCTGGAGCCTCAACGTCGGCAACTTCGGGGGCCGGCCGGTCTTGATCCAGCCCGCGGAGGAGGAGATCAGACTGATCGACCTGGCCGATGGCCAGTCAGTGGTCAAGACTATAGCCACCGGCGCTCTGCAGGAAGGCGCCGGGAATGTAAGCCAGATCGGGTCGGATGCCTTCCTGGTCGGCAGTGAGATGACGGCCCTGTCCTCGACGGGAGACGTTCTGTGGCACTACCCTCTCATCGATAACGTCAGGGCAACATCCGGGGACTTCGTCGGTGACGCCACCGAGGATACTCTCTTCAGCGGTGAATGGGAAAGGGAGTCCTGGGTACGCGGTCCTGGCGTCAACGAGGACGGCATCACGCTGGCCGCTCCTCCTTACACGACCCCGGTGGAGGCGCCGGAGCCTGAGGTGCGCCTGCTGAAGGTAATGGACGGGGCGACCGGAGAGATCGCCTGGTCCTACGAGGTGCCGCCGGGCGACATGAAGGACGAGGGCGGACTGAAGGGACTGGAGATAGCCGCCAACCTGGTGGGCGATGACGGCGGCCAGGATATCGTCTGCCACCGCGGCGACTCCGTCCTCATCTTCGACGGCCAGACGGGAACGTCCTCCAGCTTCCCCACGGGTCAACCGGTGGAGTCGCTGCAGGTCATGCGGGGAGGGGGCTCCCGCAGGGCACTCGCAGTCGTCGCCGCCGACAACCTGACCATCTTCGACATCACCGGCGCCGCCCTCTGGACCACCACGGGCGCCGAATGGGTCGACGGCGAAACCGTCAGGCTCACCACCCTGGACGACCTCAACTCCGACAATGTCAGCGACCTGGCCGTCCTCTGTGAGAGCCGGATCGTCCTTCTGGAGAGCGTTGGCAGCGCTGCCGCTTATCAGCCGCACCTGACCTTCGATGCGGAGACGGGTTGCCTGATCGAGTTCGCGCAGGTGGTGCCCGACGCCAACGGAGACGGCGTGAGAGAGCTGGCCTACATCCAGCGGGACCCGGGAACGCCGCAGGCTGACCAGGAGTGGGATAAGATCCCCAGCCAGCCCCCGCAGCCCCTTTTGGTGAAGCGTTCCCCGGTCGGCGGGGAGCAGCTCCTGCGAATCACTATCCCCGGATGGAACTCCGCCGTCGAGCTCTCCTCCGGAGACTTCGATGGCGACGGCTGCCCCGACGCGCTCATCTGCTGTGACTCCTACCAGATATACGGTGACCCTAGTTCCCCCGGGGAATACGGTACGGTGCTGAGGGCGGTCTCCGGCAGGGACGGGGCGACCCTGTGGGAGCACCTGTTGACCAACAAGTCGTCCTGGACCGTGAACGGATGGAAGTCCAGCCTCCCGGCCGGCAGTGCGGGGGATGTGACTGGTGACGGCAAGGACGACCTGGGCTGGACGTCCTACTCGTCGGTTGAGGCTTATTCCGGCTACTACTGCATCCAGCAGTATGTGGAGGTCTACGATGTGGCCCGTGACCGGCCGGTGGCCACCGTGCCGGCGAGCCCGCTGCTGGGAGAGGACGCCGGCGGGTACGGCTGGGTCGAGTACCCCCTGCTATTCCCGGGCGATGTGAATGGCGACGGCCGCGCAGAGGTGCTGGCCGGGGTGAGCGAGCCGACGACGGCCCCCCTCGTCGGGTCCCCATATGCCAACTACGTGGCCGTGCTGGACCTGCAGGCCGGCGAGCGCCTGGCGGCGTACCTGGGGTTCAGTCCGTTATCGATCTCCCTGTTTGAAACCCATCGGCCCGGGGTGCTGGGCGTGGCCGGGGCCGGCGGCATCTACTTCCTGAACACGGAGGCCAGCCTGCAGATCACTTCGCCGGCGCAGGGGGCGAGCACCGGGCCGACGGTGGACGTCCGGTGGGAGGGCACCGCCGAAGGGGAATTCGTCCAGGTGTTTGTCGATGGAGTGCGCAACCACACGGGCAACGGATCCGAGGTCCGGCTGTACCTGGGCCGCGGAGAGCACGATATCGTGGTCTGGTCCATGGACGACTGCGGCCGGATACTCTACGGGCCCGCGGGCCTGGGCGTCCCGATATCGGTCAGGGTCACGGCTTCCCCCTGGAAGCCTGTCATGCTGGTGCTGACCCTGCTGGTGGTGGCAGCCTTCATCCTCGCCCTGCTCTACCCCAGGCTGCACCGCATATTGCGAGCCCGGCAGAGGGCGGCGAAGATGCAGGCCCAGCGCCCCTGAGACACTGAGGCCGGTGGGCGCCCCGGGGACCTGATCACCACACGCCCTGCGCCAGGGGGACCGAGGCGCGCTCGGCGAGGACTATGGCATTCTTGGTGCACAGAGAGCGGCAGATGCCGCAGCCGTAGCACCGCCGGGGGTCTATGACCACCTTCTCGTGGGCAATGCTGTACCCCATGGCCCCGAACTGGCAGACCCGCATGCACTGGCGGCACCCGTTACACGCCTCGGGATTCACTTCGGCCACGTACTCCGCCCGGAACATCACCGGGAACTTCATGGTGACCGTGGACCGCATCGCCGCGCAGTCGGACCGGTCGCAGTTGCAGATGCCGCCGATGAACGGGGTGATGAAGGTCCAGACGGTGTGGCACAGGCCCTTCCTCTCCAGGTCCCGGAGGCTGGCCAGGGCCTCTCCTTTGGACAGCGGCTCCAGCCCGCGGGTGTCCGGGCCGCTCAGGTAGCTGGCATCAATCTGCCGCACCATCTGATAGAGCCGCGATTCCTCGTGGGACACCATGCTGATTCCGTAGCAGTGCCGCTGCTCACTGCCCACCAGCGCCTGGCGGCAGATGCAGGGCAGCCTGACGACGGAGTTGATGAAGGTGAAGATGCGCTCCACCTCCTCGATGGGCACCACCTGGCCGTAGTGGGTCTTCTTCTGCCGGTTGACCGCCAGCGGATTGATGACGGACCGGACGAACGCCGGAGCACGCTCCAGCCTCTCCAGCTTCCGTTGGCCTTCACTGATATGCTCCGGGGACCCCAGGAACTCCATGATGAAACTGCGCCGCCGCAGGTCGCTCAGCAGGTCCTCGGAGTAGTTCTCGGCCCGCAGGTACCACTTCTGGCCTTCGCCGTGCTTGTGACAGAACTCGCACATCTACGCCACCTCCACAGTCCCCTGGCACCCTCTACCGCACGCCTTGCATGGCCCGATTATAGCATCAGGGACGCCGGGCCAGGGCCGGGCGCCGGCGCCGTTTCGGCGAGAAGGCGAAGCAGACAAAGAAGATGGCCGCCGCGGTCAGCACGATCGTAGCGCCCGACGGCAGGTCCCACCAGTAGGAGAAGAGCAGCCCGGCCACCCCGGACGCCACACCGAATACGACGGACAGCCCCATCATGCGCCCGAAGCTGCGCGTCAGCTGGTGCGCCGCCGCCGCGGGGATGACCAGCAGCGCCTCTACCAGGATGATGCCCACGATCTTGATGGAGACGACGACCGTCAGGGCCATCAGCGCCAGCAACAGGTAATACAGCGCCTGCACCGGCAGGCCGCTCACCGCGGCCATCTCCTCGTCGAAGCTGACGAACAGCAGCTCCTTGAACAGGAGCGCCACGGCCACGACGACCCCCAACCCCAGCCCCAGGATGAGCCACAGGTCGGAGGTTGAAACCGCCAGTATGGAGCCGAAGAGGTAGCCGAAGAGGTCCACGTTGTAGCCCTCCTTGAGGCCAATGAAGAGGGCACCCAGCGCCATGGTGCTGGCAAAGGCGATCCCGATAGCGGTGTCCTCGGAGACCCGGCCCCTCCGGCTCACCCAGCCAATGGCCATGGCTGTCGCCAGGCAGAAGGGAATGGCCACGCCTATGGGATCCAGGCCCAGCAGGTAGCCCAGCGCCACGCCGCCGAACGCCGAGTGGGAGATGCCGGCGCCGATGAAGGCCATCTTGCGCAGCACCACGTAGGTGCCCACCACCGAGCAGACCACCCCGACCAGCACCGCCGCCACCAGCGCCCGCTGCATGAAGGGATAGCTCAGGACATCGCTCATTTGTGCTCTCCCGGCGCTTTGTGCTCTCCCGACACCGTGTGCTCTTCCAGCACGCGGTGGGGTATCCGGCCGTGGGCCAGGAGCTCCACCTCGCACCCGTAGACCTTCTCTAGCGTGCCGGCCGTGATCACCTCGGACGGCGGCGCATGGGTGTACAGCGTCTGGTTGAGACAGGCCAGCTTCTCCACATGGGCCGACACCACCGCGATGTCATGCGTCACCACCACTATGGTCAGGCCTTGCTGCTCCTTCAGCCCCTGCAGCAGCTCGTAGAACTTCTCTTCCCCGTACGCGTCCACGCCGGCCGCCGGCTCATCCAGGAGCAGCAGCTTCGGCTCGGTGGCCAGGGCCCGGGCAATGAGGACTCTCTGCTGCTGCCCGCCGGAAAGCTCGGCCAGCTGCCGCCGGGCGAGGTCCTGCATCTGAACATCCTCCAGGGCGTGCATGGCCACTTCCCGGTCCGCCTTCGAGGGGCGCTTGAACAGGCCGATGCGGCCGTACCGCCCCATCAGCACCACGTCGATCACCGAAACGGGGAAGGTCCAGTCGCCCTGGCTTCTCTGCGGGACATAGCCCACCAGGTGGTGCCTGGCCCCCAGGCGGTCCGGGGGCACGCCGAACACCTCCACCCTCCCCCGGTCCGGTTTCACCAGCCCCAGAATGACCCTGATCAGGGTCGTCTTGCCGCTGCCGTTGGGACCGATCAGCCCCAGGAACTCGCCGTCCTCGATCTCCATGTCGACGCCCTTCAAGGCCAGCGTCTCGTGATAGGTGACCCACACGTCCTCCAGCTTAACCACGCTGGCCCTGGGCCCTGTCATGCCATCGCCTCCGCCATCTGGGCCACGTTGTAGCGCATGAGCGCCAGGTAGCTGTCGCGGCCCTCCAGGCCCTCGCCCCCCATCGGGTCCAGCAGGAGCACCTCCGCGCCGCTGTCGGCGGCAATGGCATCGGCCGCCTTGGTGCTGAACTGCGGCTCAGCGAAGATGGCCTTGACCTTGAGGGCCCTGGCCACATCGACAACGTGCATGATGTACTCCACCGAGGGCTCCTTGCCCGGCGCTTCCTCGATCACCGCCGCCTCCGCCAGCCCGTACCTCGCGGCGAAATACGTCCAGGCCGGATGGAAGGTGATGAACTCGCGCGAGGAGAACGACTGCACCGCACCCTTGATCTCCTCGTCCAGTGACTGCAGCCGGGCGATGTAGCCCGCCGCGTTGTCCATGTAGAAGTCCCCGTTGTCCGGGTCGACGGAGGCCAGCGCCGCGGCGATGGCCTCCACCTGCTTCTGCGCCAGGACCGGATCCAGCCAGTAGTGGGGGTTCACACCGCCGTGATCGTCATCCTCGTGCTCATCGCCCGAGAGAAGCAGGCCTTCCTCCGCCAGGGCCGCCGAGGTGTCCAGCACGACCAGGCTGTCGCTGGCCGCCGGCCTCAGGTCCTCCACCCAGAAGTCCAGGCCCGCACCATTCACCACCAGAAGAATGGCCCCGGCCAGGTCCTTGATGTCGCCCGGGGTAGGCTCGTACGTATGCGGGCTGGCGCCTGAAGGCAGGAGGGTAATCACCTCGAGCCTGTCTCCCACGACGTTCTCCACGAAATCCGCCAGGGGGAAGATGGTGGTCACCACGATGGGCTTGCCGCTGGTCATCTCCCGGCTGCAGGTCACGCCCCCGAGCAGCGTTCCCAGGGTGATCAGCACCGCGAGCGCCATGGCCGGGAGCCGGCGGCCCCAGCCCGCCTTCCCCCCTTCGTTATTCACGGCAGTCCCTGCAGAGCCCGGAAGACTCGGTGACGTGGTGTTCCGCCCGGAAGCCCAGCTTCCGGGCCGCCTCGCTCTCCTGCCGGCACAGCGCCTCATCGCGGAACTCCTGCAGGCTGCCGCAGCCCCGGCACACCAGGAAGCGGTGGCATCCCTCTTCCTCCTGCAGATCGCACCGGACGTACCCGCCCCGGGAGAAGACACGGTGCACCAGGTTCAACGTGCAGAGAAGGCTGATCACCCGGTAGATGGTGACCTGGTCCAGGTGCTGGCCGCCCCCTTCCATCAGTTTCCCGATGTCGCTGGGTGACATGGCGCCCCCGGCCCTGCCTATAGCCTCGATCACCTGCTTGCGGGGCCTGGTGACCTTGTATCCCTTTTCGCGCAGCACGGCAACGGCGTGTTCGGTAAAAGACATCTCTTGACCCCGTCCCCACGGGCTATGGGCCCAATATAGCACGGGCCGCATTCAAATGCAACTTTGTTGCATTACGGGCCAGCCGCACTCGATTCGCCGTGCGGGCCAAACGCGCGCGCAGGGTTGACAGCATATACGTTTATATCGTATACTTCATCATATCACAGAGGGGCGCACCAACAAATATAGAACGAGGAGGGCGAAATGACTGAACTGGACCGCGCATTCGAAATGATCCTGGAATGGAAGGCTCGCCGGATGCTCTATGCTGACTACCAGGCCAGCATCGGCGCAGCCACGGCTTCCTACGACCGGTCGTTCAAGGTCGGAGCCATCGACGCCATGGTCTACGACCTGGCTTCCCTGGTGGGCTTCAACCGGAAGACGGCCGATCATGCCAACTGGGCTTCATACGGGGTCCGCAAGACCTTCCTGGACAAGCTCCGCAACGGCATAACGCCGCCGCAGGCTCCGGCGGCGGCGGACCCGGCGCCGGAGCCGGTCGAGCCTCTGCCTGATCCCGTTCCCGCCGGGGAATAGGACCAGCAGCGCAACGAGGGTGGGGCCGGTTCCCCGGACTGTTCTCCGCGGCCCCACCCTCCGCCATGGAGCGAACCGGCCAACCATAACGCTTGACGTTATTATCTCCAGGGGCTATGATAGGCGCATGATACGGGACTTCCGCGACAGAGAGACCGAGAAGGTGTTCTCTCGAGAAAGGTCCCGCAGACTCCCGGAAGGCATCCAGCGGATCGCTCTTCGCAAGCTGGTCATCCTTGATGCAGCGGATTCGCTCGAGGACCTGGCTCTGCCTCCAGGCAATCGCCTGGAGAAACTGCATGGGGATCTTGCCGGGCGGTACAGTATCCGCATCAACGAGCGATGGAGGGTCTGTTTCCGCTGGAGCGATGGGGATGCCTACGATGTCGAGATAGCTGACTATCACTAGGAGGTGGGATGCCCGGGAAGAAACTGCCGCCGGTTCATCCAGGTGAAGTACTGCTGGAGGAATTCTTGAAGCCCATGGGGATAAGCCAGTACCGGCTGGCCAAAGACATAAGCGTGCCACCGCGTCGCATCAACGAGATAGTGCATGGCAAGAGAGCGGTTACGGCCGACACCGCCCTGAGACTGTCGCGGTACTTCGGCACTTCCGAGCGCTTCTGGCTGAACCTGCAGACCCGCTACGACATCGAGATGGAGAAGGACCGCCTGGGCGGCAGTCTGGACAGGGAGGTCCGCGCCCTGGCGGCCGCCAGGTAAAGCACAGCCCCAGGCCCTCAGCGCTGCAGCTTCCGCACCACCGACTCCACCTTGCCGCTCATGGTCAGGGGCTTGTCGCGGCGGTCGTCGATCTTGATGGTGGTCACCACCCTCCTCGCGCCACCTTCGAGGACCGCCTCGTGCATCTTGCGGGCTGCCCTGAAGACGTCCTCCAGCTCCCCCTCCAGGATCGTCCCCATGGAAGTGAGCTCATACACCACCTTCTTCTCCTTGCGCAGCACCTTGAGCGCGGCGGCCACATGCTTGCTGACCGAAGTCGTCTTGGTGCCTACGGGCACAATGCTGATCTCGGCGACTGCCATTGCGGACCTCCTTCACGGAATGCATCCAGGGCTATTCTAGCAAGCGGGGGCAACCGGGGGTTACCGCCGGAGCGAGGCCGATACCCTGATGGCGTCGGCCTGGCATGATTCCACGCATCTGCCGCACCGTGTGCAGTCGGTGCAGCTCTCGATGTCCTCCAGGTTCTCTATCTTCACCGGGCAGACCCGGAGGCAGGCCTGGCAGCGGCTGCACTTGTCGAAGTCCACCCGCACCTTCAGCAGGCTCACCGGGTTGAACAGGCCCAGCACCGCCCCCATGGGGCAGAGGAAGCGGCACCAGAACCGGCCAACCAGAACGAAGAGAGCGAGGGCTATCGCCAGGGTCAGCAGATGGACGTAGAAGAAAGTCCCGAAGTGAAACTCGGTGGACACGAACCGCTGCGGAATGGCCGCGAACAGGCTGCCCGCCGGGCAGATCTTGCAGAAGAGCGTCTCCCCCGCCGCCCACGCCAGCACCACCACGGCGAAGAGAACGACGAACTTGATCCAGGCGCCGCGGGGCAGACGGAGGATGTCCCGGCCTCTCCGCCCCCGCACCAGTGAGACCAGGTCCTGCACCAGCCCGAAAGGGCAGGCCCAGCCGCACCAGAACCTCCCCAGGGCCAGGCCGAACAGGCCGACCACGCCCAGGGCGTAGAACGGGAACTGCTGCAGGGCAGCGTAGTTCTGAAAGACCCCGATGGGGCAGGCAAATGCCGCCGCCGGGCAGGCGTAGCAGTAGAAGAAGGGGCAGGGGATGCCGGTCTTCAGTATGGCGAAAACACCCAGGTTGGCGATGACCAGAGCCAGGATCTGGGTGGTCCACCGGAGCTTGCTCATTAGCCTCTTGTCAACCGATCCCCACACAGGAGGTGCAGATGACGATCACCAGGCTGCGCACCATGTCATACTGGCTGGCCGCGAAGCCGGCCGCGAAGCCCGTGAAGAGCAGAAGAAGAAGGAGGCGAAGTGCCAATAGACCGTTTTCTCTCATGCCCAACCCCCGAATGGACACCCCGGGGCGCCCTCTCGTCAGCCGGTGTAGCCAGCCAGCACGGAGTCCACCCTCTCGGCAAACTCCGTCGGACCCAGGTATCCCGATATGCGATCGATCTCCGCGCCTGACGCGTCCGTGAAGACCGTGGTGGGGACGTAGAAGCCCGTGCCCTCTTGCATGTAGCTTTCGTAGAGCCGGCTCTTCCAGGTGTTGCTCTTGACGGGCACCAGCCTCTCGTTTATGAGTGCGCTCACACTATCATCTGAGAACGTGCCGGCATCCAGCCGCTTGCAGGCCGGTCAGGTGTCGGTGTAGAAGTTGACCATGATGGGCTTGTTCTCGCTCGCCGCCTGGTCCTTCGCCGCCTCCCAGTCCCGCTGGAAGACCACCTTCGTTTCCACGCTGTCGGTGCAGCCCGCCCCGCCGGCCATGATCAGGGCCATGGACAGGACCATGACGACCGCCCAGGCGAGCCTCAATAGCCGGCCCGCAGCCGCTGCCGCGCCTGACGTCCGGAAGCTCATCTGCCGCCCCCGGCACAGGCCTGCCCTTCCCGGACCACCAGCGACCCCACCGGGCACACGCGCACGCACTCCAGGCAGGAATCACACCTGGCCTCCGCCAGGGGTATCCGGTCGAAGGTGCTGATCGTGGTCTCCAGGCCGCGGAAGGCGAAATCAATGGAGCCCACGCCATGGCGCTGGCAGACCCAGACGCACTTGCCGCACAGAACGCACTTGTTCGGGTCGT
The DNA here is from genome assembly GCA_964409515.1 of uncultured Dehalococcoidia bacterium. GTDB lineage: Bacteria > Chloroflexota > Dehalococcoidia > UBA2247 > RBG-13-53-26 > JAFGCL01. Next base: position 31,894 of record CAYPDY010000004.1, read on the forward strand.
AGGTGAACAGCGGGTGGCTGGAGTCGACGGGCAGATCGCGCGGAATGGGCCGCAGCCTCTGCAGCTTCAGCTTGAAGCCCTGGCGGGCCGCGATCTTCTGCAGCTCGCAGCTCTTGTTCTTCGGGCAACGGGCGCAGTCCAGATGATGATGGGACAGGAGGAGCTCGAAGGCGGTGCGGCGAAGCTGCTTCACCGCGGGCGTGTCCGTGCGGACCACCATGCCGTCCTCCACCGGCTGGCTGCAGGCCGCGACCGGCGCCCGCCGGCCCTCGATCTCGACGAAGCAGAGCCGGCACCCGCCGAACGGCGGGTCCGCCTCGCGGATAGCGCACAGGTTCGGGATGTAGATATCGTGGTCCAGGGCCACCCACAGGAGCCTCTCTCCCGCGCGGGCCCTGACCTCGCGGCCATCAATGCTGAGGACGACTTCCCTGTCTATGGCTCCCTCCACGCACCCCTCAATGCTAGAATACAACGGCAGTCCGGCCCCGGTCCATTACTTGACCAGCCAGTCCAGGGCCTCCTGCTCGGTCTTGAAGGGCCGGGCCGGGACGGCGACCTTGGCGAAGATGCCCGTCACCGCATCCATGAGCACCTTCTTCACCCCCGTGACGCCCAGGATGGCGATCTTCTCCACCTTCTTCTTGGCGGTGTCCGGGCCGTGACGCCTGAGCCAGTCCATGACCTCCCGCGATACCGCGGCGTCCTCGATGTTGCCCAGGTAAAGCACCTTGTTCGGAGAAGCCAGTATCAGCCGGTCGGCCTCCTCCAGGAGCGCCACGAACTCCTTCGAGCTCAGCTTGCGATAGTCGACGTAGAGCACCTGCTTGCCCTTGTATTCCATCCACTTCGCCGGCATGTGTCCCCCCTTTCTACTCGACCAGCCAGTCCAGGGCCTCCTGTTCGGTCTTGAAGGCCCGGACTGGAATCCCAGTCCTGTCGAACATTCCCACCACCGCCTCCATGAGGATCTTCTTGACCCCGGCGACGCCCACGACGGCCAGCTTGATGAGCATCTTGCGGCCCATCCTGTCGGCGATTTCCCTGATCTCCTTCATCACTTCCCGCGACACCGCCGCATCTTCGATGTTGCCGAGGTAGAGTATCTTGCTCGGCGATGCCCGGGCCAGGGCGTCGCCCTCCCTCAGCGCCGCCACGAACTCCTGTGAGCTGGCCTTGCGGACGTCAACGTAGAGGACCTTCTTCCCCTTGTGTTCTATCCACTTCGCCGGCATCTGCACCCCCCTTTCTTCATGTCGCAGGACTGTCGCGGCCATCACTGCCCGGTCAGAGGATACCGGGCTCAGAGAGCCACTTCAGGGCCGCTTCCTCCGTCTCGAACTTGCGGGCCGTGTCCTTCCCCAGGGCCGCGACGAAGGAGTCGAAGAATACCGCCAGCAGGCCCGTGGCCCCCACCACAGCGATCTTCTCCGCCCGCTGGCGCAGCACCATTCTGGCCGACCCCTTGAGATAGTTCATCACCTCCCCGGTCACGTACGCCCCCTCGACGTTGCCCAGAATGAGCACTCTCCCCCGGGAAGCCGCCACCGCGTCATTGGTCTCCTTCATCAGGGGAAGGATCTCCTTCGGCTTCATCCCGCGGTAGTCGACGTAGAGCACGCTCTTGCCCCGGTGCTCCATCCATCTCCAGCGCATCTGGGTCATCCTGTTCCTCTCGCCAGTCCTTTCCCGCCCGGTCTCCAGCGCAAGGGCATCGGCCCTATTGTCATGGGCCCGGCCGCAGCCTATAATGGCTGCGGCGTCCGCCGAAGCCAGCCCATTTTACCACCATGGTTTCCGGTTTCGTAAGATGCTACGGGCAACACAAGAAGGAGAAGAGGTGGAATGGTGAACGAGATCAAGGACCAGGACTTCGAGAAAGAGGTGCTCCAGTCCAGCCTCCCCGTCGTGGTCGATTTCTGGGCCCCGTGGTGCGGCCCCTGCCGCCAGATCGGGCCCATAGTAGAGAAGCTGTCCGAGGAGTACAAAGGCAAGCTGAAGTTCTGCAAACTGAACGTGGATGAGAACCATGACGTCCCGTCCAAGTATCACGTCATGAGCATACCAACGCTGATCTTCTTTAAGAAGGGGGAGCTGGCTGACCAGTCAGTGGGCGCGCTCCCCGAGAAGGCGCTGCGCTCCAAACTGCAGGACCTTCTCTAGGCCCGCGGGCCCGGCTGGAAAGGACCGGCCTGGCGATAGGGCTTCTTCCAGGGCTCGCGCTGCAGCGCGAGATGGTCCAGTATCGCCCGTCTGAGAGCAGTCACCGCCAGGGTGGCGCAGTGTGTCTCGGCCTCCGGCAAGCCATCCAGTCCGGCTAGTATGTCGCCTTCATCCAGCGCCATGGCGGCGCTGATGGTCTTGCCCTCGACCAGATCGGTCACCATGCTGCCGCAGGCGACCACCGGCCCGCACCCGTCGGCCATGAACCTGGCTTCCAGAATCCGGCCGTCGACGACCCGGAGCCCGATCTGCATCGAGTCGCCGCAGGGGATGGTTGCCCGGCCGAGACCGTCCGGGGCCTGAAACTCGCCCATGTGGCGCACCAGCATGGTCTACCGGCCCACGGCCGTCATCACGCCGGCGGCCTGGACGATCTGCCGGTAGCGCTCAATCTGCTCAGTCGTGGGGGCGGGAACGTCTCCCATGGTGAACTTGCGGCCCAGCTTCTCGAACTTGGACGCCCCCCAGACATGATAGGGAAGGAGGGAGATCCTGGCGGCGCCGATCTCTTTGGCAAACCGCGCCGTCTCCTTCAGGTTCTCTTCCGAGTCGTTGTAGCCCGGCACCACCGGCACCCTCACCCACAGCCTTCGCTTCGCCGCCGCCTTTCGGGCATTCTCCAGGATCAGCTCGTTGGTCTTTCCGGTGCCTTCACGGTGTTTCTCCGGGTTCATGTGCTTGACGTCGTACAGGACCAGGTCGGTGTACGCCAGGAGCTTCTCCAGGATGCTCCACTCGGCGAAACCGGAAGTCTCGATGGCGGTGTGGAAGCCTCGTCCCTTGCAGGCCTTGAGGAGATCAACGGCGAACTCCCACTGCTGGAGCGGATCGCCGCCGGAGAGCGTGACGCCGCCGCCCGAGTTCTGGTAGAACAGCTCGTCAGCGGCCGCCTCCTGCATCACCTCATCCACGGTCATCCACTTCCCGGTGGCCGCCAGCGCCCCGGTGGGGCAGACATCCGCGCACTGCAGGCACCGGTTGCACAGCCCGCGATCCAGCTTCCGGCCCGTGTCACTGACCACGATGGCATTCACCGGGCAGACCTGCGCGCAGCGGCCGCACCGGGTGCAGCGGAGGTCATTGGTAACGATCTCCTCGTAGGCATTCCAGGACTCCGGGTTGGAGCACCAGCGGCACCGCAGTCCGCAGCCCTTGAAGAAGACGACGGTCCTGATGCCAGGCCCGTCATGAATGCTGAAACGCTGGATGTTGAAGACCAGCCCCTGCCGGGGCGAAGGAACCTGTTGCGCGGACATTCCTGTCTGGTGCCTCCTTGCGTTCAGCGGACAGGTATAGGATAGCCGAAGGCACCACCGGGTTCAAATCATGCGGTCCTGCACCCCGGGAAGCCTCTAGCGGCGGCCGCCCCTCGGCATCAGCAGCACGTACCCTATCGCGCCGAACGCCAGCAGCACCATGCCTATGCCCAGCAGGAGCGTCCCGGTAGGCTCGACTTCCTTCAGGCTGTTGGGGTCCTTGTCGCCCGACAGCGCGCTGTCCATGAAAATGTAGGCCTGGTCGTAGTGCGTCCTGGCCTCCTCCAGATTGCCGGCGGCGTACTGCTGGTCGCCCAGCTGCTCTTCCATGGCCGATTTGGCCGCCAGCTCCCGGGAGCCGGTGGTATTCAGCGTCGGGGTGCCGATGGCCACCAGCTTCTGCTTCACCGCCATGGCGGCATTCTGGTCGGCGGAGTAGACCGCGAAGTCGTCTCCGGCGGCCGTCCATCTCGCCGCATACTGGTAGTTGGCGATGATGTACTTGCCCGCCGCGGGTGCGGCGTTGAACGTGATGGTCCCGGCATCAGGGTCCAGGGTGTAGTCGGCGGATAGTGCGCAGTCCACATACACCTGCTGGGTGCCGGGGACCACCGGCGGATGGTCCAGCTGGAACACGGTCTGGGCCCCATTGCCCGCTCCGACGAGCTCCACCTGCTGGTAGTCCACATTCACGGAGGCCCCCAGCGGAGGGGCCGTGGCGAAGGTGATCCTGGCGCCGCCCATGCCGTAGTAGCAGTCGAGGGTGTAGGCCGTGGTCAGCTGCCCGTTCACGTAGACGTGAAGGGTCGACGGGTCCACCGGGCCGCTGTCCAGCGTCCAGACGGTACCGACCCCGCCGAGATTCTGCCTGGCGACAGGGTTCCCGACCCCGTAGCCCCCCGCCTTCGCATAGTCCACGAACACCGTATAGCTGTGCCTCACCCGGCTGGAGATGGCCGACGCCTCCGGCACCGTGAAGCTGATGGCCACGGTGCCTCTCTCGTTGTTGGCCAGGGTCGCCGGGTAGTTGTCGGTGGCCGCGTATTCCCCGCCGGCCCAGTCGAACTCCACCTTGGCGCCCTTGATCTCGATGGTCTCCCCGGTGGTGTTCTGCAGCGATACCAGGAGAGTTGCCGTGGACCCTGCTTCATACGCCTGGATGGTGCCGCCCAGCAGCAGGTCAGATCCCTTGTAGGCCGTGTTCAACCATACCAGGGAGCCGATGGCGGCTGACGCGGGAGCGGGCGCCAGCGCTGCCGGCAGCACCAGGGCCGCGAACACCATGCCGATCACGATAAGCAGGAATGCGGACTTTCTCTTCATACTGACCCCTCCTTCGATTCGGATCGGGACTGCCCCGGGCTAGTCCGTGACCATGACCGAGGCGTAGCCGACGACTTCAGAGTAGTCGCCGGTGATGTCCCCCGAGGTGGCATAGCGCAGCAGGCTGGCCTTCCTGGCGCCCAGCTCCTTGCCGGCGGTGATCATGGCCATAACCGGACCGGGACCGCACATGCTGATGTTCTGGCTGACCACCGTGGCCGCCACCTGGGCCGGGGCCAGCTTGAGGATGGCATCGATGGCGAGGCGGTCCTTCCGGCCGGCGGACGCCTGCGATTCGTAGTGGCTGAAGTCGGAGCTGGCGATTATCAACCCCGCTCTCCCCCTGAGGGCGGATGCGATGGCCCGGCCCAGGTCCTGGGCGATCTCCATTTCCTGCCGCAGCATGGCGACGGGCACGATCTTGAACCCGGAGCCGTAGATGTACTGCAGGAACGGCACCTGGACCTCCAGTGAATGCTCCATGCCATGCGCCTGGTCATCCCACTTGGCCCACTGCCCCCCGGCCACCACCGCCTCCCCCACCTCCAGGTCCACGTCCACCGCACCCAGCGGGGTCTGCCAGGGGCTCTGGCGGCCCACCGCTACCGCGGCCCCCAGGCCGCGGTGGTTGGGGCCGACGATGACCACCACCTCGGGCATCTTCTCCGCCGCCAGCCGTGCGAAACCGTGGGCCGCCACGGGCCCGGAGTACACGTATCCCGCGTGCGGGAGGACCAGCCCCAGCGTGTGCCGCTCGGCGGACCGTACTTCGCCAGGGAGGGCGCCCGGCCCCAGTGGATGCTTGAAGCAGTCCTCTATCTGGCGCTGCAGGCCGGCGAATGAACCGGCATAGAAGGATCCGGCGACCGCGGGCTTCCTCATCTCTCTCCTATAAGCTCGATTATAGCCCGGAAGTCCAGCCCCCGGCATTGGCTGCCGCGGGGACCGAACAAAGGGCCGCGTCCGGCGGCCGGCCCGATGGGCGGCCGGCTAGGCCCGGAGGCGGTCCAGCCTCTCCGTCAGGTCCCTCTGCCTGATGGCCATGGTCAGATCGCCCCTGGTCTTCTCCAGAATGCCCCGCAGCACGTCGGTCGCCCTTCTCAGGCCGAACGTTAGGGCATCCGGGAAGTCCATCGTCACCAGAATGCCGTAGATGTCGTCCATGTAGGAGAGCAGCTCCTCGCAGCCCGCGGTGTCATTCTTCCTCAGGGTATCCAGGAGGTGCCGCCGCATCTCCCCCACGGCCTCCGCCAGCCCGTGAAGGTAGGCGGGGTACGCCACTCCCAGCTCCTCAGGGGTGGGAAGAGGGTTGTTGAGCACCAGCGCCAGCGTTATGGAGCCCTCTGCGTACTCCTTCTGGGCATCATGGATGAACCCCGCGTGCTTCATCTCCAGGTGGTCCGCCACGGACGCTCTGGCTTCCTCCACCAGCTGCCGCGCCGCGGCCAGCGACTCCCGGGCAGAGTCGAACTCGCCGCGATGGATGGCCCGGATGGAATTGGCGCTGTGCCGAATGACCTCGCGGCCCATCCGCAAAGCCTTCTCCCGGGCGGCATCCTCCGCCGCGAAACTGGCTCGAATCCTCTGCGCCGTCGCTTCCAGGTTAGAGGTGGCTCTCTCCATATCTCACACTCCAATACCAGATTATTCCTTCGTTCTTGAGGCGAGCCTCCTGGCCGCCCTTTCCACGTCACCCGCGCCCAGGACCGCGCTGATGACCGCCACGGCATCGGCCCCGGCCTTGATGACTTCCCGGACATTGGTGTCGTTGATGCCGCCGATGGCTACCAGCGGCACGGATACCCTGGACCGCGTCCGCAGCAGGGTTTCCAGTCCCACCAGCCTGTACCTCTCCTTGGACGTGGTGGGGTAGATCGATCCCAGGGCCACGTAGTCGGCGCCGGCGGCCTGGGCCCGGACCGCCTCGGCCGTGCTGTGGGTGGAGCAGCCGATCAGCATATCAAGGGGAAGTATGCGCCGCGCCTCCGCCGGAGGCAAGTCATCCTGCCCCAGGTGAAGTCCATCGGCGCGCACTGCCAGGGCAATATCGAGATGATCGTTCACCACAAACAGAACGCCTTTCTCGGCGCAGAGGGACCGCAGCTTCCGGGCCGCGGCCAGCACGTCGGCCTTGCCCCGGTGCTTGTCCCTCAGTTGGATGATCCTGGCCCCGCCGCGAACAGCGGCGGCCGCCACGTCCACCTCATCGCGCCCCCCGAGCGCCGTGGTGTCCAGAACCAGGTACAGGCCGTTCAACCGGCCGGCCTTGTCGTGCCGGCGCACCCGGCCCGCCAGGTGCTGCTCCAGGTCGTAGATCTCGAAACGGGCCTTCTCGAATCGGCCCGCCTGGCCGGCCAGCGGTCCACCGGAGAGGCGGCTGAACTCCTCCAGGACGCGCAGGGACTCCTGGGCCCTCCGCGAGTTGGCCAGCACCAGGGCCGTCAGGTCACCATGCGGCTCGGCCGGGCGCTTCGCTGCCGGAGCGCCCGTGCGCCCCACCGGAGCGCCTGTGCGCACCGGTGCGCCTACGTCCTCCGCCACGCGGCGGGCCGAGAGGAGATCCTGTTCCAGGGGGCCAAGGGTCTTCACCAGGTCGTGCCGCAGGGTCTTCAGCCGCCGGGAGCACGGGGCGTCATTGAGCAGAAAGCGGGAAACGTCTTCCAGGACCCGAAGTCCTTCCCCGAGGCGGTCCAGGTTGGCATCGACAACTCGCAGCACTAGACCTCGGTCAGGCCAGGCTGCAGGTCCTTCACCGATTCAGGCATCTGTCCGTCGCGCGCCGCCTCTATCATGCCCTGAACCTCTGAAGGCATCTCCATGCCCAGGTCCTGGAATTTCTTCTCGGTCCACCGGCCGATGTTGCGCGGGTCGTTGTAGTAGCCCTCGCCGGGCTGGTACGGATCGCCTGATTCCTCGTGGATGGTGGCCAGCGACTTATGGTAGGCAAAGCTGGAGAAGACCCGGCTCATCTCGCGGCTGCCGCAGAAAGAACAAGCGGGCGACAGCGGATCGTTGAAGCCCTTCACGAAGAAGCTGGACTTCTTCTGGCACGAAGAGCAGCGGTACTCGTAGACCGGCATGGTGGCCTAGTCCTCTCCTCCGGAGGCGGACTCGGCGCCGGCGCCGGCCGCTGGCTCCTCTCCACCCATGATCCTCTTCTGCATCTCCGGCACCACGCTTTCGTAGCTTTCGCCGCGTTCCAGCCGCTCCACCATCTCCTGGTATTCCGGCTGCTTCTCACCCTCGGTGCCCCCCATCCTCCGCGACCACTCCACCATGGCAGTAGGATCATTGTGCATCATCCGATTGACCAGGACGGGGTCGTCCAGGATATCGCCGTAGACATCCTGGTCCGTCCTCACCGTGGCGAACGTCGAGAACAGGCGAGTCAGGTCCTTACCACCACAGAAACCGCAGGTCACGTCCCCGGCTCCCGAGAAACCCCTCACCAGCACGGACACCTTTCGCCCACACTTCTTGTTCTGACAACGGTACTCATAGACGGGCATGCTATCCTCCCAAGCCAAAGAGGGCCGCCACTTTGCCATCGGCCCTAACTTAATGATTTTAGCACAGGCGACGCAAGCGGTAAACGCGGACGCTCAGCCCGCAGCGGTTCCGCAACTTCGCCGGGCGGGGTAGGGAAAGGGGGCCGGATCAGCTT
>CAYPDY010000005.1:0-39651 GCA_964409515.1 uncultured Dehalococcoidia bacterium
AGCATGATGAAGGGCATGGTCACGGCGAGGCGCCGGCTGAAGCCCCGGCGAGCACGTAGAGAGGAGTGGCGCGCATTTGAGGCATGTATCCCTAATGTCAGTCGGTTTGGACACAAGGAGGAACCAATGCAGGTAACACGTCGTCAGTTCCTGGTAGGGGCCGGGGCCGTCACCGGAGGTCTGGCCCTCTCAACCCTCGGGGTCAACGTCAACCCCGCCAGGGCATACGCCGCAGACTTGACGAAGATCAACAAGGTGATCAATGCGACTCAAACAACGACCATCTGCTGCTACTGCTCGTGCGGATGCAGCCTGGTATGCAGCACGGACGGGGACGGCAAGATATTCCATATCGAGGGAGACCCTGACCATCCCATAAACGAGGGCACGCTCTGTCCCAAGGGAGCTGCGCTAATGCAGACCACGGAGAACAATGAGCATCGCCTGACGAAAGTGCTGTGGCGCGACGCCTACAGCAAGGACTGGGAAGAGAAGGACTGGGACTGGGCCCTCGACCGGATGGCGCGCAAGATCAAGGAAATCCGGGACGCGGACTTCGTCGCCACGAACAGCAAGGGCAACACGGTCAATCGGGTGGAAACCATAGCGCATCATGGAAGCTCCAACGTGGACAACGAAGAGTGCTTCATGATGGCTTCGACTGCGAGGGCATTGGGTCTGGTGTATATCGATCACCAGGCCCGCGTCTGACACGGCCCGACTGTACCGGCTCTGGCAGAGTCGTTCGGGCGAGGCGCGATGACCAATCACTACATTGATCTGCAGCATGCAGATGTGTTCCTGATTCAGGGCAGCAATGCCGCGGAACATCACCCCATGGCCATGAAGTGGGTGCTGAGGGCGCAGGACCGCGGCAGCAAGATCATTCACGTCGATCCCCGGTTCACCAGGACGTCCTCCAAGGCGGACGTCTACTGCCGCCTGCGGTCGGGGACCGACATCGCCTTCCTGGGCGGGATGATCAAGTACATCATCGACAACAACAGGTACTTCAAGGACTACGTGGAGAACTACACCAATGCCCTTTTCAAGGTCCCTGCCACGTACTCCTTCAACGACGGGCTCTTCTCCGGCTATAACCCGGCCACCCGCAAGTACGATACGTCCCGGTGGGCGGTAGTCAGAGACGGCGCGGACCCGACGGCGGACCCGCCTGTGCCCGGCATACCCCAGAAGGCCGCCAGCCTGGATGACCCGGACTGCGTGTTCCAGAAGCTCAAGGAGCACTATTCCCGCTACACGCTGGAAAAGGTCTCCTCCATCACCGGAACGCCGGTGGACGAACTGCAGAGGGTCTATGACCTCTACTCCTCCACGGGCGTCAGGGACAAGGCCGGGACCATCATGTATGCCCTGGGGCAGACCCAGCACACGACTGCGGTGCAGCAGATCAGGACCATGTGCATGGTCCAGCTGCTGCTGGGCAACATCGGCATCTGCGGCGGCGGAGTCAATGCCCTGCGGGGCGAACCGAACGTTCAGGGCTCCACTGACTTCGCCCTGCTGTACCACTACCTGCCGGGATACCTCAAGGCACCCAATGACACCCTGACTGACCTGGAGCACTACGTGGCGAAGGGCTTCAGCAAGACAGACGAGCCCAGGTCGGTCAACTGGTGGTCTAACTACAAGAAGTACATCGTCAGTCTCCTCAAGACGTGGTACGGCGACACCGCTACGGCAGCCAACGACTTCGGCTATCACTGGGTGCCGAAGTACGACAATGGGGTGGACTGGTCCGCCATGACCATGACAGACAGGATGTATGCCGGGAACATGAAGGGCTACATCACCGTCGGCACCAATCCCGCTGTCAGTATGCCCAACTCCAACAAGGTCCGGGCGGCCCTCGCGAAACTGGACTGGCTGATCCACGTCAACATCTTTGACAACGAGACGGCCTCTTTCTGGAAAGGCCCGGGCATGAATCCGGAGGACATCAAGACGGAGGTCTTCCTCCTGCCCGCGGCAGCGTCCGTGGAGAAAGAGGGCAGCCAGAGCAACAGCGGCCGTTGGATGCAGTGGAAGTACCAGGCAGGGAAGCCGCCGGGTGATGCCAGGTCTGTCGGCGAGATCTTCTACCTGCTGATGTCGAAGATCAAGGAGCTGTACCGGACCGAAAGCGGGACATTCCCGGACCCCGTCCTGAACATGCAGTGGGACTATGCCGACGAAGGCGGCTGGAGTGCGATGAAGACCTCCAAGGCCATCAACGGGTACTTCCTGGAGGACGTCGCCATTACCAGCGGCGCCACGACGACGACGTACAAGAAGGGAGAGCTGGTCCCGGGCTTCGCCAACCTGCAGAACGACGGCAGAACGTCGTGCGGGATGTGGATCTTCAGCGGGGCCTTCACCAGGGACGGGACCAACCTCATGGCCAGAAGGGGCAAAGAGGACCCGACGGGTCTGGGACTGTACCCGAACTGGGCGTTCTGCTGGCCATACAACCGGCGCATCATCTACAACCGGGCCTCGTGTGACCCGGTCGGCAACCCGTGGAACCCGGCCAAGCCCCTTCTCAAGTGGAACGGCACCGCATGGGATGGCGACATCGCGGACGGAGGGGGCCCTCCGCCGAATCTGGCGGGCGGGAAGCTCCCCTTCATCATGAAGACCGAGGGCGTAGGCAACCTCTACGGACCCGACAGCCTGGCCGACGGTCCCTTCCCCGAGCAGTATGAGCCCCTCGAGGGGCCTTTGGCACAGAACCTCATGTCTTCCCAGCACAACAGCCCCATCATCAAGATCTTCTCCAGTGACATGGACAAGATCGCCAACGCCAGCCCGGACTTCCCCATCGTCATGACCACCTACTCCTGTGTCGAGCACTGGTGCAGCGGGGCCTTGACGCGGTGGCAGTCATTCCTGGTGGAGCTGCAGCCTCACACCTTTGCCGAGATCAGCGAAGAGCTGGCGGAGGAGAAGGGGATAAAGAACGGAGACTGGGTTACCGTCTCATCCGCGCGCGGGTCGGTTGACTGCGTGGGCGTGGTCACGAAGCGCTTCAAGCCCATGACCGTGGCAGGCAGGACCATTCACCAGATGGGGATGACCTTCAACGGCGGCTGGCTGTTCCCCGAGGACTTTGGCGACAGCGCCAACCTGATCACTCCGGTAGTGGGAGACGGGAACGCGATGACCCCCGAGTACAAGGCCTTCATGGTCAACGTGGGGAAGAGATCCAACGGGAGTTGATGGCAAACAAGACAGAATTCGCTTCATAGCTGGCGCGGTCCCGGGACTGCGCCAGCCTGGTGGAAGCATGCGGAGGTACTTGACGGATGAATGAAGTCCTGTCAGGTGACATCGAGGAAATCGAAGAAACGATTGGCAGGATGGAGAAGGACAAGCCTTCCCTCAAACCCATCGCCGATGCCTTCAGGGAGCTCCTGGTGTCCAGGGCCAGGATCAAGGCCAGGATTCCGGACTACCAGGGTCCTCCCCTGCCATCGCCGGACCTGAACAGGCACTTCGAGGGTATCCCCCTGCTGACTCAGGAGAGCCTCGCTGACCTGATGGACCCCTGGGGAGAGATAGTGGCATCGACCATCGCGCCGCTGGCCAGGGCCTTTCCCCGGATCGAAGCAGAAGCGCAGCGGCTCAAGCACGCCTTCGACACGGGTGAGGCGGACCTGAGTCAGTGCATGCGGGCCCTGGTGAAAGGTGACGGGGACGAGATGGACAGGATCGCCTCCCGCCTGGGCTTCCCGCCCTCGGTGCTGGCATTCCTTCTCAGCCAGATGCTGAAGCCCTTTGTGGAGAAGAGGGCGGAACCCCTGCACGCACTGGTGGGCAAGCTGCCATGGCACAGGGGCTACTGCCCCATTTGCGGGTCCTTCCCGGAGATCACCTACCTGCAGGGGGAAGGGCAGAGATGGCTGCGCTGCTCGTGGTGCGGCCACGAGTGGCAGTTCGACAGGATGCTTTGCCCACGCTGCGAGAACCTGGAGCAGAAGAGGAAGGACCTCATCTTCGTCGAGGGAAGGCGACATGAATATGCGGAGGCGTGTCCCGATTGCCACCGGTACACTGTCGGCATCGACCTGAGAGAAAGAAAGGGAGAATCGATCACGCCGGCGTCCGCCATTGGCCTGGTCCATCTGGACATCATGGCCCAGGAGAAGGGCTACAGCCCTCTGGCAGTTTGTGCCTGGAACATGGTGGGAGACACATGACCACAACCAGGCATCAGCAGGAACGGGCGCTGGCAGCCGGGCGTGCTCCGGCCCGGGAGGTGCCCCGCGTCGAACGGCTGGGCCGGTACACCTGGGAGGAGTTCCTGGAGCGGGTCAGCTCCTTCCATGGCTACGCAGCACCGGGGGTGCTCATCGGCGGCATCATGGTGGATATGGCCATGCAGGAGATCCCAAAGGGGGTCCTGTTCGATGCCTACTGCGAGACGCATTCGTGCCTGCCGGATGCGGTCCAGCTGCTCACGCCGTGCACGGGAGGGAACGGCTGGCTGAGGGTGGTGAACCTGGGGCGCTATGCCGTCAGCCTGTACAACAAGTACGAAGGCGACGGCGTACGGGTCTATCTCGATCCGAAGAAGCTGGAGGGGTGGGACGAGATTCGGGCGTGGTTTCTGAAGCTCAAGACCAAACGCGAGCAGGATGGAGACCGCCTCCGGGAAGAGATCCGCTGTGCCGGGCGCAGCATCTGCTCCCTTCACCCGGTGCAGGTCAGGGCCGGGGACCGGGCCAGACGCTCGAAGGGCGCCATCGGCATCTGCGGCGCCTGCGGCGAGGCCTACCCCGTCAAGGACGGCCCGATCTGCCGGGGCTGCCAGGGAGAGGCCCCCTATGAGGCCCCCGTCACCCGGCAGGTGATGAGATAGAGATGACTGGAGAATGGTGAACTGATAAGGCGACTCTTCGAGCTCCGGCACCTAAGTCGCCAGATATGGTGCCTCAGCCGACGGACTTCTCGAGAGTCCTGATTGGGCACAAGTGGAAACGCTTGTACCTCCTTTGGGAAAGGAGAGGGAAAATGAGCGATACATCATGACGGCAGGGACGCTACATCCCCGGGGTCTCTTGCCGGCCACCCGCAATACCTCCCCCTGGTAACCAGAGACCGTTTGCGCGGTCGCTGCCATCGGCCTGTCCTTCCAGGAGCCTCGCCGGGTGCGGGGCAATTCATGCCGTCGATGCATGGGGTGGATCTCAGCACACGGACAAGCAAGGAGAAGGATGATCAGCAAGGTCAGAGTTGAAGAGGCAATAGGTATGACACTGGCCCATGACATAACCAAAGTGGTCCCGGGCGGTTTCAAGGGGCCGGCCTTCCGGCGCGGCCACACCATCAGGGAAGAGGACGTTGTCGAGTTCCTGAGCATCGGAAAAGAGCACGTTTTCATCATGGACCTTGAGGAGGACCAGGTCCACGAGGAGCAAGCCGCCCTCCGGATAGCCCGGGCAGTGATGGGGCCGGGTTTAGTGCAGTCGGAACCGAAGGAAGGACGGATCAACCTCACGACTGCCTTCGCCGGCCTGCTCAAGGTAAACGTGGCCGTTCTCGATGCCATAAACTCCCTGGGCGACATCATCGTCGCTACCGCGCACAACAACACCGTCTGCAAGCAAGGTGCGCGGGTGGCCAGCATGCGCATCATCCCGCTGAGTATCCATGAGGGGAGACTGGCCGAAATGGAATGCATAGCCCGCGACACCCATCCGGTCGTGAGCGTACTCCCGCTGAAGCTCAGGAGAATCGGCATGGTCGTCACCGGCAGTGAGGTCTTCAAGGGGCGAATCAAGGATGAGTTCTCCGGGGTGATGCACCGGAAGATCGAGGCCCTGGGCGGCAGCGTAGAGGAGCATGCCGTTGTGCCCGACGACGCGGAGGTGATCGCCCAAACGATTCTGGCCATGCAAGCGAAGGGCTGCGAGGTAATCCTGTGCTGCAGCGGCATGTCGGTTGACCCGGACGACGTGACTCCGGAAGGGATCCGCCGGTCGGGGGCCGACGTGCGCTTCTATGGCCTGCCCGTTATATCCGGCGCGATGTCCCTGTACGCGAGGTTGGGAGACACCCACATACTCGGTGTCCCCGCCTGCACCATGCACGCCCCCAATACCGCGTTCGACAAGCTGTTCCCTATAGTGTTGACAGGCGAGGAGCCCACCTTCCAGGAAACGCGGAAGCTGGGGCACGGCGGCCTGTGCCTGAAGTGTGAGAAGTGCGCTTACCCTGTGTGCCCCTTCTGCAAGTGAGGGCCGGTCCCCGAGCCGGGGCAAGGAGAATCCCGAAATGAGTGTGAAGCCAGAGCAAATAGATGCAGGCCATCCGCCGCAGAAGGTCCACTCCACCCTGCTGGATGAGCTGCTTGCCAGCCTGTGCGACACCGATGCGAAGGTGAGGGACGTCCGCGTGGGCACCAACTCCATCGGGGTGTTGAGCCGCCACCTCGGACTGGCCCACGCCTGCCCGTCGCCCCGCGGACCCGGGGTGAGAAACGCCGGCCGGCTGGTCGGCCAGAGTGCCCTGGAGCTGGCGGAGTACGCCCGGTCGTCGAACCCGATCGAGGCCGGAGTCGGCCTCGCCGCCATCAACTCGCTTATCGAGCCGCAGGGAGAGAAGCTCAACGTGATCGACTTCCTGGTCGAACAGGGTCAGGGAAAGAGGATCGCCATGGTGGGCCGCTTTCCCAGGGCGGATGCCGTGCAGCGGGTCGCCGGACAGCTCTGGGTCCTGGAGAAGGACCCTCGACCGGGGGACTTCCCGGAGAGCGCAGCCCCCAACCTCATACCGCAGGCGGACATCGTGGCCATCACCGGCTCCGCCCTGGCCAACGGATCGCTGCAGGGCCTCCTGGATCTCAGCCGGGGCTACACTGTCGTCTTCGGCCCCACCACCCCTCTGTCCCCGGTCCTGTTCAACTGGGGGGTGGACATGATCGGAGGCGCGAGGGTCACCAACCCGAACGCCATGCTGCTGAAGATCTCCCAGGGAGGGAACAGGGTTTGCCGGTTCAAGGACGACCTCGAGTTCCTGGCCATGAGAAGGGGTCGAGAAGTACGAAGCACAAGGAGAGAAATTTGAAGAAGATTACACTGCTGACCCTGGTGCTGCTGGCGGGCCTGATGTCGGGCCTGATCGGCTGTTCCTCGGAGGAGGAGGCTGTTGAACTGAGTGTGTCGGCGGCTGCCAGCCTCACCGACGTCCTGACGGAAATCAACGGTCTGTACACCCAGAAGCATTCGAATGTGACCGTCACGGCCAACTTCGCCTCGTCCGGGACACTGCAGACGCAGATCGAGCAGGGGGCCCCCTGCGACGTATTCATTTCGGCGGGCGCCAGGCAGATGGATAATCTGGAGGCGGGCGGGCTGATCCTGGAGGATACCCGCAAAGACCTGCTGCAGAACAAGGTGGTCCTGATTGTGCCCAACGACAGCACCCTCGGGCTCGCCGATTTCAACGGCCTGACCGGGGCCAGCGTCACCAGAATAGCCATTGGTGATCCGGCCTCCGTACCCGCCGGCAGCTACGCCAAGAAGGCCTTTGAGCAGCTCGGCATCTATTCCCAGGTTCAGTCCAAGCTCATCCTCTGTGCCGATGTGCGGGCGGTACTGACGTACCTGGAAAACGGCGATGTCGATGCCGGCATAGTCTACTCCACTGATTACCTCATATCCGAGAAGGTCAGGAAGGTCGCCGACGGCCCGGACGAAGTCAATCAGACTATTGTGTACCCCGTGGCTGTCATCGCGGCCAGTGAGAACGCCGAAGCCGCCGGGAAGTACGAGGACTTCCTCTCAAGCGATGAGGCCGGGGAGGTTTTCGAGGAGTACGGGTTCGTCCTGGTTGAGAACTGAGCCCGGCTAAGGATAGGGTTTAGGGCATGAATGAATACCTGTCGCCATTGCAGGTGTCGCTGGGGACGGTCGCCGTCACGACGGTGATCACCTTCGTCCTGGGAGTGGCTGCGGCCCGCTGGATGGCCCGGTATTCCGGCAGGCTGAAGCCTCTGATAGACGGCATCTTCATCCTGCCTTTGGTACTGCCGCCGACGGTGGTCGGCCTCGCACTGCTGCTGGTGTTCGGCAGGCACGGCCCTCTGTGGCCTGTGCTCTCGTCGCTGAACGTCA
Organism: uncultured Dehalococcoidia bacterium; assembly: GCA_964409515.1. Taxonomy (GTDB): domain Bacteria; phylum Chloroflexota; class Dehalococcoidia; order UBA2247; family RBG-13-53-26; genus JAFGCL01. The sequence continues at coordinate 8,118 of CAYPDY010000005.1, forward strand.
ACGTCGTCTTCTCGTGGCCGGCCACCGTTATCTCCGCCACCGTGGTGGCCTTCCCGCTCATGTACATGACGGCCAAGGGCGCCTTCGAACAGGTGGACAGCACCATCGAAGATGCCGCCCGCACCCTCGGGGCGGGAGAATGGAGGGTGTTCCTCACCATCACCCTGGCCCTGGCGCGGCCGGGCATAATAGCCGGGACCATACTGGTTATCGCTCGTTCGCTCGGTGAGTTCGGCGCCACCCTGATGCTGGCCGGCAACATCCCCGGCAAGACGACGACTCTGCCGGTGGCCATCTATTTCGCCTACTATGCCGGGGACACGGAGCGGGCCCTGTACCTGGCAGGCATGGTCCTGGTCATGTCATTCGCGTCGGTGGTCTCCCTGGCCTACTTCCGGAAGCCCAGGCCGCGGACGGCGGTTTCCGCCCCGGAACCAGCCGGGGAGGGAGAACCGGCACGCTAACCACCCTGCCGGGCAAGGAGGCCCCTTTTGCTCGAAGTTGAGTTGAAAAAGACACTGCCCGGCTTCGCTCTGGATGTCGGTTTCTCGGTCGACGGAGGTGTCCTCGGCATCCTGGGCCCCTCCGGATCGGGGAAGACGATGACCCTCCAGTGCATTGCCGGCCTGGTCCGGCCCGACCGGGGTTCGATCAGACTGAATGGCAGGGTGCTCTTTGATTCGTCGCAGCGCATGAACGTCCCCCCCCAGGGCCGCAACGTCGGGCTTGTCTTTCAGAACTACAGTCTCTTCCCGCATCTGACGGCCAGAGAGAACATAGCCTACGGAATCCGCCATCGGCCTCGTTCGGAAGCGGACGAACGGGTCAGGCTCCTGGTAGAGAAGATGCGATTGACCGGGCTGGAGAACCGTCGCCCAAGGCACCTGTCCGCCGGGCAGCAGCAGCGGGTGGCGGTGGCGCGCGCCCTCGCACCGGAGCCCGAGGTCCTCCTGCTTGACGAGCCATTCTCCGCCCTGGATTCCCTGACCAGGGAGCGCCTTGAATCGGAGATCATGGAGGTGCGGGACTTCTACCAGGGGGGCATCATCCTGGTGACCCATGATCTGGCCGAGGCCTACCGGCTCAGCTCCAGGCTGGCGGTGTACGAATCGGGAAAGGTGCTGCAGTGCGGCCCCAGGGAGAAGGTCGTCTCCTGCCCGGCGAACCGGAAGGTAGCCAGGATGATGGGGATAAGGAACTGCCTGGACGGCCGCATCGCCGAGATCGGGGACACGGGGGTGTGGGTCACGGTGGACGGATTGGACACCAGGCTCAGGGTGGCCGCCAACGGCCACAGGGGCCTGACCGTCAACCAGCCGGTGGCGGTCGGCATACACCCGGAGTATGTCCTGATTGCCCAGGGGCCCGGCCAGAATGCGTTCCTGGGCTCGCTGGACCGCATGGTGGACGCGATCACCTCGGTGAGCTGCCATTTCCGGATAGATGCACGCGGCGGTGAAACCTCCTGTCTTGAGGCCGTCCTCCCGAACTCCGGCGCGCGGGCACTCTCAAACGGTGAGCAGTACTACCTGCACCTGCCTCCGGAGCATGTCACCATCATAGGCTGCCAATGAGAGGGCCGAGTATCGTCCGATATGGCCCACCATCATCCCTCCCTGTTCTTCGCATCAACCATGGCATTCTTCCACTGGGTGTCGGCATCCCGCATGATGACCTTGCACAGGGCTTCGGCCTCCCTCATGGTGGCCTTGCCCTTCGCTTCAGCCTCAGCCTTGACGCCCTTGCACCTGGCCTCCGCCTCCGCCTTGATGCCTTTGCACTTAGCCTCCGCCTCCGCCTTGATGTTCTCGCTCTTTAGCCTGGCGTCTTTCTTTGCGTTGTCGCACTTGGCTCTGGCTTCGTTCATGATCTGGTCGTACTTCATCCTGCCTTCAGTGTTCATGTAACCTCCTCATTACCCCACAATGCCTGTCTCGGCTTCTTGTCCACCCGGTGCGGCCTGCCTGGCATCCTTCCTGAGGAGCCTGACAAGGAGCTTCTCCAGGTCAATGATCAGAATGGCCGGCAGAGACACCGCAACGATCATCAACCACCAGGAACTCGGGAAGGCCTCCACCTTCAAGGGGTTGATGTTTGCCACAGGCAGCACGTAGACGATAATCAGGTGGAGCCCCACGGTCGCGGCAATGCCCGCCAGCAGCCAGCGGTTGGAGATCGGGTTCATGGCGAAGACGGATCGGGTCAGGGACCTGGCGGTAACCAGGTAGAAGACGTGCACCATCATCACCGTCATGAAGGCTGCCGTCCCGGCTTGGGTCAGGAGGGATTCACTGATGATGGTGTCTCCGCTCACTGAGGCCGCCCCGAAATGGTGGAAGATAAAGAAGGCTGCCGCCGCCATTACGATTGAAACCAGTCCCACTTTCCTGAAGAACACGGCGTCGGCTATAGGCCTTCTGGGGTCCGTGGGCGGTTGGTCCAGCAGGCCCTTCTCCCGGGGCTCCCACAGGAGCGGCAGCGCCAGGGCAATGGCATCGTACAGGTTGATCCACAGGATCTGAACGGGAGAGAGCGGCAGCCGGGCCGCAAAGACGGCCAGCACGGGTGCCAGCACTATGGCCGCCAGTATGAGGAGAGCCTGGCCTCCGTTGGTGGGCAGGGTGTAGAGGATCACCTTGCGGATATTGTTGAAGACGTGCCTGCCCTCCTCCACAGCAGCCACGATGGTGGCAAAGTTGTCGTCCACCAGGATCATGTCGGAAGCTTCCTTGGTGACATCGGTCCCCTTGATGCCCATGGCAATCCCCAGGTCCGCCACCTTTAAGGCCGGGGCGTCGTTGACTCCGTCGCCGGTCATGGCCACGATGTGGCCGCGGCGCCGCAGCTGCGCAGCTATCCTGTACTTGTGCTCCGGGGACACCCTGGCATAGACCGATACGCTGTCCACCACCTCTCTGAGCTCGTCGTCGCTCATTCGCGAGATTTCCTCGCCGGTGAGCACGCGGCCGTCTTTCGCTATCCCCAGCTGTGCGGCGATGGCCGCGGCGGTAGCGGCGTGGTCTCCCGTGATCATGACCACGCGTATGCCGGCCCTCTTGCACCTGGCCACAGCTTCTATCGCCTCTTCCCGCGGTGGGTCAATCATGCCCTGCAGGCCGAGGAAGACCATGTCCTGCAGGTCGTCCGTCGAAAGTGCTGTCTTGTGGGAAGGCACCCGCCTCGCGGCCAGTCCCAGGACCCTGAGAGCGTCGCCGGCCATGCTGTCAGCGGCGGCCAGCACGTGACCCACCTCCAGCGGGGAGATGGCCCCATCAATCATCTGTCCGCTGCACATCCCGAGCAGCTTCTCGGGAGCGCCCTTTACGTATATGACGTTGTCCAGGGTATCCCGGTGAAGGGTGGCCATGTACTGCTGCCGCGATTCGAAGGGGATCTCGTCCACTCTCGACGCTTCCCTGCCCAGGCCCGCCTTCAGTGCCGCGACCACCAGGGCCCCTTCCGTCGGGTCCCCGAGCATCTCCCACACTCCGGCGTTCTCTCTCAAGACGGCGTTGTTGCAGAGCAAGCCCGCCTTGAGCGCGGATTCCAGGTCACCCTCTTTGAGGGGCGCGATCGGCTGGCCCTCCAGAAGGAAGTCCCCGTGCGGCGCATACCCGGCGCCCGTGACCTGGTAGGTCTTCTCTCCACAGTACACCCGGACCACAGTCATCTCGTTCCTGGTGAGGGTGCCGGTCTTGTCGGAGCATATGACCGTGGCCGACCCCAGCGTTTCCACGGCCGGGAGCCTTCTGATGAGGGCGTTCTTGCCAGCCATGGCCTTGGCGCCAAGAGCCAGCGCGATGGTGAGTATGGCAGGCAACCCCTCCGGGATGGCGGCGACGGCCAACGCCACGGAGGCCAGAAAGGCATCCACCAGGCTGTAGTCTCCCAGCGTCGCGCCCAGGATGAGGTTGAGGCCGGCCAGCAGCAGCACCGCAATAATGATGAACCGGGTGAACTTGCCGACCTTGCGCATCAGCGGGGCCTGGGTGTCCGCGGACGATCGCTTCATCAACGCGGCGATCTTGCCCAGCTCGGTCTTCTCGGCGGTGGCCACCGCGATGCCCCTGCCGGTGCCCCGCACCACGAAGGTCCCGCTGAAGGCCATGCCATGCTGGTCGGCCGGCGACAGGCCCGCTTTGGGCTGGGGCTCCGTCCCTTTCTCCACGGGCACGGACTCCCCCGTGAGTGCGGCTTCATCCGTGCTCAGATTTCGGGCGTAGAACAGGCGCAGATCGGCCGGGACCACCGCCCCCTCATCCAGGATGACCACGTCGCCCGGGACCAGCTCGCGGGCGGGGATCTGCCCGACCTCGCCGTCGCGCAGCACAGTGCATGCGGGCACCAGCATACCGGTCAGGGCCTCCATGGAAGCCTCGGCCCTGCCCTCCTGGACGAAGCCGATGACGGCGTTGGCGATGACCACCACCACGATCACGGCCGTGTCGGTCCAGTGCTGCAATATTGCGGTCACCAGGGCCGATGCCAGCAGCAGGTAGATGAGGGCGCCGCGAAACTGGAGCAGCAGGCGGACAAGGGCGCTCGTCTTCTTGAATCTGATCTCGTTGTAGCCGTATTGGGCCAGGCGGTCCCGGGCCTCGGCGGTGGTCAGACCATCCTCGGAGGTGGACAGGCCTGCAGCCACCTCGGCGGTGGACTGCTGATACCATGCCCTGCCCTCGGCAGCAGGCTGGAACGGGCTGGTCGTTACGTTGCCGGTAGTGCGTGGCATGATATGCCGGTCACCTCCCGCGGGCAAGCGCGGCCGCCTGTCTGCAATCTTACAGCAACTCGCTGGCCAATTTGAAGGGGTATTGACAGGACGCCTATCCGCTGCTATGGTGCAAGTAATCATATACTTACTAGGCTGGGGCCGTCAACAAGCGTCCGGACAGCAACGGCGGTCCTTGGCCGGGAGAAGATCGAAACCTCGACGCTGGACTATAATAGGAAACGTCCCCATAGCGCCCTGGGGGACCTGGCAGAGGACAGATGAACATGAGTGACCACCATGGCAAGACCCGGGGATACCAGGCGCAATCAATCCCATCGCAGAGGCAGCTTCACTCTACGAGAAGCTGGAGTATCTGATACTGCCCACTTTCTACAGTAGACCGGACGCCTTTGCCGAAATCATGCGCTCGGCCATCGCGATAAACGGCTCCTTTTTCAACGCACAGCGCATGCTGTCCCAGTATGTTAAGAATGCCTACCAGCCAGGCAGCGGTTCTCGCCGAATGGCCGACCTCAGCTGAGTTCTTCTACGACGGTGCGCTGATGGTCCTTCGCAGCATGCCCCAGAGAGCGAGGTATCGTCGCTCGAGGTTGAAGCTATAGCCGCTCAAGGCCCACCTGCTCACCAATCCCTGTATCGCGGCGGTGATGAGAGTGGCAGCATCTTCCGGGTTGACATCTTTCCGTATCTCCCCGGCCTCTATGCCCTGTGACAGCAGGTCTTTGACATGCCCCGTGTACTTGTCCAGGGCTTCTGACGCTTGCCTGTTCAGTCCCTTGTCGCCCAGGCTGATGATCTCTGCAATCACCTGGAAAGAGACACCCTTCCTCTGTTCCATGGAGGAAATATGCTTCTTCAGTGCGCTGTCGAGGGTTTTCAGCGGCGTCTGCCCGGCAATACCTTCCTTGATGTCCGCCACCAGGTCTTCCAGAATTCGCTCGACCATGAGGGACAGGATGTCATGCTTGCTCTTGAAATGTCTGTAGAGAGCGCCTTCGGAGACCCCTATCTCCTCGGCGATGTTTCTGACCGTGACGTGCTCGCTGCCATACTTGACTACCACGGCTCTCGCGGCATCAGCTATCTGCGTCCGCCGCACATCAGTGGGCTGGCGCCCCTGAGGTCTTGCTGACACGCCAGTTCGCCTAGACATCATTCGATAGTCCAAGCTGTATCATACTATTGCCATAGCGCCGAGCGCAATATGCGCAGCGTCGGCAAGGCTATCCATGGCGCGCACACAAGTGCGCATGCAAGGCCCTACAGCGCCCTGATTCCCCAGACCACCGCCCCCACGAACATCACAATCGTCAGAAACACCAGGGCCGACATCACCCATGAGAAGGCTCCGCCAAGTCGAGCGTCCAGGGGCACCAACACCAAACCGAAGGCAAATTCGACAAGACCGCCGCAGAGCGCACCGATGCCAGCTCCAAAGCCGAGAGCAAGGCCCCACATCGCGCCCGCTCCACCGCCGAAGAGCCCGAGCAACAGGGCATCGCAGGCCAGTCCCATGAAGCCCATGAAGGCGCCTGGCCTTTGCGCCGGCCGCCTTGTTGTCTTCGAAAGAATTCTCCGTAGAGGCACTCCGCTTTCTGCTCCTGTCTTACCGTTGACCACCTCAGTTAGTGAGTATATGATTGCTTGCATACTAACATGCGTCCAATCGCCGGTCAACCCGGGGGAAGGGATAGAACCCTGATGCTGGTCCAGGAGCGGCAGACTAAGGGATGACGCTGGAACAGATACTGGCCATCGTTATCTTTGCGGGCATGTTCATTGCCATCATGTGGGGGAAGGTCCACCGCTACATTCCCGCGCTGATAGGGGCCACCCTGACCGCACTGCTGGTCCTTGTCCTGTTGGAGCCTGACAAGCTATGGCACGTGCTGCGGCTCTATGACTTCGCCGACGCCAACTGGTGGTACGGCAAGCATGCGGCAGGGGCTGTGAGCGAAGCCGCCACCGGCAGCGGGCCCGAGATCGGCGGTGTGAACTGGCAAACCATGATCTTCATCGGCGGCATGATGGTTATGGTCGAGGGGATGGGCGCCGCGGGCTTCTTCCGCTGGCTATGCCTGCTGGTGGCCAAGATCGTCAAGTACCGCGTCATTCCCATCTTCATCACCTTCATGCTTCTCTCAGGCCTCCTGTCCATGTTCATCGACAGCATTACCGTCATGCTGTTCCTGGCCACAGTGACCATCGAGTTGGCCCGCCTGCTGAAATTCGACCCGGTGCCATTTATAATGGCCGAGATATTTGCCTCCAATACCGGCGGCAGTGCCACCATGTCCGGAGACCCGCCGAACATCATCATAGGCACCCACTTCAACTACACCTTTGCCGATTTTGCCGCCAATACAGGCCCGATAGCCTGGGCCAGCATGGTCGTGGTGTTGCTCCTCTTCTACCTGTTCTTCCGCAAGTCACTCCGGCAGCAGGCAGCGGACAACCCGGTCAAATTACCCGGTCAATACCCTCAGCCCAGAGAGGCCATCCACAACCCCCGCCTCTTCATGTTGAGTACGGCGATATTCGTCCTGATTGTGGTGCTGCTGGTGACCCATGCCCAGACGGGCCTTTCGGTCGGCCTCATCGGATGCATAGCGGCAGTGCTCACTCTAGGTGCCAGCGCCTTCGCTGCAAAGGGCCAGTTGCCCCATGTTCTCGAGGGTGTGGACTGGCGCACCCTGCTCTTCTTCTTCGGCCTGTTCGTCTGTGTAGGCGGACTTGAAGCCACCGGCGTGCTGGAGATGTTGGCCGAGCGCATCGGCGACGCATCAGGTTCCAGCCTGATCATGGCCATGACCTTCATCCTGTGGATTTCCGCGTTCGCCTCTGCCATAGTAGACAACATCCCCTTTGCCGCAACCATGCGCAGTGTCATAGGAACGCTGGCGCACTCTCTGGCCCCCGGTGCCGAACAACCCCTGGCCTGGTCGCTGGCCCTGGGGACCGACATCGGCGGCAACGCGACTCCCATCGGGGCTTCAGCCAACGTGGTCGGAACGGCCATCGCCGAGAAGGAAGGTTACCGGATCAGCTGGGGCAAGTACTGCAAGTACGCCATTCCGGCGACAATACTGGTCGTTGGCCTGTGCAATCTGTACCTGGTTCTGAGATATGCCTGACCCAGAGCGGCTGCCTCTGATCCCGCCAGTGGCTTTGATCCACCCGGTTGACGGTGTGACAACCGGGGGCTAGAATGCAAGCCAATATTCACTTACTTCTTCTGGCCGGGAGGATGCAACGGGAGGGGCCCAACCGACAGTAATAGGGACAGTAGGGAGGAATAGCCAATATGCCAAGGAAGTCCCGTAGACGCACCAGAGCACCCGGCGGTCAGACTCCGCCCAGATCGTCGGCTTCGGCAGGTGCCAGGCAGCCTGAACAGTCCGTGCCTGCCCCCGTCAGGCAAGCTCTCGCCGGCAGGCCTTTGAAGTCAGGCCCGGACCTCAACCGGCAGCTCGGCCATCTGGGCCCGGATATCAGGCGCATCCTCGTGTGTGCCGGGGTCTGTGCCGTGGTCCTGGTTGTCGTCTACTTTCTGGTTCGTTGAGCGGGAGGAGATGATTGAGCAACTTCGAGTACAAATTGGTAGAGCTGCACGGAAAAAGAGAGAACCATGAGTACATCCTGAATGTTGAAGGGGCGCAGGGTTGGGAATTGGTCACCGTGTTGGTACCGGGCGGCGTCCTTGTCGCTGGCCTGGGCCGTATCGTGGGCTACCTCAAGAGACCAAAGGGCAGCTCATTGCGGCAACTCCCTCAAGAAGAGGACGCCGGCAGCAAGCTCTGATTCCTGCTATTCTTGCGGGGGCATATGCGCGTTCGGACGGCCATGCCGCGCGAGGCGCATCCATCGAGGAGGGAAGCCAAATGCTGAGAGGGCGGGGAATCAAGGCGAAGGCCGCATTCTGCGTTATGTTAACTCTGCTCCTGGTGATGTGCATTATCCTGGGCGGCGCGCCGGCGGCCGGCGGGACAGCCGGACCGGGCCGGATCGGGGCCGCACAGCTGCGCGCCGGCGAATCCTCCGCGGCCTGGGTTCTGACCGAAACTGTGATCAATCCGGCCAACGCCCAGACTGAATTCTACGGAGGCGGGGCCACTCCAGGCTACTTCACCGAAGAGCGATTCGAGGGCAAGTTCACCAAATACAGCGTCTCCGACGGCAGCTTCCGCATCGAAGATCGGGACGTCGACCATGGCGTCGAGTACCACAATGTCAGCGTACAAGCCGGGTTCCAGAAGCCAGGGGCTAAGCTCATCCCCGGAGCCACCGTCGACCTGACCGCCACGTTCTCACACAGCGGCACCGCCGCAGATGGCGGTATCGGAGTCCACTTCTGGTACGCCAGCGAGGACGTCAACATGCAGCCGCGCGCGACATTCTTCTACTCACCCTGGAACCAGGCTTTCGATGGCACGTCTTCCGCAACGTATACTTTCGTTGTGCCGTGGGTCTACAGCAGCATAGAAACAATAGAGATACAGGCTGCATTCTGGAATGCGGCGCCCTGTGTCGTCGTCTGGAAGTATCGGGCCCAGGACGCCGGCGGCCCCGGCACCACGCCGGACCCGGATCCTGACCAGGAGGAGCCCCCTGCCCAGCCCGAAGCCCGGAAACCGGTCATCATACTCCCGGGCATCTATGGCTCCCACATGGCCGATTGGGACGATCAACCTACCTGGGTCAGGAACCGCGGTATCCACCCCGGCCTGCTGGCCATCGACCCCCTCGCCCACTACTACGACGATATCATCGTGACTCTCAAGAACGCCGGGTATGTTGAGGGGGAGGACCTCTTCGCCGGCGCCTACGACTGGCGGCTGCCGCCCGGGCCGGTCGACGGTACGTACGACGGCGTGATTGGGGGGATATCGGGCGCATCCATCACCGACGACCGCTACGAATACGGCGTCGACTACCTGGGCTACTACCTCAAACAGGCCGCGGAAAAGTGGCGGCAGAACCATGATGGCCAGACCCTGGATTCCGTGGACATCATTTCCCACAGCACCGGCGGGCTGGTGGCCCGGGCCTACATCCAGAGCACGGCCTACGGGAAGCACTTCCGCGCCTCGGATGGCGCCGCGGTCCGCCTGCCCACGGTCAACCACCTGGTCATGGTCGCCGTGCCAAACCGGGGGGCGGCTTTGCCCTGGCAAGCGATGAACAACAACTTCCGGCGTGACGACACAAAGGCCAAGTACGTTATGGCCAAGATCATAGCCGTCAGCTACTACAAACTGCTGGATGGAGAGACTATCGAAGGCTTGCCGTCCCCCATCACGCTTGACTCCATCACCGACCCCGCCACGGGGCAAGCCGACCCGGTCAGGTTCGTCGCCCTGTACTGCCCCACCTTCAGAAGCCTGCTGGCCACCTATCCCTTCATCAGGAAGCCGGACGGCGGCCTGGTCGACGTGAACAGCCTGCCGCAGTACCGCAACGACCTGGTCCTCGATCTCAACAACGGGCTCGACCTGCCGGACCGCCCGGCCTCGGCTGACCCGAACCTGTTCGCCGATGCTGTCAATAAGACTACGGTCTTCTACGCCGGAGACCTGAAGACCGCCCACCAGATGGAGGAGATGAACACCGCCGCCTCTAACGTCCTCTTCCCGCTGGACGCCGTATTCGACCAGGATGCGGCCGCCGGCGCCACGTGGTATCGAGACATCGTCGCCGAGGTGGGCGATGAAACAGTCCCCAGTCTGTCGACGGCCGGGCAGTTCGAGGGAGACAGCCGCATCAAGGTGGTCCAGGTTTCCACTGGCGACAGGACCCACACTGGCTTGATGGCCAACCCCAAGGTGCAGACGGACATACTGCTCCTGCTGGGCGTCAAGGACACCGTGAGCGTGTCCGCCGGCCTGGCGGTGCCGTCCAAGTGGAACGTGGCGGTGGCCGTGTCGGACCCGGTGGGCTTTCTCATGATCGACGGCCAGGGGCGCCGCCTGGGCTGGACGCCCGATACCGGGGTCCTCACCGAGATCCCGGGCAGCGTCTGGTACGGCGAGGCCGATGGCATCGGCTTTGTGTTCGGCGACGTACCCCAACCCCTGCGCGTTGAGCTGCTGGGCATGGGCGATGACTACCTGGTACAGGTGGTGGGCGAGCAGGGTGACCAGAGGATCGGGCTCCAGGATGAAGGCACCCTGGCAAAAGGTCAGAAGACGACCCTGGAGGTAGAGACCAGGGACAAATTGGGCGCGTCAAATCGTTCTATCGCCCCCTGGCTCATCGGCGTGCTCGCCGGGGCGTCCGTCCTGGTTATGGCGGCTCTCGCCGGGATCGTCCTGAGGCGACGGCGGACCCGTTCCTCAGCGCCGGCATGTTGAGCTGCCGGCTGCCACGTCAATTGCTTTGACTTTCCCTCGTCGTTCGGCTACAATGGCGTTGTGCACGGCGAACCGTAACCAGGCCCCCGGGACACAGGGGGCCTGTCTCTTTTTCGGGGCGCCGCGGGCGGACCGCCGGATCGCCGGGTTGGCATCGGTCCCCGAGCAGATTATAGTAACGCAAATGTGTACTGAGGGTTGGGGGCGACTATGGAACAATTGACGGTTGACCTGGAGACCGCGGACCTCATTCGTGATTCCGGAGCCGAGACCTGCACCATGTGCTTCCAGTGCGCGCAGTGCAGCAGCAACTGCCCGTGGAACCGGGTGGCCCATCTCGATCCGCGCCGGATGCTGCACAAGGCCCGACTGGGCGTCGCCGATTTGGAGGACGAAGAGTGGTGGATGTGTGCGACGTGCCGGACCTGCGTGGCGCGCTGCCCGATGGAGGTCGACATCATCGGCGTGATGAGGGCCGTCCGCCGGCTGGTGGTGGGATACGGCGCCGGGCGCTACCCCGACTCCATCAGGCTCGCCTTGAAGAGCATTGCCGCCGCTGGCAATCCGGCCGGAGAGAGCCAGGACAAGCGAGCGGAGTGGTCGAACAAGCTGAACGTGCCGGCCTTCACCTCCGATATGGAGGTGCTGTACTTCTCGTGCTGCGTCCCGGCCTATGACGCCAAGGTCAAGAGGATGGCCACCAACCTGTCGGCCGTTCTGCAGAAGCTGGGCGTCAAGTTCGGCACCCTGGGCACGGCGGAGAAATGCTGCGGCGAGAGCGTCCGCAAGTGCGGCAACGAAGAGCTCTTCACCACCCTGGCCACCGGCAACATCGAAGCCTTCAAGGCGGCCGGGGTGAAGAAGGTGGTAGTCAGCTCACCGCACTGCTACTACACCTTCAAGAACGAATACCCCGAGCTCGGCGCCCAGTTCGAGGTGATGCACTACACCCAGTACCTCTCACAGCTGGCCAGGGAGGGGAAGCTCAAGTTCACCAAAGAGATCAAGAAGAAAGTGGCGTACCACGACCCGTGCTACCTCGGGCGCCACAGCGGCGTGTACGATGATCCCCGCTACCTGCTACAGAGCATTCCGGGGGTCGAGCTGGTGGAGATGGCGAACATACGCGAGGACAGCATCTGCTGCGGCGGCGGCGGCGGCCGGGTCTGGGCGGAGACCAAGAAGGGCGAGAGGTTCTCGGAGCTGAGGATCGATCAGGCGGCGGACGTGGGTGCGGACATACTGGCCACCTGCTGTCCCTACTGCATCCTGATGCTCGACGACAGCCTCCTCACCAAGGGCAAAGAGGAAGTAATGCAGGTCATGGATATCTCCGAGCTCGTCCATGAAGCCATGGGCTAGAGCTTCGCGATTCTCCCGAGGGGGTGGATTCGACTATGTCTGGAAATAACGGCAGCAACGGCAAGGTAGGCGCGGCCCTGGTGGTAGGAGCCGGCATCGGCGGCATGCAGGCCGCGCTGGATCTGGCAGAGGCCGGGATCAAGGTCTACCTCCTGGAACGCGATTCCTCCATCGGCGGCGGGATGGTCCGGCTGGACAAGACCTTCCCCACCAATGACTGCGCCATGTGCACCATCGGCCCCAGGCTGGTGGGCGTCGGCCGGCATCTGAACATAGAAATGATCACCGGGGCCGACGTGGAAAAGGTCAGCGGTGAGCCGGGCAACTACACCGTCACCGTGAAGAAGAAGAACCGCTGGGTGGACATCAGCGTGTGCAAGGGCTGCGGCGACTGCACCAAGAACTGCCCCGTCCAGACCGACAGCCTGTTCCAGCAGCTCTTGTCCAAGGAGAACGCGGTGTACCGCATGTTCCCCCAGGCGGTGCCGGGGGCCTTTGCGGTGCACAAGGAGGGCACTTCGCCCTGCCGCATCGCCTGCCCGGCCGGGGTCAACCCGCATGCCTATGTGAAGCTGCTGGCCGCGGGCAAGGTGGATGAAGCCTTTGAGGTCATCTACAAGGACATGCCCTTTGCCGGGATCTGCGGCCGCGTCTGCCATCATCCCTGCGAAACGGAATGCTACCGGGGCAAGCTCATGCAGGAGCCGGTATCGATCTGTGCGCTGAAGCGCTACATCTCCGATGAGTTCTACAAGGCACAAGGCAAGGATATTGGGAAGGCCGCGGGGGAGGTGCCCCCGTCGCCGCCGGAGCCCCGGACTGAGAAGGTAGCCGTGGTGGGGGCGGGCCCCGCAGGGCTGACCTGCGCCCGTGACCTGGCGGCCCTGGGCTACCCGGTCACCATCTTCGATTCCTCAGCCGAGGGCGGAGGGATGGTGCGCAAGGTGATCCCGGATTATCGTTTGCCTTTTGACCTGGTCCAGCGTGAGGTCAATGCCATCCTGCGAAGGGGCATCGACTTCCGGTCGAACACCAGGGTGGGCAAGGACATCGCCTTTGCCGATCTGCAGAAGCAGTACCGGGCCGTGTTCGTGGCCGTGGGGGCGCAGGTTTCCACGAAGCTCGATATCCCTGGCGAGGACCTCCAGGGCGTGATCCCGGCGCTGGCCCTGCTCGAGGAGTCGAATGCGGGCCGCTCGCCCAAACCGGGTGAGAGGGTGGTAGTGGTCGGCGGCGGCAATGTGGCCATGGACGCCGCCCGAACAGCCTTGCGGCTTGGCGCCAGGGAAGTGACCGTGGTCTACCGCCGCTCCAGGGCCGAGATGCCGGCCAACCCGTGGGAGTTCGAGGAGGCGGAGGAGGAGGGGGTCAAGTTCCGCTACCTGGCCGCGCCGGTCAGCGTCAAGGCCGACGGCAAAAAGGCAGTGGCCCTGGTCTGTAACGAGATGCGCCTGGGCGAGCCGGACAAGAGCGGCCGCAGACGGCCCGAGCCGATACCCGGCTCCGAGTTTGAGATTCCCGCGGACAGCATCGTCCCCGCCATCGGCCAGGCTATTGACATCGATTTCCTGAAGGGGATAGCGGAATCCAACAAGAACGGGACCATCAAGGCGGACCCCGTCACGCTGGAGACCTCGGCCGCCGGCGTGTTTGCCGGGGGCGACGTGGTAAGAGGACCCGCTTCCATCGTGCAGGCCGTGGGGCATGGCCACGCGGCCGCCATATCCATAGACCGGTATCTCTCCGGGAAGGACCTCAAGGAAGGCAGGGGTGAGACCCCGGCGGTGGCGCCGGAGCCCGACACCAAGGGGGCGGTGGTCAGGAACCGGGCAATTCAGAAGCGCCTCTCCCCGGACGAGAGGAAGAAGAATTTCACCGAAGTGGTGCTGCCGCTGACGAAGGAGGAGGCCATCGCCGAGGCGGAGCGGTGCCTCTCCTGCGCTGTCTGCTGCGAGTGCCGCCAGTGCGAGAAGACCTGCGAGGCCAAGGCCATCAGCCACGACGGACCACATGAGGAGCTCATCGATCTCAAGGTCGGCGCCGTTCTGCTCGCGGCCGGATACAAGCTCTATGACGCCAAGGTCAAACCCGAGCTGGGCTACGGCCGGTTCGCCAACGTGCTGACAGCCCTGCAGTTCGAGCGGGTCCTGGCGCCCACCGGACCCTACTCCGGCCACATATGCCGGCCGATCGACGGCAAGATGCCGCACAAGGTGGCCTTCATCCAGTGCGTCGGGTCCAGGGACGTGTCCAAAGAGGCGAACCTGAACTACTGCTCCGCGGTGTGCTGCATGTATGCCACCAAGCAGGCCATCCTCATCAAAGAGGAACACCCGGAGACCGACGTCGCCATCTTCTACATCGACATGCGCACCTTCGGCAAGGGCTATGAGGGCTTCTATGACCGGGCGAAGAAGATGGGGATCCGCTATATCCGCTTCAAACCTTCCTACGTGGACGAGATCCCCGGCGACCGGGACCTCCGCATCCGTTACATCAACGAGAGCGGCGAAACCGTCAACGAGGATTTCAACCTGGTCATCCTGTCCTGCGGCATGGGCCCCGCCGAGGAGAACAAGCTGCTCGCCGAGAAGTTCGGCTTTGAGCTGAACCAGTTCGGGTTCTGCAAGACGGACATGTTCGCGCCGGTGGAGACCACCCGCGAGGGCGTCTACTCCCTGGGGGTGTTCAACGGCCCCAAGGACATCTCCGAAAGCGTCACCCAGGGCAGCGCCGCGGTAGTGAAGGCGTTGTCCCTGCTGGCGGACGCCAAGGGCACCCTGATCAAGGACAAGGTGTACCCGCCGGAGAGAGACGTGGCGGGACAGGACGCCCGCATCGGCGTCTTCATCTGCCACTGCGGCAAGAACATAGCCTCCGTCGTGGACGTCCCGGCGGTGGTGGAGTACGCCAAGACACTCCCCGGCGTCGCCTACGCCGAGAACTTCCTGTACGCCTGCTCGGCGGACAGCGGCGAGAGGATGAAGCACATCATCAACGAGTATGCGTTGAACCGGATGATCGTGGCCTCGTGCACTCCCAGAACCCACGAGCCCCTGTTCCAGGAGAATATGAAGGAAGCGGGACTCAATCCCTACCTCTTCGAGATGGCCAATATCCGCGACCAGTGCTCCTGGGTGCACACGGAGGAGCCGGAGATGGCCACCAAGAAGGCCAAGGACGTGGTAAAGATGGCGGTGTCCAAGTCAAGGCTGCGGGAACCGTTGTATCCCAAGGTCATCGATGTGAATCACAGCTGCCTGGTCATCGGCGGCGGGCTGGCCGGAATGACGGCCGCTCTTGACCTGGCCAACCAGGGATTCCAGACGTATGTCCTGGAGCAGAGCGACGTGCTGGGCGGGAACCTGAGAAGGCTCAGGTACCTCATCGATGGGCAGGACCCGCAGCAGAAGCTGGCGGAGCTGGTCCAGAAGGTGGAGAACCATCCCAGGATCAAGGTCTTCCTGAAATCAGAGATCCTCAAGGCAGAAGGCTCGGTAGCGGACTTCAAGACCGAGTTCAGGTCCAATGGTGAAACCCAAAGCCTGACCCACGGGGCGGTCATCATAGCCACGGGCGCGGAAGAGTACAAGCCGACCGAGTATCTGTACGGCCAGAACGAGAACGTCATGACCCAGCTCGAGTTGGAGGACAGGCTGGCCAGGGGCGAGTTCGCCGCCAATACGGTGGTTATGATCCAGTGCGTCGGCTCTCGGGAAGAGGCCCATCCTTACTGCAGCCGGGTGTGCTGCTCCCAGGCGGTCAAGAACGCCATCAAGATCAAGGAGCTGAAGCCGGAGGCCAACGTCTTCATCCTGTACCGCGACCTGCGGACCTATGCATTCAACGAGCAGCACTACTACAAGGCCCGGGAGATGGGCGTGAGGTTCCTCCGGTACGAGGAGGACAAGAAACCCACGGTGACTGCCGAAGGCGGCATGGCGGTCACGTTCTACGATCCGCTGCTGCGCGCGGACCTCACCGTGAACACCGATGCCGTGGTGCTGTCTGCCGGAACGGTGTCTACAGCAGGCAACAAGGTGATTGCCGAGATGCTGCGGGTGCCGCTGAACCAGGACAACTTCTTCCTGGAAGCCCACCTGAAGCTGCGCCCGGTGGACTTCCCGGCCGACGGCCTGTATGTGTGCGGCATCGGGCATGCGCCCAAGAACGTGGAAGAGACCATAACCCAGGCCAGCGCGGCGGCGGCCAGGGCGTCAACCATCCTGTCCAAGAAGCGGATCCAGTCCGAGGCCACGGTCTCTTCTGTTGACCCCGATGTCTGCCGCGGCTGCGGGCAGTGCGTGGCCGTCTGTGCATACGGTGCCCTCGAGCTTGACCCGGTGAGGAAGATCGCCGTGGTCACGGAGACGGTGTGCCAGGGGTGCGGGGCCTGCGCGGCCACCTGTCCCTCGAAGGCCATCAGGCACCGCAACTGGAACCCAAAGCAGTTCTTCGAAATGATCGAGGCGGCCGGCTACAGTTATGCCGAACGGGGCGAATAAGACCCCACTGACGAGGTGAATATGCCTGGTAACACGCATAAGAAGGGTGAAGCAATCCTGGTGGTGGGGGCCGGGGCGGCCGGAGTCAGGGCTTCCCTGGACCTGGCCGAAATGGGCTACAGGGTCTATCTCTGCGACAAGGGTCCCGCGGTGGGCGGGGCGCTGGTCCACATGGACCGGTGGTTCCCCAACAACCACTGCGGCCTGTGCAAGATGCTGCCCATATTTGCCCGGGACGACAGCTCCCAGTTCTGCCTGCGCCGGGGGGTGATCCACCCCAACATCGAGATCCTGTCCATGACCGAGGTGGGCCAGGTCGAAGGTGAGGCGGGCGACTTCACCGTGACGCTCAAGTCGGCGCCCTCCGGGGTCAACCACGAGCTGTGCACCGGCTGCGGCCTGTGCGCGGAAGTCTGCCCGGTGGCAGTGCCCGATGCCTTCAACGAGGGCCTGGAGATGCGCAAGGCCATCTACCTCGGCAATCCCTGGATGCCCTCCAATGCCTACGTCGTGGACTGGGCCGCCTGCACCAAGTGCGGGCTCTGTGTCAAGAAGTGCCCCACCGGGGCCATCGACCTGTCCGCCCAGGGCGGCACAAAGGACATCAAGGTGGGTTCGGTCATCCTGTCGACCGGTTTCGAGGAGTTCGACACCGGGGCAGCCGCCCAGTACGGGCACGGGCGTTTCCCCAACGTGCTGACCAGCATCGAGCTGGAAAGACTTATCAGCCAGAGCGGCCCGACTGATGGCCAGCTGCTGCGGCCATCGGACCGGAAGGTGCCGCGGTCCGTGGCCTTCCTGCAGTGCGTGGGCTCGAGGGACCTGAAGAGGACGTACTGCTCCTATGCCTGCTGCATGTATGCCCTCAAGGAAGCCATCATGATCAAGCAACTGCACCCCGACACCGAGGTCGAGATCTTCTACATGGACATGCGCACCTTCGGCAAGGGGTACTACCGGTACTACCGGCAGGCCGTCGAGATGGGCATCAAGTTCACGCGGTCACGCGTGCCGGTGGTCAAGCAGGACTTCCAGACCGGCGACCTGTTGATCACCACCGCGGCCGAGGCCGGCGGCCTGATGCAGCGGCGGTTCAGCATGCTGGTGCTGTCCGTGGGTCAGACGCCCTCGCCCCGGTTCAAGGAACTGGCGGGGTCCCTGGGCGTGAAGCTTAACGAAACCGATTTCTGCCAGACCAGCGAGTTGACCCCGGTGGATACGGACAGGCCGGGGGTGTACGTCTGCGGCTCCGCTGGCGGACCCAGGGACATCGCCGAGTCCATTATGGGGGCCAGCGCGGCTGCCGGCCGGGCAGCCCTGTTCGCCGCGCCGCTCCAGAGGGCAGGGGCCGAGGCAAAGCCGGCGGAGGCCGGGGCGGCCAAGACGGCCGTGCTGCTGTGTGACTGCGGCCAGGAGGTATCTTCTGCCATTGACATGGACGGGCTGGCGAAGGCCTGCCAGGCCATGACCAGCGTCGTCCACGTGGACCGCGCCCCCTACCTGTGCCTGGCCGACGCCGTGAAGGCCATAAAGGGCAAGATGGAACGCCACGGGGCCAACCGCCTGGTGCTGGGCACGTGCGCCCCCTTCATATCGAGAAGGCTGGCGTCCGAAATCGGGGTGGACCCTTCCCTGATCCAGGTGGTGAACCTGCGGGAGGAAGTGGCCTGGTCGAACCGGAACAACCCGGCAGCGGCCACCGCCAAGGCCCGGGCCCTGGTCCGCATGGCCGTCGAACGCCTCAGACTGCAGGAGCCCGTGCCGCTGTCGTCTATCGTCACCACCCAGTCGGCACTGGTCATCGGCGGCGGATTGGCGGGCATGGTGGCGGCCCTGTCCATCGCCAGCATGGGACACGAGGTCCATCTTCTGGAGCGGGAGGCAGAGCTCGGCGGCGGGGCCAGGGACATGCACTTCACCCTGGAAGGCAGCGACGTTCAGGCCCTGCTGAAAAAGACCATAAAGGAGGTGGAGACCAATCCGCTCATTCACGTGTACAGGGATGCGCAGGTGGTGGGCGTGGAGGGCTACGCCGGCAACTTCAAGGTCAAGCTGGCCGGCAAGGATGATGCCAGGTCGGTCCTGGAGGTGGGCGCCATCGTGGTGGCCACCGGGGCGGACAAGCTGAAGACCACGGAGTACCTCCACGGGCAGAACGAGAGGGTCATCACCCAGGACGAGCTGGAGCAGAAGATCGCCGCCGGCCAAATGGGAGACGTCAAGTCGGTGGCCATGATCCAGTGCGTCGGCTCGAGGGACGAGAGCCGTCCCTACTGCAGCCGCTTCTGCTGCTCGCAGGCGCTGATGAACGCTATTCGGGTGAAGGAGATCAATCCACAGGCGCAGGTGGTGGTCTTCTACCGCGATCTCATGAGCTACGGCTTTGCCGAGAAGTACTACCTCCTGGCCAGGGAGAAGGGCGTGCTGTTCGTCCGGTACGACCCGGAAAGCAAGCCGGAGGTGAAGGGCGAGGGCGGCAGGCTGAAGGTCACGGCCCGGGAACCGGCGGTGGGCGGACGGATCACCGTTGAGCCCGACTGGCTGGTGCTCTCGACGCCGGTGGTGCCGCGCGACGAAAAGCAGCTGGCCGGGCTTCTGTCGGTGGATATCGACGAGGACGGCTTCTTCAAGGAGGCCGAGGTGAAGTTCCGGCCGGTGGACTTCCTGAAGGACGGCATCTTCCTGTGCGGACTGGCGCACTCGCCCCGGAGCCTGGGAGAATCCATCCTGCAGGCCCAGGCGGCGGGCCAGAGGGCGTCGTCCATCCTGGCCAGGAACAGGCTGACCTCCGGCCGGACGGTATCCGAGGTCAAGCAGAGGTTCTGTGCCGGATGCGAGATGTGCATCACCGTGTGCCCCTACGGGGCCCGGATAAAGGATGAGAAGGAAGGCGTGGTGGTGGTGCTGGAGGCGTTATGTCAGGGATGCGGCGCCTGCGCGGTGGCCTGCCCCAGCGGGGCGGCTGTCCTGCGCGGTCTCAGTGAGAAGCAGGTGCTGGCCATGATGGACGCCGCATTCTAGGAATTGGAGCAAGGCGGGAGGTCAGGCAGTGTCAGACAACAAGAACGATGGTTTCGAACCCACGATAGTTGGCTTTCTGTGCAACTGGTGCACTTATGCCGCGGCCGATGTGGCCGGGAGCAGCAGACTGCAGTACCCGCACAACGTCCGGGCCATTCGCACCATGTGCAGCGGCTCGGTGGATCCGCTCTACATACTCCGGGCCCTGTTCAGCGGGGCGGATGCCGTCCTGGTTTCCGGCTGCCGGCCGGGAGACTGCCACTACGTATCGGGCAACTACAAGGAAAGGCGCAGGATGGTGGTCATGAAGACCATCCTCGACACGCTGGGCCTGGAGAGCGACCGCGTGTGGCTGCGGTGGGTAGCGGCCTCGGAGGTGCCCAAGTTCGCCGCGACCATGAACGAGGTCACGGCCGAGGTCAAGAAGCTGGGCCCCAACCCCATAGGCAGCTCGTGGTCGGTGTGATCCGGGGCAATGATAGTGACGAAGGGGGCTAGCCCCCCGTTCCTCAAGGAGTGAAGAATGGCGAAGATGGTCGGTTTCAGTGTTAAGGATGGGAGCGTCACGGGTGCGATGCGCCAGCTGTTGAAACAGCTTCTGGAGAAGAAGCTGGTGGACGCGGTGCTGGTGCCTCTGGAGCTGCCTTCCAGGGAGAACGTGGTCCAGAGCCTGGTGACGCGGGCGGAGGTCCTGGATGCGGCCAATCCGCTGGCCCCGGTGCTGCCGGTGACCACGGCGAACATAATCTCGAAGATAACCAGGCTGGCCTCAAGCCAGAAGAAGGTCGCCGTGGTGGCGCGGCCCTGCGAGCTGCGCGCCCTCGTAGAGCTGGTCAAGCTGAAGCAGGCCTCGCTGAACAACATCGTCCTCGTCGGTGTGGACTGCTACGGGACCTATTCCGTCCCGGACTACAAGCAGTTCGGCAAGGGCAGCCAGGCCCCCGGCGACGAGTTCATGAAAGGCGCCAGGGCGGGCCAGGCGGACAGCCGGTTGAGGGAGGCCTGCCAGATCTGCGAGTATCCGTACCCTCTGCTGGCCGACATCACCGTCGGTCTCATCGGCAGCGATTTCGCCAAGGAGATCGTGCTGCTGGCCAACACCCCGGCCGGGGAGCAGGTGGTGGGCGGCCTGGGGCTGCCCGAGACCAAGGCCGACGGGCGACAGGCAGCCATCGACAAGCTGGTCGCTGAGCGGGTGAAGAGAAGGGACGCCGTATTTCAGGAGACCCTGGATCAAACCAAGGGGCTGGAGAAGCTGAGCTCCGTCTTTGCGCCGTGCATCGGCTGCCACAACTGCCGGGACATGTGCCCGGTGTGCTACTGCCGCGAGTGCGTCTTTGATTCAACCACCTTCGCCTTTGAGGCAGACAAGTACCTTGATTGGGCCTCGAAGAAGGGCGCGCTGAGGGTCCCCACGGACACACTGCTGTTCCATGTGACCCGCCTGAACCACATGGCCACGTCCTGTGTGGGCTGCGGCCTGTGCCAGGCAGCCTGCCCGAACGATGTGCCGGTGTTCCGCATCTTCCGCCTGGTGGGCTCCAGGGTGCAGCCGCTGTTCTCCTACGTGCCGGGCCGCAGCGTCGACGAGCCGCTGCCGCTGACGACCTTCAAGGAAGCCGAATTTCAGAAGGTGGGCTTCGAGTAGGACCGCCGGGTTATTGATTCCGGTTGGGAATTGAGGAGACTGACATGCAGTACGAAAGCAAGTCCGGCACGGTGACCTGTGAACCCGGCTTCGCCGGGCGGGTCAAAGAAGAGGGCGGGGTTGACTTCAATCGATGCTACCAGTGTCTGACCTGTACGCTGGGCTGTCCGGTGGCGCACTACATGGACTACCCTCCCAACGAGATCGTCCGCATGGTGCAGCTGGGACTGAAGGACCAGGTGCTGGGCTGCTCCACCATCTGGGTCTGCGCCTCGTGCGAGTCCTGCGTCACCAGGTGCCCCAATGAGATCAACATCCCCCACCTGATGGACGTCCTGCACCAGATGGCCCTGCGCGAGGGTGTAAAGCCGAAGGTACCCCACGTCCCGGCATTTCACGCCGCCTTCATGGACCCCGTCAAGAGGTTCGGGCGGCAGAACGAAGCGCTGATGTCCGCCGAGCATTTCATGAGATCGAGGGACTTCTCTGTCAAGACCCTCAAGGTGGCCGGCGGCCTGGGGATCGGGATGTTCACCAAGGGGAAGATAAAGCTCATGCCGGCCAGGACCGGGAAGGGCAAAGCCCAGGTAAAGCAGTTGTTCAAAGACACAATGAAGGGGAAGAAGCCATGAAGTACGCATACTACCCCGGCTGCTCGCAAGAAGGTGGGGAGGAGCACTTCGGGAAATCCACCGAGGCAGTGTGCCATGCACTCGGAATCGAGCTGCAGGAGATACACGAGTGGACCTGCTGCGGTGCTTCATCCGGGCACTTCCTCAATGAGGACCTGTCGCTGGCTCTCCCGGCGCGCAACCTGGCGATCGCCGAGAAGATGGGTTTGGACACCATTTGCGTTTGTGCTGCCTGCTATCTGAGGCTGAAGCAGTCCCGGCGCGAAGTGCGGCACGATCCTGAAATAAGGCGCAAGCTGGAGGGGTGGCTGAAGATGCCCTACGAAGGGAAACACGACGTCCGGCACCTGCTGGACGTGGTGGTGAACGACCTGGGGCTCGACGCGGTCAAGGCCAAGGTAACCAAGCCACTGAAGGGCATCAAGCTGGTCTGCTACTACGGGTGCTATCTCATGCGCCCGCCCGAGATCGTGGCCTTCGACAATCCGGAGAACCCGACGGCCATGGACAGGCTGGTGTCGGCCCTGGGGGCCGATGTGCGAGACTGGTCCGCGAAGGTGGACTGCTGCGGCGGGAGCCTCATGCTGACGCAGTCGGACGCGGTGCACGATCTGGTCGGCAGCATAGTCGAGCGGGCGCGGGACACCGATGCCGAGGCCATAGTCACGGCCTGCCCCATGTGCACCATGAACCTGGAGGCCATGCAGAAAGGCAAGAACAAGATCCCTGTCGTCTATTTCACGGAGCTGATGGGGGTGGCCATGGCCCTGCCCGACGCCGCCAAATGGTTCAAGAAACACCTGAAGAGCCCCGCCACGGTGATGGCAGCCCACGGGCTCTAGCCGAGGAGCCAGCTCACCTCGCGGCGCTCCGGCTCCTGGATCGCTTGACCCCGATAGGGTGGAGCCGTATCATGCTCGTGGTCGCGGCGCAGGCGGCCGGGCAATATGGAAGGTGCGACGCATGATCCGAAGAGCAAGACCGGATTGGATTACCGGCTGGCCCGGCTGTGCGTGTTTGTGGCGAGCAGACTGCCGCTGCGCCTGTCATACACACTGGCAACGACCATGGCGAATCTGCTGTATGCTTTCTCCCCCGGTTTGAGGGACGATGCCAGGTCCAGCGCCGCTCTGGTGCTGGGACAGGCCAGGGGCGGCAGGGAGGTATCCGCGGCGGCCTGCAGGTGCATGAGGAACTACGCCAGGGATGTCGTGGATCTCTGCCGGTATGGCGGACGGCCCGCCGAGTCGGAGGCCCGGGTCACATTCGAAGGGCTGGACAGACTCGACGCAGCCTTGAGCGAAGGCAGAGGAGTCATTCTGGCGGGCCTGCATCTCGGCTCGTGGGATGTTGGCGCGGCGTATCTCTCCCAACGTTACCATCTCAGCGCTATCGTCCTCTCTTCCAATGTCAATGACGGTGTGGACAGGTTCATGCTCCGTCTGCGTTCTGAGGCTGGCATCGGCGTCATCTCCGCCAACGGTGGGATATGGCAGTCGGCGGAAGCGCTGCGGCGCAATGAAGTGCTGGCCCTGCTGATGGACGGGCCCACCAGGGGCAAATCGGTGAAAGTGAGATTCCTCGGGAGCGACGTACAGTTCTCCGAGGGGGCGGCCGCCCTGGCTCTTCGCACCAAGGCGGCTGTGCTTCCCGCGTGCACCGTGCGCCTGCCGGACAACACCTTCAGAGGTTTCATCGGCGAGAAGGTGGAATCCGACCTGGGTGGCGACTTCCATGCCGGTATTCGGAGCTTCACTCAGAGGATTCTGGACTCCCTGCAGGAACTCGTCCGGCAGTACCCGGACCAGTGGGGGATGCTGCCCAAGACGAGCGGGGGCTGATGCCCGGCCTCGACCGGGCCTGGAAAACGCGGCAGGAGACAAGGAGGCAAGATGGACTTCACGCTGGATTCGGCTTCACAGAAACTGCAGAGGGAGATCGCCGAGTTCGCCAGGAAGGAGCTGCCGGCGGACTTCGTTCGGTCGGTTTCGATCGAGCAGGAGTACCCGAACTTCGAGTTTGAGATGGCCATGTCCAAGAAGCTGGCCCAGAGGGGGTGGCTGACCATGAGCTGGCCAAAGGAATATGGGGGGGGAGGGGCCGGCTACTTCGAACAGACCGTGTACGAAATAGAGACGCACTACCACGGGATTCCGGGGGTCTGGATGGGGGTGAGCGGTATTCAGTGGGTCGGGCCGGTTCTCATGTCTCTGGGCACCGAGGAGCAGAAGAAGAAGTACATTCCCATGATTGCCTCCGGGGAGAAGGACGGCGTGTGGTGCACGGGCTACAGCGAGCCGAACGCCGGGTCCGACCTGGCCAATCTCCAGACCAAGGCCGTCAAGACCGGCGACAAGTACGTCATCAACGGGCAGAAGGTCTGGACCAGCCAGGCACATCACGCCAGGTGGTGCTGGCTTCTCGCCAGGACCAAACCCATGACGGAGAAGAAGCACCACGGCCTTTCGCTGATCATCGTGGATATGAAGAGCCCCGGCATCACCGTCAGGCCCCTGCTCAACTTCTACGGCAAACACCATTTCAACGAGGTGTTCTTCGACAATGTCGAGGTCCCGGCGGCCAACCTCGTGGGGACCGAAAACCAGGGCTGGTACCACCTGATGCAGGCGCTGGTCTACGAGAGACGCAGCTTCGCCCCGTGCATCTACGGTTACAGCAGGAGGCTGGTTGAAGAACTGGTGGAGTGTGTCCGGAGCGGTCAGCACGACGGCCGGCCCCTGGCCCAGAACACCAGTGTCCGCAATCAGCTGGCCAACATCGCCATAGACCTGGAATGCCTCAGGCTGTTCGCCTTCCAGATAACCTGGCTGATCGCCCAGGGGGGGATGCCCATATACGAGGCATCGCGCAACAAGCTGCTGGCGGACCACCTGGGACAGCGCATGGCCCTCACCGGGGCGGAGATACTGGGGGCCTATTCCCAGATAGACCCGGGCGCCAAGCTGCTGGCCAGGTACAACGGTGATATCCAGGGCTGGTACCTGGGCTTCCCCGGGGGCCAGATCGCGGCCGGCACCTCCGAGGTCGAGAAGAGCGTTATCGCCCAGTTCAAGCTGGGACTGCCCAAGTCGTATTAAGGAGCTGAGGAGAGGACGATGGACTTTGGTTTCTCTGAGCAGCAGGTCATGCTTCGAACCACCGCCAGGGAGTTCCTGGCCAGGGAGTATCCCAAGACCAAGGTAAGGGCGGTATACAAGGAAGACACCGGCTATGATGCCAGGGTCTGGCGGGACATGGCCCAGCTGGGCTGGCAGGGCCTGGTCCTCCCCGCGGAGTACGAGGGCACCGAAGCGGGGTTCCTGGACCTGGTCATTCTCTTCGAGGAGATGGGCCGCAACATCGCCCCCGGGCCGTTCTTTTCGACCGTGGCCCACTGCTCACTGGCCCTGCTGGAGTTCGGCACCGCCGAGCAGAAGTCCCGCTTCCTGCCGGCGATCGCCCGGGGCGAGGAGGTCTGGACCCTGGCCCTCATCGAGGAATCAGCCAGCTACAGCCCCGCGGAGATCAGGCTGACCGCGGCCGCCCGGGGCGGCGGCTATGTTCTCAGCGGCGCCAAGGTCTTCGTCGCTGACGCTCACGTGGCCAACTACATGCTGGTGGCGGCCAGGACCGGCAAGTCGAGTGCTGCCGGCGGCATTACGGTATTCATCGTGGAAACCGGGAACCCGGGCATCAAGATCGACCGGATTCCGACTATGGCCGGCGACCGGCAGTTCCAGGTCACCTTCGAAAACGTCAGCGTGCCTGAGAGCGGCGTCCTGGGAAGCCCCGGGAAGGGCTGGGAGATCGTGGACTTCATCCTGCAGCGGGCGGCCGTTCTGAAATCCGCCGAGATGTCCGGCGCCTGCCAGGCGGTGCTGGACATGACCAGCGCTTATGTCAAGGACAGGGTCCAGTTTGACCGTCCCGTCGGTTCCTTCCAGGCTGTTCAGTCGAAACTGGCCGACATGGTCATCGACGTCGACGCCGTCGGCTACCTGCTCTACCAGGCGGCCTGGGAGATCGAGCAGGGGAAACCGTCCCAGATCCACATCTCGGCGGCCAAGGCCAGGGCGGCGGAGGCCTACGAAAAGATGTGCATTGAGGGCATGACCGCTCACGGGGCCATCGGCTTCACCGAGGACTGCGACCTCGGTTTCTACTACCGCCGGGTCAGGGAGGCCGCCTTCACCGGCGGCAACACCGGTCTGCACCTGGAGAAGATCGCCGCGGCACTGGGCCTCTGATCCGGGGAGCGGCGGGCCGTCTGTGAACGAGATTGGAGGCCAGAAGATGCCGAAGGACCCGGACCTGTTCAAGCCCAGGAGGGCGGACTACGGTGCCCACGATCAGAAGTACGCCAGGGACCCGTGGGAGTGGTGGTACTTTGATGCCATCTCCGACAATGGGTACTCCATCGTCACCATATGGTTGATGCCGGTCACCCCCAGCATACGGGCGCCATACGGCAGTATTTCCCTCGAGGTATCCCATCCGGACGGAAGCTACACTATGTTTGAGGCATCCTTCGAGAAGAAGGATGTGTCCGTGGCGCATGACCACTGCGATGTCACCGCCGGCGGCAACTATGTACGCGGCGAATGGCCCAAGTTCGAGCTCCACTTTGAGCACGCTGACGCGAAGCTGGATCTCGCATTCGAAAGCCTCACCCAGGGGGTGATGGAGCCTCCGGACGGCTGCTTCATCGGCCGGGACCGGCCGCCGGCCACCGGCACGTACATGGGTTGGGTCATCAGCATGCCCCGCGCCAGGGTTGCCGGGACACTGACCCTGGCCGGCAAGAAGATCCCCTTGAGCGGCCTTGGTTACCATGATCACCAGTGGGGCTCGGTGCACCTGGTGGACGGGCTCTTTGAGGATGGGCATATCTTTGACTACTGGTACTGGGGGAGAATCCACCTGCCCCAGCACACGCTGGTCTACTGGGACGGCCAGCTGAGGCCGGAGCTAGGCGCGGGCAGGCACAAGAGGCTGGTGGTGATGGAGGGGGACAGGCTGGTCGACCATTTGACGGACGGCATCTACACGGACGTGGCCGAAATCGAAACGGACCCGGCCACCGGTATTGACTACTATCGCACCCTGGTCATGACCATTGACACCGACACCATAAAGGGACGGCTGACCATGAAGCCGACCGCGCCCCTGGGCAAATGGCTCTTCCCGCCGCGGTCCGGCTATGTTCGCTACATCTGCGACTGCGCAGCCAGCCTGGAGGTGCTGGGCCAGAAGATCGACGCCACAGTGCGCATGACCAACGAGCTGATCTTCCTGAACAACAGGCCCCCTGAGTAATGAAGAATCGGCAGGGGGGTGACCCCTGCCGATTCTCTCTCTCTGTGACCCGCTCCGGGCGGCATGGGTGCGGCCGCCGCTGTCAGCCGGCCACCTCCTGCTTCTTGCGTCTCTTGATCAGGAAGCCCAGCAGCAGTATCCCGGCTGCGGCTATGAGCCCTATGAGCACCCAGACGAACACCGGAACCCCGCTTCCTCCTGAGCCCGCCTCTGTCTGAACCTCGAACACATCGGACAGGGTGACGGTTCCGTCAGGCGTGACGACCGACACGTCCCTCATGCCCGGCGCGGCGTTGGGGGCCACCCTTACCCGGGCGGTGATCTGCGTTGGGCTGTCGACGGTGAAGCTTTCCACTGTCACCCCTTCGCCGAAGTTGACGTCGGTGGCGCCCGTGAAGCCGGCACCGGTTATTACCACCTCAAGACTGGCTCCCTGCGCCCCGGAGTCCGGAGTGGCCGACCCAGTGTCGGGAGACGACGGGACGGCAACGGTGAAACCGTTGGCCAGGCTCCCGGTGCCCGCCGGGGTGGTTACCGAGACCTCAATGGCGCCTGCGGCTGCCGAGCCGCTGACGGTGATGCTGGCTGTGATCTGAGTGTTGCTGTCCACCGTGAAGCTGTTGACGGTTATCCCCGGGCCGAAGCTCACAGCCGTCGCTCCCAGGAGACTGGTGCCCGTAATGGTCACGCTGACCGTCTCTCCTTGAGCCGCCTGGCTCGGGCTGATGGAGATGACAGCCGGCAGTCCCACGACCGTGAAGCCGTTGGGCAGGGTAGCCGTGCCCGCCGCGGTGGTCACCGTGACACTCCTCGGCCCCGGTGCGGCTGAGCCGCCGATGGTGATGCTGGCCGTGATCTGACCCGAGTTGTTGACCATGTAGCTGTTGACAACCGTGTCCGGGCCGAAGCTCACTGCGGTGGCGCCCGTGAAGTAGCCGCCCCAGACGGTTACGCTGAGCGTCTGGCCCTGCAGTCCCTGCTTGGGACTGACCGAGCTTATGGTGGGCGGCGCCTGGTTGACCCTGAATCCGCCGCTCAGGATGGCCGTGCCTGCGGCATTGGTCACCGAAACGTCCCTGGCGCCCGGCGCGGCTGAACCGCCGACCGTGACGCTGGCCGTTATCTGGGTGGCGTTGTCCACGGTGAAGCTGTTGACGGTTATCCCCAGGCCGAAGCCCACATTCGTGGCACCAAGGAAGCCGGTGCCCGTGATGGTAACCCCGATGGTCTGTCCCTGGACCGCCTGGCCCGGGCTGACCGAGACCACGGCAGGAACGCCCACGACCAGGTAGCCGTTGGCCTCCGTGTCGGTACCCGCAGCAGTGGTCACCGAGACATCCCGGTACCCCGCCACTGCGGCCGCGTCGATGGTGATACCGACCGTTATCTGCGTGTCGTTGTCCACGGTGAAGCTGTTGACGGTGACGTTGTCGCCGAAGCTCACCACGGTGGCGCCCGTGAAGTAGCTGCCGGCGATGGTCACGTTGTCCGTCTGCCCCACTATGCCCTGGGCGGGGCTCACCGATGCTATCGCCGGCGGCGCCTGGTTGACGGTGAAACCGCCGGTCAGTGTAGCCGTCCCTGCGGCGTTGGTCACTGAGACATCCCTGGCGCCCAGCGCGGCCGACCCGTCGATGCTGATACTGGCCGTTATCTGGGTGGCGTTGTCCACGGTGAAGCTGTTGACGGTAATCCCCGGGCCGAAGCCCACGGTCGTCACTCCCAGCAGGTCCGTGCCGGTGACGGCGACGCTCAGGGCCTGCCCCTGAACTGCCTCGCTCGGGTTGACCGAGCTAAGGCCGGGCAGGACCACCACCAGGAAGCCATTGACCTCTGTGTCGGTACCCTCAGGCGTGGTGACCGAGACGTCCCGGTAGCCTGCCGGCGCCGCCCCGTCGATGGTGACATTGGCCGTTATCTGGGTGTCGCTGTCCACCGTGAAGCTGTTGACGGTGACGTTGTCGCCGAAGCTCACCGAGGTGGTGCCGGTGAAGTAGCTGCCGGTGATGGTAACGTTCTCGGTCTGCCCCTGGATGCCCTGGCCGGGGACCACCGATGCTATCGCCGGCGGCGCCTGGTTGACCGTGAAACCGCCGGTCATGGTAGCCGTCCCCGCGGCGTTGGTCACCGAGACATCCCTGGTGCCTATCGTGGCAGAACCGCTGACGGCGATGCTGGCCGTTATCTGGGTGGCGTTGTCAACGGTGAAGCTGTTGACGGTTATGCCCGCGCCGAACCCCACGGTCGTCACTCCCAGCAGGTCCGTTCCCGTCAGAGTGACGCTCAGTGTCTGTCCCTGGTCCGCCTCGGCGGGGAGGACCGACGCCAGGGTGGGGAGGGCTACCACGATGAAGCCGTTGGTCAGGGTGGCCGTGCCGCCGGGCGCGGTCACCGACACGTCTCTCATGCCTGCGGGCGCCCCGGCATCGATGCTGATATTGGCCGTGATCTGGGTGGCGCTGTCCACAGTGAAGCTGTTGACCGTGATGTTGTCGTCGAAGCCCACCGAGGTTGCCCCGGTGAAGTTGCTGCCCGAAATGGTAACGTTGAGGGTCTGGCCTTGAACGCCCTGGTTCGGGTTGGCCAGGGTTACGGCGGGGATGCCCAGGACCGTGAAGCCGTTGGTCAGCGTGTCCGTGCCACCCGGGGTAGTCAGCGAGACATCCCTGAGCCCCGGCGCGTCAGACCCGCCGATGGTGATGCTGGCCGTTACCTGCGTATTGCCGTCCACAGTGTAGCTGTTGACAGTGATGTCCGCGCCGAAGCTCACCGACGTGGCCCCCGTGAAAGAGGTGCCGGTAAGGGTGACGTCCAGCGTCTGGCCCTGCACCCCCTGGTCAGGGTTGACCGAGGCCAGGTTCGGCGGCGCCTGGTTGACCGTGAAGCCGCCGGCCAGGGTCGCCGTGCCGGCGGCATTGGTCACCGAAACATCCCTGACGCCCGGTGTGGCCGAACTGCCGACGGTGATACTGGCCGTTATCTGGGTGGCGCTGTCCACGGTGAAGCTGTTGACGGTTATCCCTCCGCCGAAGTCGACGGCCGTCGCCCCGAAGAAGTTAGCCCCCGTGATGATGACGTTCGCTGACTGTCCCTGGGTCGCCTGGCTTGGGCTGAGCGAGCTTATGGTGGGTATGCCCAGGACCACGAAGCCGTTGACCGCTGTGTCGGTACCCTCCGGAGTGGTCACCGAGACATCCCTGTAACCCGGCGTCGCCGCCCCGCTGACGGTGATGTTGGCCTCTATGGTGTCTGCATACATGACCAGGACCACGTTGTTGTACCAGCTCCCCAGATTCCCCGTGGCCCGGTTGAGCAGGTCGGTGCTGCCCAGGTCGGCATGGTAGTACAGCGTCCTGTTGGTGGCGGTCGTGGAATAGCAGTAACCGTTTGACGTGTAGTAGCTGTTGTCGACGCAGTAGTCGATCAGCAGGTTGTCGACCCCGTTGTAGTCAAACGGGGTGGCCAACTCGAACTCCACCCACCCCGGCACGCTCCAGGAGGAAACGTTCACGCCGGTGGCATGAAGGGCGGTGGTCCACCCGCTGTTCACGAAGCCGGTGGACGAGAACGAGCTCATGGCGGTGTGCTGCATGCGGATGTAGAAGTGGGTCAGGGTCTGTCCCGGCCTCGTTGAACAGTACAGTCTCAGTTTCTGGATCTGTCCCGGCTGCCCGATTTCGCTGGCCAGCAGGATCGACTGTGTTCGTGTGTCATCATAGAAAGTATGGAATGGGTAGGTCTGCGTCCCGGTCCCGGTGCCAATCTGCACCTCGGGGGTGGACGCGGCGGTGACCGCAAAGCTGTTTACGGTGATGCCCGGCCCGAAGTCCACTGAGGTGGCACCGGTCAGGTGCGTGCCGGTGATCGTCACATTCTCCGTCTGCCCCTGGAGGCCCTGACCGGGTATCACTGCTCCTACCACCGGCGGGGCCTGGTCGACCGTGAAACCGCTGGTCAGGGTCACC
>CAYPDY010000006.1:0-10201 GCA_964409515.1 uncultured Dehalococcoidia bacterium
ACACTCCTCAAAGCGCTTGGATTTGATGCTCTCTTTCTCCAGAGAGAGCCTGGAAAACTCTTCCCCATAATAGGTACTCTCAGAGAAGCTCATGCGTATATGATACCGTGAAACGGCCTGTTGTCATTTGGTCCAATGGGATGGCGGACAGACGCGGATTCAACGGGCAGTTGACTCGTATGGTCGGTCAGAAAGAGCAGCATTTTAGCTAGGAGGTTGCCTTGTGCGGCTCAAGAAGACAGTCTCACCTTCATAGCCATCTCACGAATCGGCATTTGGGATAGCTCACGCAGCCGATGAACCTCCGCCCAGGCGCGTTTCCTCTTCGAGATGTGCGTACCAGGAGCCTACCTCCACACCTGGGGCATATATCATGTCGATTGCGTTGATTCTTGATCTTCTGCGCGTGCAGTACACTGGTCAGGATGGGAACACCGCCCGTCAGAGTACTCAAGCGGCTGCAGACGCTAGCGACTTCGGCATCGCTAAGCAGGATTTGCCTCTTGCTCTTTATGTAACGGACGTAGTTGCGTGCTTTTACTACGTTCTCAGGCATTCGAGTCTTGAACTGGCAATCACCCCAAAAGACGATCACAGAGTGAATCTTGCCATGATCAATCCCACAGAACTCCGCTATGCTTCTGGTATGCAAGTAATTTTGCCGTAGAGGGTTCTGGAATCGCGCCTTGGTGTTGAAGACAACCTGTGTCCAAAATCTATCCTCTGGCCCTCCGTATATCCAGCCCGCCCGGTTCTTGGTCTCGACCACAAAGATGCCATGTTTCGAGACAATGACGTGGTCTATTTGCGTATACCTGATATTGATCTTCACTAGGAGATCAGAGAAGCAGTGGTAATCGCGGCAATCGAGTGTGAACCTTTGTACATTGGCTATCGCCTGTTCTGCGATCCAGCCCTTCAAGAAAGCCATGTTTCCTTGCCTTTCACATTGTCGGAGTCAAATGACACGAACGATTGTGAGGCAGATACCTCGCCGCTGGGTCTCAGCGATCCAGATACTCATCACAAATCTCCATCCTTCTGCCCGACTGAAGGCATTCACGGTCCTCCTGCGAATCAACCCATCCCTGGCTAGACCGAACCATATCTGATACCATTCGGTCGTCTGCGGCTGGCGGTGAGGCATGTTTGCCGTCAGACCGCGTGATCCATCTTGCTGCTGAAGGAGGGCTATGAGCGATAGCATAGGAGAGCTCGCTGAATTCATCAGACGGGGACGCCCCGGCGATGACATGGCTGCGCGTCCATTGCTGGAAACGCTCTTTGGCGAGCGCTACCACAGGCGTCATCTCTCAAGAAGTGGAGTCCGTGACGCGCTCAAGCTGGGGAGTGGTGAGGGCACGGATGAGGCAGTTCCCTTTGCAGGGCTCATCAATCCCGACAACCCCGAATCGGGGCCATACGGCGGCACGAGCGTTGTCTGGTTTCCCACCAAGGAGCACGGCAGCATCATCGGCCTCGGAGTTGGGACCCGCGGCCTGTCTCCCGATGAAGGTATTCTGACTCGCCCCGGGCACAGGCGCCGAGCTGCCGCCCTGCGGCGGCTGTTGGCGGCCAAAGGTATCGAGGCATGGTCCAAGCCAGACCCGGCCAATCTCGGCGTCATCGTGCCCAGGGCCACCGTGGAGAGGTTTCCGGGGTTCGAAAGCGCGCTGAGACGCTATGGCCACGAGATGTACTGCATGGCGCTCGTCCGCAGGGAAGAGAGGCCAGAGACGGCGCGGGAGGTAGTGCAGGCCTTCTTCGATCTCTATTCTCATGAACGTGGATGGATAACCATGTCCGCGCGTACGGATGAGCGGGATGAGTTCCTGGGGGGTCTGCGGCAAGACCTGTTCCCCAACGTTACAGAAGAGCAAGTGTACGATCTACTCAAGGCCCGTCATTTCGTCATCCTCGAGGGGCCGCCTGGCACAGGTAAGACACGCCTCGCCGAGCGGGTGCGCCAGCTGCACTTCGGAGGAAGCGGCATGACGATCCAATTCCACCCGGCTGTCACATACGAGGATTTTGTTGTTGGCTTGTCCCCGGATATCAGCCAGGGCGAGACTCTGAGGTTCGAAGTCCGATCTGGATGGCTTCACAAGGCCGCCAAGCAGGCAACTGGTGGGCCATATCTCCTGATCATAGATGAGATCAACCGTGCGGACCTGGGCAAGATCCTTGGGGAGGGGATTTACCTCTTTGAGCCAGACAACATCGGGCAGCGCACGGTGGAATTGGCGCACCCTATTGATGGCCAGACGGGGTTGAGTCTCCCGAAGAACCTGTACGTACTGGGAACCATGAACACCGCAGACCGGAGTATTGCCAGCCTCGACCTTGCGATTCGCCGGCGCTTTTCTTTCGTCAAGGTGATGCCCGATAGGCGGGTTGTCGCTAGTCAAGGAATCGACTTGGCCACCAAGCTATATGACCGAATATGCGATGTGTTTGTGGAGCATGCCCCATCAGAGACCTTGAACCTCCTGCCTGGCCATTCGTACTTCTTGGCAAAGGACGAGAACGAGCTGAGGAGGCGCCTTCGGTATGAGCTCATACCATTGCTGGACGAGTATCTGAGAGAGGGCTACCTTGGCCCAGCTACCACGGAGTTGCATGCTGTTCGCGACGCTATAGAGGACTCGGCGAAGTGACGGCCATGAAGTCGCGTTCTCGCGCAGTCCGTAGCCAGCCCAAGTGGCGACCCGGTCGCGTTGCGGAGGGAAAGCCGCTGCTGATCGGCACGGACCATGGCCCGCCGGTCACGGTCCCGGCAACTAGATTCGCGCCGCTGCAGCGAACCGGCGACTGGGGGCCGTATGCAGAGACTTTCCTGCGATTCAATTCGGAGGCCTTCCGCGCCCTAGACGTCCAGCCGCAGGTCACTAGTGGTGCCAACGGTGCCGCGATCAGACTGGTTCCTGGTGGGCGTTCAGGAGCTGTGCCGCTGCGCTCCGGCATGACTGGGCAAGTTGAAGGCGGCCTGATCGTGAAACCACGGTTTGGATGGACTGGTGTGGGCCAGATACTGCACGAGACAGGTTGGCATGCTGCTCCTGAGTTCTTGGAGTCACCGCTTGTCCCAGGAAGTGCCAGAGAGGTCCCGCCGTGGGTACTTGCCGGTCCCGTCCTGGCCCGGTTGGAGGCATTGCTCAGATCTCTGAGCCCGGGGTACCGCCAAGCAGAAGAGGTTCTCCTTCAACCGCGTGGCAGTGTGGTTTGGGGGAGGTACCTGAGCGGTCCTTTCGCCAGGGGTGCATGGCATCATCTCCCGTGCCGATTTCCCGATCTCTCAACGGACCCGATACTGCGGCGGCATGTGAAGTGGGCTCTCGAGCGCATCCACCTTGACCTCCTCAGCTCTGGGGGTGCTGATGTCGTAGCGCTCAGTCTCGCGGCACTGGCCGTGCGTCTCCTGGACTCACTGGCCGATGTCACGGGCGTGATGCCGCGGAAAGAACAGCTGGACAGGCGGGTGATGGGCAACCGAGTCCTAGGAGATGCCCTTCTTCGGGGTATTGAGGCCATCGCCTGGATAGTCGATGAGCGAGGACTTGGAGGAGGCAGTGAGCGCGACGGTCTTGCCTGGATGCTTCCGCTGGAGACACTCTGGGAAAGCTATGTTGAGAGCGTCTACAGGAGGGAGGCAGCTGACACCGGAGGTCAAGTGAAGGTCGGTCGACTTGGCCAGACCCTGTTTCCTCTGCACTGGTCTGATCCAACACATCGCACGCTTGGACACCTTGTGCCGGACATTGTGGTCACAGGAGGAAGATCAGTCCAAGTGGTCGACGCCAAGTACAAGGCGCACCTGGCTGAAGTAGAAGAGTCAGGATGGCGTCGGTTTGAGGATGAGACACGTGAAGCTCATCGAGCCGACCTTCACCAGATCCTTGCCTACGCGTCCCTCTACGAGGCAGAAGAAGTCACTGCGACGCTGGTCTACCCTCTCCGCCGGACGACATACTCTATGCTGAAGGAACGGGGCCGCGATCGCTCTTGTGCTGAGCTGTTCCATGGCGGGCGAACAGTACGCCTTGAACTCCGCGGATTGCCCTTTGGCAGCATGTCTTGATGAGCGGCGAAGGCAGGCGCCCGGTTCTCCGAGCAGGATGCTTGAGGACCCGCGTTGTCTCTTCCGGTAGCACACTGTCATTGCGTCGCCAGACGAGGTATGAATGAAATGGCGACAGTGCTAGAATCTGCCCGTGTGTCTGCGACACTCCATGTAGCAAGGAAGGTGAAGAGAGAGCCTCTCGGCATCTAGGAAGGACAGAGTAATGGCAACTGATGACAGCACCACCATCGCAGCGCTGAAGGATAGAGTCAAGAAGTTCGTTGATGACAGAGACTGGGCAAAGTATCACAATCCCAAAGACGTCGCTGTCTCGATCACCATCGAAGCCGCGGAACTGGTGGAGATCTTCCAGTGGGTCAAGGATGCGGAGGTAGGCACGGTTACTGGAGACTCGGGCAAGATGCAGAAGCTGAAGGATGAGCTGGCGGACGTCATGATCTACTGCGTCAGCCTGGCCAATGTCCTGGACATAGACATCGGACAGGCAATCTTGCACAAGATCGCCAAGAACGAGGGCAAGTACCCTGTGGACCGAATTAAGGGCAATTACAGGAAGTACAAGGACCTGTAGTCATGAGGCTGTACTCCGGCACCTCGACCCAGTTCATCGAGGATACCGTGCTCAACCAGATCGCGGAGAAACTCAAGAGTGCTTTCTTCGCGCACTTCCGGCACCACCCTTCACCTCAGGAGATCAACTCCTGGAGGAATTCCCTCAGGGCAATCTCCCAGGTCTTCCAACACGCTGACCTCTTGGATCATGGGGTCATGCTTGAATACCAATTGCCGTTGGCCTCGAAGCGGCTCGATTGTCTCATATGTGGCAAGGATGAACTGAAGCGCAAGAACGCTGTCATAGTGGAGCTCAAGCAGTGGGACAAGTGCCGGGAAGCCTCAGGCCAGAATGAGATTCTCACCTGGGTAGGAGGGGCTGAGCGCGAGGTCCTTCATCCTTCGGTCCAGGTCGGACAGTACAAGAGGTACCTGGAGGATACGCACACGGCCTTCTACGGCACGGATTCTGTATTGCTGAACGCGTGCTCCTACTTGCACAACTACCAGTACTGCGCCGAGGACGTGATCTTCTCGCCGAAGTTCATCGACAGCCTCAGTGACTTCCCGCTCTTCACAGCGGACGACGTTCTGAAACTGGAGGAGTTTCTTACGGGCAACCTCCGGGCCGGTGAGGGGACGGATGTGCTAAGGGAAATTGAGCAGAGCAAGTGCAGGCCAAGCAAGAAGTTGATGGACCACGTCGGCAACTTGATCAAGGGGAACCCCGAGTACGTCCTCCTGGACGAACAGCTTGTGGTCTACGACAAGGTCTTCAGCTGTGCCAGGGAGAGTTACCACAACAAGCGGAAGGCTGTGCTGGTGATCAAGGGCGGACCAGGAACGGGCAAGTCGGTGATCGCCATCAACTTGATGGCCGACCTTCTTCTGCAGGGCTACAACGCCCACTACTGCACGGGATCGAGGGCTTTCACTGAGACACTTAGGAAGATCATAGGAACCAGAGGGTCAGTTCAGTTCAAGTACTTCAACAGCTACTCAGACGCAGAGAGCGACTGCGTTGATGTCCTCATATGTGACGAGTCACATAGAATCAGACAGACCAGTGAGAGCAGATTCACCCCGAAGCATCAGAGGTCTGGGATGCCGCAGATTGCGGAGTTGGTCAGTGCATCCAGGGTTGCTGTGTTCCTCATAGATGACAGGCAAGTAGTGAGGCCCAATGAGATCGGATCCGTAGCCTACATCAAGCAGTTCGCCCAGAAGAACCAGTGCGCAATCCACGAATACGAACTGGAGACCCAGTTTAGATGCAGTGGGTCGGACGCTTTCGTGGCGTGGATCAACAATACGCTGGGCATTGAGCGCACCGCGAATGTCCTCTGGGACGTGACTGAAGAATTCGACTTCGAGGTCCTTGACAGCCCGGTGGCGCTTGAGGCTGCCATCATGGCGAAGGTCAAAGAGGGAAATACCGGGAGGGTGACAGCAGGGTTCTGCTGGGACTGGTCTGATCCCAACCCTGACGGGACTCTGAGGGACGACGTCGTGATTGGGGATTTCAGGAGGCCCTGGGATGCGAGGCCTGAAGCCAGGAAACTGGCTCCGGGCATTCCCAAGGCTTCTCTCTGGGCATATGACCCGAATGGGATCAATCAGGTAGGGTGTGTGTACACCGCACAGGGATTCGAGTTCGACTACGTTGGAGTCATATTCGGCAACGATCTCACCTATGACTTCGACAGGCGGTCATGGGTGGGGCACCCTGAGAACTCTAGCGACCAGGTCGTCAAGAGGGCAAAAGGACAGTTTCTGGATCTCGTCAAGAACACATACAGGGTGCTGCTGACTAGGGGAATGAAGGGCTGCTTCGTGTACTTCATGGACAAGGAGACCGAGAAGTTCGTCAAGAGTAGGATTGACGGCTTTCCATGATCGCACATGCTGCGGGCAGCCCAGGCGCGAAAGTGCCGCCGCCTCACCGAGCGGCACCGGCAGCGCCTCTCGCCGGACTCAGGCCGGCTCGACAGGGCCGGTGAGTTTGAATATGTACCAGGTACCGGTCGCCTTGGCGACCAGATTCCCGTCACTCCTGATCTCGGCTTCGAGGGTGGCCAGCCTGTCGCCTCTATGTATGATCCTGGCGCTGCAGGAGAGGGTGCCGGAGGCTACCGACCTGAAATACGCGATGTTCATTCCCACGGTAGTGGCCCATTCCTTTTCGCTCAGCGCGGAGTAGAGCGCTCCGCCCATGGCGCCGTCCGCCAGCGAGTATATGGCTCCGCCATGCAGGGATTTCAAGGCCTGCCTGGAGTTCATCAGCTCGTCCCTGACCTCAAGGGCGCTGTCACAGGACCCGTTCTCGGCCTCACGGTACTCCCAGCCGATCAGCTCCTGGTACGGAGCTGTGGTCTCCCGGAGATTGACTCTTCCCGCCATGGCTCACCTCCTGGCCGCGCATACGCTGCCGGCCTCGGAGCCCGGCGCGGCGCGTCCCCATGATTCTACCGTCTGACCCGGGCGGCAGGCCATACACATTCCAGCCGGGTAACTAGGTGTTTTCGGCTGGTATGGCGCGCATTCAGCGTAGCGGACCGGGGCAGCTTGGTTTCGCCCAATCCTCCTTTTGGTGGATTGTTGGTGCCATGGAGCGCCAACTAGAATCAAACCTGAGCCTGTGGGAAGGAGGGAGGACAGCTTGGACAAGATGAAGAAGGTAGGATTCATCGGCCTGGGGGACATCGGACTGCCCATGGCCAAACGCATTTTAGCCGGCGGATTCGAGACCATCGTCTGCGGTCACCGCAGACGCCAGCCGGTGGAGGAAATGGTGGCGCTGGGCGCCAGGGAGGCCAAGACGCCGAGGGAGGTGGCCCATGCCGCGGAGGTGACCATTATCCAGGTGCAGAATGACAAGCAGGCGGAGGAGGTCATATTCGGGCGGGACGGCCTCCTGGAAGGGGTCAAGAAGGGCGACGGGATCCTACTCATGGGCACCTTCTCCCCCGACTTCTGCAAGAAGGTGGCCGCGGCTGCCGGTCCGAAGGGCGTCGATGTGCTTGATGCGCCGGTAGTCGGCGCGCGCATGGGGGCCGAGGCCGGCACCCTGGGCATCAGCGCCGGCGGTGACCAGGAGGCGCTGGAGAAATACCGCCAGGTGCTGGAGAGGCTGGGGAAGATCACCTACTGCGGCGCTCTCGGTACAGGGCAGATAGTGAAGCTGGTGAACAACATGGCGGCCATCATCAACGCCCGCGTGGCCTATGAGGCCATCGCCTGGGGCATGAGGAACGGCGCCACCGAAGAGATGCTGGTCAATCACATGAAGAACGGCTCCGCCAACAGCTTCATGGTGCAGAACTGGCAGTGGATCAAGTCGATGTTCACCGATCCCCCGCCGCCCAGCTACCACGTTGGATCCAAGGACCTGAGCTACGCCCTGCAGATAGCCCACGAACTGGGGCAGCCGTGCCCCATGGCGGCGCTGGCCTGTGAGCTGAACTACCTGGCCCCGCCCAAGCTCCCCCCGGCCGTGAAGCAGTGAGTTGAGGGTTGATTGATGATAGAAGTTAAGGTACGGATACTCGGCATATCGGGAACACCCATCAAGGGCGGCAACTGCGACACCATGGTGCAGTCGGCCCTGGCGTCGGTGCAAGGGATACCGGGTGTGGAGACGGAGTTCATCACCCTGGCCGACAAGAAGATCGCCACGTGCCAGCACTGCCAGTGGTGCATCGAGAACAGGTCACCGTGCAAGGTCAAGGACGACGCACACCTCATCTTCGAGAGGATGATCGCCGCGGACGGGCTCATCCTGGGCACCCCGGTCTGGAACATCGGGGCGGCGCCGATCTGGCCCATTCTGCTGTCGCGGTGGCGCTACTACCAGTTTTTCACCTACAGCTTCCGGAACAAGGTCTCGGGAACGCTCAGCGTCGGCTTCCTGGGGATGGGCATGGAACGGGCCCTGGAGGACCTGGAGGTGGCGGGCCGCGGAGCGGGCTTCGTGGTGGCCCGAGGCTATGCCATCGCCAGCAAAGCGGCGTTCGGGGAACGGCCGGCCTACCTGGAGCACGGGGTGCTGGACGACAAGGCCGGAATGGCCCGGGTGCAGAGCGTGGCCACCAAGGTCGTCGAGATCACCAGGATGATCAAGTACGCTACCCAGGCCGGCGTTACTCTGCCGGATGACTACATACGCACCTTCAGGGGCGCCCGGCTTAAGGAGGGCAAGAAGAAGGTGCTCGTTGACGGAGTCTGGCGGGAGCAGGACAGCGCGAAGTGATCCCGCCTGAGGAGAAGAGAAGAGATGCCCGCCTTCATCTATGAGAAAAGGGGCCGGGTGGCCTACATGACCATCAATCGCCCCGAGACCCACAACGCCATGAATGCCGAGGCCTGGGCCGGATTGCTCGCGGCGTGGAAGGACTTCCGGGATGACTCGGGCCTCTGGGCCGCCGTCATCACCGGCGCGGGGAAGAAGGCCTTCTGTGCCGGCAATGACCTCAAGGAGCTCTCCGAGTGGCTCAGCCAGCCCCCTGACAAGCGCGTCGGCCAGCCGGTGCCGGAGAGCAGCCCCATGCGCGGCATGCCGGTCTGGAAGCCGGTCATCGCTGCCATCAACGGGATCTGCACGGGGACCGGACTGGAGCTGGCCATGGCCTGCGATATCCGCATTGCCTCGGACACCGCCCGGCTGGGCCTGGCCGAGGTGAGGCAGGGGGTCATCCCCGGAAACAGCGGCACTCAGAAGATAATCCGGCTCATGCCTTTCGGCCGGGCCCTGGAGATGCTGTTCACGGGCGATTTCATGGACGCCCAGGAGGCGCTCAGGTGCGGGCTGGTCAACAGGGTGGTGCCGCTGGATGGCCTCATGGCCGAGGCCACGGCGCTGGCCGAACGGATCTGTCAGAATGGCCCCGTGGCCGTCGGGGCGACCAAGGAGCTGGCCTACCGCGGCATCGAAATGAGCCTGGTTGAAGGCCTGCGCCTTGAGACGGAGATCAGCAGTTGGATAGCCCTGACCGAGGACGCGAAGGAAGGATCAAGGGCTTTCGTGGAGAAGCGGAAGCCGGTCTGGAAGGGCCGGTAGGTCGCCAACCTCAACTCTGACAGTTGTTCCGGCACCGATTTCGGATTGAACCGCCAGGTTGCCTTTGATTAGCTGGGCCCGCTCCTGCATCCCCACCAGCCCCAGCTTCCCCGAGCCGGCCAGGTCGCCAAGCACCTTCGGGAGTGCAAATCCCTTGCCGTTGTCGGTGACACTCACCCGCACGGCCTTGGCGGTGAAGACGATGGTGACCGCGGCCCGCGTTGCCCCGGAGTGCTTCCGGATGTTGGTGAGGGCCTCCTGGATGATACGGAAGAGGCCCAGCTCCACATCCGGAGACAGCCGCCTCAGCTTGCCCTTCATCCTCACTTCGGTCTCTATCCTGGCCGTATCAGCGACGTCCCTCGCCAGCGCCTGGACCGCCGGAACGAGCCCGAGATGGTCCAGCACGCTCGGACGTAGTGAGTGACTCATCCAGATCAGCTCCTCGGCCACCCGGCCGATCTTGTCCTTGATGCCCTCGAGGGTGCAGGTCGTGTCCTTGATGCCTACGA
>CAYPDY010000006.1:10211-38207 GCA_964409515.1 uncultured Dehalococcoidia bacterium
CGGTGACCTTCTTGTCCTTGATGCCCTCCAGGTGCCTGATGCGGTGTTCGTAGGGCTGGCGTTCCGCTGCGATGGCCTCTTCGACGTTCAGTTTCAAGGCCAGGAGGCCCTGGAGTGCTCCGTCATGCAGCTCGCGCGAAAGCCGCAGCCTCTCGTTCTCCTGCGCCCTGGTGACCTCGTTCATGTACAGGCGAAGGTTCTCCTGAAGACGCTTGTACTCGGTTATGTCGCGAATGCTGCCCTCGTACCCGGCAATGCCGCCCAGGCTGTCCCGGCGCATATCGAAGGTCAGGAGGCAGTCGAGGGTTTTGCCGTCGCACCGCCGCAGGCTGGCCCCGAAGTTGCGGATGAAGCCGTGCCTCTCTATCAGCCGCCGGAACCGGCGCCACTCCAGGCGCGGCATGATGTCCTTCATGTTCAGGCTTGAGGCGTCTTCCCTGGAGCATCCGAAGAGGTCGAGGGCGCTGCGGTTGAGATCCAGCAGGGCGCCGCTGCGGGCCACGATGGCGATGGCATCCGGCGAGTTTTCAAAGAGGGTGCGGTACCTGTTCTCACTGGCGGCCAGCCGGTCTTCGGCCTGCTTGCGCTCCGTCACGTCCCTGGTGGCCCCGAAGATGCCCACCGGCCGTCCCTCGGGGTCCCGAATGAACGAGGTCCTGGCCTCGGTCCACACCGTCGAACCGCCTTTCCGGCGCATCTCGACTTCGGCGGTCCATGAGCGCTTCCGGTCGCGCCCTCTGTCTCTGTCCATGGCCAGCTGTTCGGCCAGTAAGCTCAGGCCGCTATCGTACGACGATGGTGTCAGGAGGTCGGCCAGGGGCATGTTCACCAGCTCCTCGCTGGTGTAGCCCACGATGTGGGCCATGGAGGAGCTCATGTAAGTGATCTCGCCCCGCAGGTCCGCGGTCCAGATGCCGTCGGTGGCATTCTCTGAGAGCAGCCGGTACAGCCTGTCCCGGTCCCTGAGGGC
The DNA here is from genome assembly GCA_964409515.1 of uncultured Dehalococcoidia bacterium. Lineage (GTDB taxonomy): Bacteria > Chloroflexota > Dehalococcoidia > UBA2247 > RBG-13-53-26 > JAFGCL01. The sequence goes on from CAYPDY010000006.1 coordinate 11,182, forward strand.
TTCCAGGGCCTGTTTGCGCTGGCGAGTGTCCAGTCCGTAGCCCAGGGCACCTATTACCTGGCCGTCTTTGTCCTTCAACACGGTGGTGGCCGACCAGGCCAGCAGCCTGCCCATGCCGCGCCTGGCGAGGATGCCGGTCTCGTAGTATCCCTTCGGCCCGGTGTGCCCGCTGATGAGGCTGGCGAACCGCTTCCGGCCCCTGGAGCGCTCCCGCCGGGGCAGGAAGGTGTCCACCCAGTCCGTGCCTACTACGCTGCGCTCGTCACGTCCCGCCAGCTGGCAGCACTTGTTGTTGGCGTAGACCACTGTGCCGTCGGCGCCGATGAGCATGACGGCCGGCTCCAGCGCTTCCAGGCACTCATCCAGGGAGATGTCCTGGTCCGGCCACATCGAGGTAAGGGCCCAGCCGCGCCGGGTCGACTCGGTGAAGATGACCAGGGTCGTGCTGAAACGCCGATCGGCGCCAAGCCTCTCCACCAGCAGGCGCACCGGGAGAGGCGGGCCATCCTTCCGGGCCAGGCTGGCTTCGCTGATGCCGGTGGACAGCCCCCTGGTGACCGCCGGCTCACCCTCCGAGACCAGGTCTCCGACAGTCATGCCGAGCAGGACATCCCTGGCATAGCCGGTGACCTCGCACATCAGGTCATTGGCCGAAATGATGCGGCCCCCGCTCCCTGCCACCACGGCGGCGTCACGCAGCAAACTTACCAGGCGGTCGTACTCTCTGGAAGGCATCAGCGGGCTCCACAACCGGGGAGTGCCTGCATAGTGCTAGCGCTTCGGGGGTGGCGGCACGTCGTCAAGCACGATCCACCCTTTCTGCAGGGCCATCACCGCGGCTTCAGTGCGTGATCCGGCCTCCAGCTTCACCAGGATGTTGCGGAGGTGGGTCTGCACGGTGCGCTCTCCTATGCCCAGCCTGGCGGCGATCTGCTTGTTGCTCAGCCCCAGGGCGACCTGTCGAATCACCTCCAGCTCCCGGGGCTGCAGACGCTTGGATGGAGCGCCGGCGCGGGAGAGGGCCGAGTCGGACCGCCCCAGCAGCTGGGACGATATGGCCGAGCCCAGCACCGTCTGGCCGGCATGGACCGACCGCACGGCGGCCGCGATTTCCCGCACGCCGACGGTCTTCAGCAGGTAGCCGGAGGCCCCGGCCTCAATGGCCGGCACCACGTATGACTGGTAACCATAGGCGCTGAGAACAATGATGGCACTGCCCGGGCTCTCCGCCTTTATCTGGCCAATGGCTTCGAGGCCGTTGAGTTTGGGCATGGACACGTCGATGATGACGACGTCCGGCGACAGTTCCCGGGCCAGGCGGATGGCTTCCAGGCCGTCGCTGGCTTCACCGATGACCTCCAGGTCGCTTTCCTCGCTGAGCAAGCGGTTGAGCCCTTCGCGGAAAGCCTGGTGATCGTCGGCCAGCAGGATCGAAATCACTCCCTCAGGCTGTCTCTTGTCGCTGGACATGGCGCACATCACTCCGGCCAGGCGCTGAAAGCGGGTACCCAGCCCCATCATATGCATTGCCGGCTGGGCTGTCAAAGGACTTGCCCGTCATTTGACCGCCGGAATGGCGTAGGCGCCGGCGGATATGGCGTAGCCCCTCAGGTCCTTTCCACGCGGTGAACGCCGCATCCGGCGGGCCCGGCAACAGAAAGGCGCATGTCCCGCAGCGCCATAACCCGCCGTGAAATCGGCAGGGTGAGGTATGTCATGGAGGCTTCGGCGAAGCCTACACTCCAGTGGTGCAGACCAGCGAACGAAAGGACGATCGAGACATGGGACTTCCGACAATCGCACAGCTCTTTGACCTCTCCGGCAAGTGTGCAGTCGTGACCGGCGGCGGCGCGGGAATCGGGCGGGCCACCGCCCTTCGGCTGGCCGAGGCCGGCGCCAGTGTGGTCATAGCGGACGTTGACATGCACCTGGCCGGCGAGGCCGTTGGCCTCATCACCGCCAGCGGCGGCCGGGCCAGTGCGGTGCGGGCGGATGCCCGAAGCGTCAGCGATGCCCGGACAGTGTTCGGCACCGCGGCGCAGGTCTTCAAGCCGGTGGATATCCTGGTGAACAACGCCGGCATATTCCCCATGGTGCCGCTTTTCGACGTGACCGAGGAGACCTGGGACAAGGTCCTGGACCTCAACCTGAAGAGCGTCTTCTTCTACTCTCAGGCGGCCGCGCAGGAGATGATCAAGTCCGGACAGGGCGGGAGGATCGTCAACCTGGCATCGATAGATGCCTTTCATCCCAACAAGCAGCTGGCCCACTACGGTGCGTCGAAGGGAGGGGTGGTGACACTCACCAAGACGCTGGCCCTGGAGCTGGCTGCCCACAAGATACTGGTGAATGCCGTGGCCCCGGGGAACATCTACACCCACGGCGTTCAGGCCCTGAGGGCGGCCCGGCTGGGCAGCGCCGCCGACACCAACCAGAACGTCATCAAGGGGTTCAACGAACGCATGCTGCTGGGCCGGCCTGGACAGCCCGACGAGGTGGCCCGGGCGGTCCTGTTCCTGGCCAGCCCTGCCGCGGACTACATCACGGGATCGGTGGTGATGGTCGACGGAGGGTTCCTTCTCTCGTAGGTACTGTTGACAGGCAAGTAGCGGCCGGACCACGGCGCCGGCAGGCCGCAGAAGATAACCTCAAGTCAGAATAGAAAGGGAAAGGGGAGAAAGTGTCGATTCCATTCTATTTCAAGCTGAAGCAGCCGTTGAGGGGCATTCTGGCGGTCATCTTCACCATCGCCGTCGGGGCCATCTTCTACTACGTCGGCAGCCAGAAACTCTGGTGGGAGGAGGCGGTCAAGCCCATTTCATTTGCCGTCCTGCCCAACTACCTGCTGGTGCTCTTTGCCTGGATGTTCGTCTATGCCAACTACTTCCACTTCTGGCCCTGGGGGAAGCTGTCCCAGCCCATGCAGGGCGTGGCCAGCACGCTGACCATTATCGTTCTCTCGGGGATCAACTTCTACGTTCTGAACAACATGGCCCACTGGGGCGCACACCTCTTCTACATCAGCAGCGCCTGGCTGTTCTGGATCTTCATGTTGGGCGCCTGGACGGACAACCCCCTGGCCACGCAGTACGCGGGCAAGCAGCCGATCTGCGGCGTGTCCGGGTATGTCATCACCCTGGGCATGGCCCTGCTCACCTGGTGGCTGGCTCCGGCCTCCTTCCTGGGGAATGCGTCGGGCGTGCCCTTCACCTGGTTCCTGGTGGCCGTGGCGATAGCCTTCTGTCTGCAGATGTTCCCCATCCAGATCGGCCTGCCGTGGCGGGCCTTCGGCATCCTGGGATGGTTCGTGGTGCTTTCCTTCCTGGTGATATGGGTCCTCAAGGCGCTGGGGTTGGACCCGTTCGCCGTCACCTTCCCGGTTCCGGCTTCCATGGACGAGGCCACCGGATACCCCGTTTTCCTGGCGGCGAAAGGCAGCACCTTCAGCATTGTTCTGCTCATGTCCATCCTGACCCCGGTGGCGCTGTTCCAGATGTGGCCTTTCCACAAGCTCTCGTACCTGCGGAAGGGCTTCTTGTGGATGGTGCTGGGTACCGGGATCGGTATTGTGGCCTACTGGATCATCACCAGCATCAGCCTGGACCCGGTGGTGATCTCCAAGGTAGTCACCTGGGGCTTCTGCCTCTTCGTGGGGATGTTCGTGTACTACACCAACTTCGCCGGGGCGCTGGCGCCCGACCCGGGCGCCCAGGTCGCCGTTCCCGAAAAGAAGGAGGCGGCCGCCGTCGCGGCTCCGGCGGGTGCGAGCTAGGACAGACAATCATTGCCTGAAGGCGTGGAAAGAGGACGCAATATGAAACCTGACACCGCATTCAAGATGCTGCTGGGGCCCTGCTCGGTCTCCGGGATGGAGCTGAGAAACCGGATCGTCCTGGCGGCCATGGGCACGAACTTCGCCTCTCCTGAAGGGTTCGTCACCGAGCGGCACCTGGGCTTCTACGAGGAGCGGGCCAGGGGCGGTGTGGGGACCGTAATCGTGGGATGCGCCGCCATTCACCTGACAGGGAAGGTGAGCACCAATCAGATCTGCGTCTACGATGACCAGTACGTGGCCGGCCTGGCCGGACTGGCTGACGTCATCAAGCGCCAGGGCGCCAGGGCCATCCTGCAGCTGCAGCATGGCGGCCGGTACTGCTATCCGGACCGAATAGGGGGCCACGAGCCCGTGGCCCCCTCCCCCATCCCCATGCCCGGTCGCGTTCCACCACATGAGTTGACAGCAAAGGAGATCGCCGACCTGGTGGACAACTTCATCCGTGGAGCTGAGCGGGCCAAGAAGGCCGGCTTCGAGGGTGTCGAGGTGCATGGCGGTCACGGCTACCTCCTGGACCAGTTCCTGTCCCCGGCCTCCAACAAGCGGCAGGACGCCTACGGCGGCGATCTGAACGGGCGGGCCCGGATGCTCCTGGAGGTGGTGAAGGGGATCAAAGAGAGGGTGGGCACCAGCTACCCGGTGTGGTGCCGGATAGACAGCCGGGAGTTCGGGATCGAAGGCGGGATCACCGCGGAAGACTCCATACAGCTGGCACAGCTCCTGGAGAAGAATGGGGTGCATGCCGTTCACATAAGCGGGTATGGCGGAGCCCACAACTTCAACTTCACCGAAGGCATGCTGGTGTACGAGCCCGGCAAGCTGGTGCCCTATGCCGCGAACATAAAGAAGGCCGTCGGCATACCGGTGATCGCCGTGGGCCGCATCGATCCCGAGATGGCCGAAAAGGTCCTGCAGCAGGGCCAGGCGGACCTGGTCGCCATGGCCCGGCCGCTCCTGGCTGATCCGGAGCTGCCCCGGAAGCTGGCGGCGGGACAGCTCGACGACATCAGGCCCTGCATCTGCTGCTACACGTGCATTCACAAGATATTCCTGAGCCAGGGGACCGCCTGCGCGGTCAATGCCGCGGCCGGAAAGGAGCGGGAGCTGGCCCTCAAGCCCGCGGACAAGGTCAAGCAGGTGGCGGTGGTGGGCGGCGGTCCGGCGGGCATGGAAGCGGCCACTGCCGCGGCCCGGAGGGGACACCGGGTGACCCTTTATGAGAAGGGCGGATACCTGGGAGGCTCGCTGTTCTTCGCTTCGGTGCTCAATCCCGAGAACCAGAGGCTGCTCGACTACCTTCGGAGACAGGTGGGCAAGGCGGCGCTGAACGTCAGGCTGGGATCCGTGTTCGCGGCCGGGACGATCGCCGGCCAGGGGGCGGAGGCAGTGGTGGTGGCCTCGGGGCCGAAGCTGCTGCCGCCCCAGATCCCCGGGGCCGGCCGCAAGAACGTCATCACCGGCGGGGAGATGAGGAAGATGATCGGGGGACAGCTGGGGGCCGATGCCGCCCGGAGGATCGGCTGGGGCCGCAGAATGATGCTGACTCTGGCCGGACCGATCCTGTCGCGCATTCAGAACCCCGCCACCATAAGGCGGCTGTCCGGATTCTGGATGCCGCTGGGAAAGACGGTGGCTGTGGTGGGGAGTGACTTCGTGGCCTGCGAGGTGGCGGAGTTCCTCAGCCACAGCGGCCGGAAATCGATTTTGATCGCCGCCAAGGCCGATATCGCCACGGAGATGGCTATCCCGGCCAGGTGGAAGCTGGTGGAGAGCCTCCGCCGCAGCGGAGTCGACGTGATGAGCGGGGTGGCGCCAAAGGAGATCACCCCGGACGGGGTGGTCATCACGGGCAAGGACGGCCAGGAACGGACGGTGAAGGCGGACTCCATAGTCCTCACCGAGGAGATAGGCGCCAACAAGGACCTGTTGAATGCTGTTGAAGGGAAGGTGCCCGCGGTCTTCAGCGCCGGCGACTGCAACGGCCTGGGCCTGATAGAGAAGGCCATCGCCGACGGGGCGGGCATAGCGGCCAGGCTGTAGCCGCCAGGCTGTTTCGTACAGAGGGGAAAGCAGGAGGCACACAGGATGGGCAGATTGGACGGGAAAGTGGCCCTGATCACCGGGGCGGCGTCAGGCATCGGGCGGGCGGCGGCCCTGCTCTTCGCCAGAGAGGGAGCCAAAGTGGCGGTGGCCGACCTGGCAGCCGCGGGCGGCCAGGAGACGGTCGATATGATCAAGAAGGCGGGCGGAGAGGCCCGCTTCATGCGTGTTGATGTCACGAAGGCCTCCGAGGTGGAGGGGATGGTGAAGTCCGTCGTGGACGCCTTCGGCCGGGTGGACGTGCTGTACAACAACGCCGGCATGGAGGGAGCGGTAGGGGACGTCGCGGACGTAGCCGAGCGCGACTGGGATACCATCATCAATGTCAATCTCAAGAGCGTGTTCCTGTGCTCCAAGTACACGGTCCCCGTGATGGTCCGGCAGGGGGGAGGCTCCATCATCAGTACATCATCGGTGATGGCCCTGGGCGGCAAAGCGAAGGTGGCCGCTTACTGCGTCTCCAAGGCCGGTGTGATCACCCTGACCAAATCGATGGCCATCGAATGCGCCAAGAGCAATATCCGGGTCAACTGCATCTGCCCCGGCCTGATCGATACGCCGCTGTCGGGGCGCTCCATAAACTCCATCCAGCTGGAATACATACCGGAGGGCAAGCCCGGCCGGCCGGAAGACGTGGCCCACGCCGCGCTGTACCTCGCCGCTGATGATTCGGTCTATGTCACCGGGACGACCATCGTGGTGGATGGCGGCTGGACCGCGGGGCTGATTGTTCCGCGCAAGTAGGGAGCAGACAGGCAGGGACAACAAGGGAAAGGAGGTCAGAGGGATGACCGAAGGAGCTTTCAAGGGAGTCAAAATCGTCGAGTTCGGGCACTTCCTGCTGGTGCCCACGGCGACTGCCATCCTGGCCGACTGGGGGGCGGACGTCATCAAGGTCGAGAACTTCAAGAGCGGGGGCGATCCAGTACGCTTCCCTTCAGCGATAGAGGGGCAGCCTCCCCCTACGTTCATTAAACCCAGCCTGTGGTTTCACTACTTCAACCGGGGCAAGCGAAGCGTCGGGATCAACGTCATGACCGACCGGGGCCGCGAGATCCTCTACAAGCTGGTGGAGAAGGCGGACGTCTTCGCCACCAACTTCGATCCCCGCGCCGTCGAGAAGGCGAAGGCCGATTACGAGTCGCTGAAGAAGGTGAACCCGCGCTTGATCTACTGCCAGTGCAGCGGATACGGGATACAGGGCCCGGACCGCTACAAGCCCGGCTTCGACTATTCGGCCTGGTGGGCCCGGAGCGGCCTGATGGACCGCATATCCTCGGCCGGCGACGCCCGGCCCCAGAGGCCGGGACTGGGAGACAACCTGACCTCAACGACGGTCGCCGGTGCTATCGCCGCCGCCCTCTACTGCCGCGAGAAGACGGGCGTGGCCCAGAAGGTGGAGGTGAACCTGTACCACACCGCGGTCTGGGGCCTCATGTTCGACGTCGGCACTGCACTGAACCAGGGCGTGAACCTGCGTCAGACCGACCGCCGGGAGGTCACCAATGCGTTGTGGAACTGCTACCGGGCCAAAGACGGGAGATGGATCATGCTGGTCATGCCGCAGACGGACCTGTACTGGCCGGCCTTCTGCAAGGCCATCGGCCAGCCGGAGTGGGAGAAGGACGCGCGTTTCGATACCTTCGCCAAGAGGATAGAGCAGAACAAGTTCCTCATAGCCGCACTGGACGAAATACTGGCCGGCAAGGACGCTGCCGAATGGGAGTCGATCGCCCAGGAGTACGACCTGGTCATGGGACGCATTCAGACCCCCGTGGAGGTGGCCCAGGACCCCCAGGCCTGGGAGAACGGGTTCTTCGCGGATGTGGAATACGAACCCGGCAAGACCTTCAAAGCCATCAACAGCCCGGTGAGGTTCAGCCAGTCCGAGTGCAAGATCCGATCAGTCGCCCCGCAGCTGGGGCAGCATACCGAAGAGGTCCTTCTGGAGCTCGGGTACTCATGGGATGACCTGTCCGGACTCAAGAAGGAAGCGACGATTCTTTAGAAGGAGGGAAGATGGGCATATGTTTTCAGGGCAAAACGCTCAAGCAGGCTGCGGATGAGAGAGAGCGACTGTTCAAAGAGTCGGGCCATGCCTATGGCCTGAAGAAGATGGAGCTTCTCGACGCCGATCCGGCCAAGTTCATGCGATTCCAGATGAGGCTGGTAGCCTCGTGCATAGGGGCCAGGGAGATGGCCAAGCTGATATCGGCCAACCCCATGTCACTGGTCCAGGGTGAGCTGCTGTTCATGCTGGCGACACCGGAGGGCGACATCGTGTCGGCTTCCTACGGGCTGTCCGGGCACGTTCAGGCCTTCCCCTTCATGGTGAAAGCGATCGCCGACCTGGGCTTCGAGGAAGACCCCTGCATCAACCCCGGTGACGTCTTCTTCAACAATGATGCCCTTTATGGCGCCCCCCACAACGCCGACTGCTACAACTTCGTCCCCATCTTCTACAAGGACGAGCTGATCGGGTGGACAGTGGGACTGAACCACATTGTGGACGTGGGCGGCCTGCAGCCCGGCGGGCTGGGGACCATCTCGCCCAGCGTCTTCACCGACGGCTTCACCGTCCCGCCCACCAAGATCGGCGCCAACTTCAAGACGCACCGGTGGTGGGACCTGCACTGGAAGAGGCGCACCCGCACCGAGGTCTTCAACGTCCTGGACGACAAGATGCGGACCGCCGGCTGCAAGACCCTCCACGACAGGGTGCTGGAGGTGGTGGAGGAGTTCGGCATCGACTACTTCAGACAGGCCATCCGGGAGATCCTGGAGCGGGAGAGGCGGGTCCTGGTGGAGAGGATCAAGACCATGGCCGTCCCCGGGAAGTACCGCTATCTGCACATGAACATGGTGAACTACAAGGGCGTGGTGGGCAAGCTCTTTGCCGCGTCGGACAGGGACTGGACGATGCATCTGCCCGCCGAGATGTCCGTCCTGCCCGACGGGACGATACACTCCGATCTGGAGGGCCTGACCAGCGAGGGCGACTTCCACTGCAACGGCTACGAGTCGGCGCTGAGGATGCTGACTTCGCTGGGCTGCTGGCCCATGTTCGCCTACACCCAGACCCTGAACACGGCCCTGCTCTACATGACCAGTTGGAACATCCCGCCCGGGTCCCTGTTCAACCCGCAGAACCCGTTTGCCGGCACGGTGATGTCCCTGATCCAGGTGGGCAAGTACATCTGGATGTTCCAGAACTGCCTCAGCCTGTCCTTCTTTGCCCGGGGCTACCTGGAGGAATGCTTCTCCCAGGACCCGGCCGGCGTCGGCTACGGGGTGGCCGGGGTCATGAAGGACGGTTTCCGCTGGGCGGGCGGCGACATGACCCTCATTACCTGCTGGGCTTCGGGCGCCACCCCCTTCAAGGATGGCGACCCGGCATCGGTGTGCTCACCCAACCCGGCGGCGGACCAGGGAGAGGCTGAGCTGGCGGAGTTCCTGCAGCCCACCAACCTGAATATCGGCCGGGCATTGGTCCCCAACTACTGCGGCCATGGCAAGTTCAGAGGCGGACTTGGGACCGGCACGGCCCAGATGATCATCGAGCCGGGCCAGTTCCTGGTGGCGGCGGTCATGGGTGCTACCAGCGGCCAGGGCAGGTGCGCCCTGGGGATGTCGGGCGCCTATCCGGGCAGCAGTGACGTGGTGCTCTTCGCCCACGACACCAACATCAGGGAGATCATCAAGGAGGGGAAGCCGTACCCCAGGCACTTCGTCGAGATCTCCCAGTGGCTCAAAGACGGCCGTCTGAAGGCGGGGAGCGTGGAGGTCTTCCGCGGCTCATCCCCGAATGTCACCCTCAAGGATGGCGACCTGATGGCCTGCGCCTCGGGGGCCCGCATGGGGTGGGGCGATGTGATCGAGAGAAAATACCCCCTGGTGGAGAATGACCTTCGGTACGGCTGGATCACACCGCAGGCGGCCAAGAGCACCTACGGGGTGGTGGCCGATGCCAAAGGCCAGGTGAACGCGGCTGAAAGCGACGCACTGAGGGCCAGGATTCGGAAGGTGCGAAAGGAGAAATCGCTGGATGCCAGGGAATGGTGGAAGCAGGAACGGGAGAAGGTACTCGCCAGGAAGTTCACCGAGCCCACGCAGAGCATGTACGCGGACTGCCTGAAGTGGCCCAAGTTCCGCAAGGAATTCCTGGGGATGTGGCAGCTGCCTGAGGACTACACGGTGTAGGTTAGGAAAGGGGACACATGGACGAGAAGAGAGACGACCGTTTCCCGACGGAGCACATGAGGCTCCTGGTCGAAGGCGAGCTCAGCTGGGAGGAAGCCAAGAAAGCGATGCGCCTGCGGCCCAAGGACAAAGACCGCTTCTGGAAGTACCTGGAGGTGCTGCAGCAGCGGGTGCCCTGGAAGGACAAGATACTGCTGCGCATCTCGGACCACCTGTACGTGGTGGCCAAGCCCGGAAACCAGAGGGTGGTTAAGTGCGACTGCGGGCACGAGTTCGGGGACTACCGGGTCAACTGGAAGCTGAGCTGCCGCATCCGGGTGAGAAGGACCATCGAAGAGATGGTCGAGGTGCTGGCGATTGAGGAAGCAACGCTGGACCCGACACTGGTGGAACTGCGGGAGTACTACTGTCCCGGATGCCTGGCGCAGGTGGCCACGGAGACGGTCCCGGTGGGGTATCCGCCAATTATGGAGATGTTGCCCGACCTGGACACGCTGTACCGGGACTGGCTGGGGAAGCCATTGCCGGACCAGGGACCGGACTGGTTCCAGGACAGAACCCTTGAAGCGCCGGCGCGCTGGGTGAAGGAGGGATAGCATGACCAAGAAGCAGGAGCAGGGATACCAGGTGGCCCAGGATGCCGGCGGCTCGATGACCGACTGTTTCCTGGTGGACCGGGACGGCAAGTTCACCACCGGCAAGTTCCTGAGCAACCACGTTAACGAGGAGGTGAGCTACCTCGGCTCGCTCCAGGATGCGGCCCGTCGCTGGGGACTGACCTCGGCCGACATCCACAAGGGGGCGCTGTCGTCCACCTATACCGGCACGGCCATGGTCAATATCCTGGTCACCCGGGAAGGCAGCAAGGTGGGCCTCCTCATCACGAGGGGGTTCGGCGATATGCCCATCCAGGAGAGAGGGCTGACGTGGCTGGGGCAGTCCTACGAGGACATACTGCACCAGCAGCTGCACGAGCACACGCCGTGGATGGTGCAGCCCGAGAACATCGTGGAGATAACCGAGCGCATCACCGTGGGCAGCTACTACGCTGAGCATCAGCTCCCGCCCGGCACCATCGTCATACCGCTGGTGGAGGCGGAGGTGGTCAAGGGGGTCAACGATCTTCTGGACAAGGGCGTGGAGGTGATCGGCATCCTGACCCTGGCCTCCTACGTCAACCCGGTCCATGAGAAGAGGATGTCGGAGATCGCCAAGGAGATCATACAGAAGCGCGGGATTGACGTGCCGGTGGTGGCCTCGCACGAAATGTGCTCCGTTCCCAATGAGACGGAGCGCCTGAAGACCCTTCTGGTCCAGTGCTACACGGCGGAGATCGCGCGCCGGAAGTACTTCGCGGTCGAAGAGGCGGCCAGGAAGGAAGGGTATCAGCACGAGCTTCTGACCCTGCTGGCCTATGGAGGGGCAGCCACCATCCGATACCCCAAGCTGGCGGAAGCGGCCATCTCCGGACCGACCGGCGGGCTGCTGGGCGCCAAGTTCATGGGCGACTTTCTGCGCCAGCCGAACATCGTGGGCTGGGACCTCGGCTGCACCACCTGTGACGTGGGGCTGATCGCCGGGGGTCTCCTCCCGGTGAACAAGGAGCCGGAGTTCTCCGGGCACCGGCTGAGGATGCCCATGATCGCCATCGACTCCATCGGGGCGGGCTGCAGCCACGTGGTCCACGTCGAACCGTCGACCCGCAGGATCACCTTCGGGCCGGACAGCGTCAGAGACGCTCTCGGCACCATGTACAAGTCCAACGAGATCACCATCGGCGACATCGACATGGTCCTCCGGTACCTGGACCCCAACTACTACCTGGGGGGCTCCATCAAGATCGACCGGGACCGGGCCGAAGCGGAGCTGACCAAGAGGGTGGCCAAGCCGCTGGGGCAGGACGTCTTCAGTGTCTCCAGCAAGATCCTGGAGCTGCTGCACGCCAAGGTGGCGGACCACATCGGCGGCATACTCCTGTCCCGAGGGCTGAACCCGGCGGAGTTTACCCTGCTGGTGTACGGCGCCGCGGGGCCGACCCATCTCTGGGGCCTGGCCCGGGCCATGGAGTTCCGCGACGTCGTCATCACCCCCTGGGCGGCCGTCTTCTCGGCGTTCGGGGTGTGCGCCGCCGACTACTTCCACCGCTACGACAAAGCGGTCTCCTTCTTCCTCACCCCGCAGATGGACGACGGCACCAAGCTCTACATGGGCAGCGTGCTGAGCCAGGCCTGGGAGCAGATGGAGCAGCGCGGCCTGGCGGAGCTGGAAGCGGAAGGCATCTCGCGGGACCAGGTGTCGTTCCGGCACGGGTTCACGGGCCGGTACATCGGCCAGATGTCGGGCTGGGAAGTCCCGGTGGACCTGGGAAGGGTGCAGAGCCTGGCTGACCTGGACAAGGTGGTGGCCACCTTCGAGAACAACTACACCAAGATCTACCCCGCCGGGGCCCGCTTCCCGGAGTCCGGCTACCAGATAACCGAGGTCTATGTGGACGCGGTGGCCCGAAAGGCCAAACCGGTCATACCGGCCTTCGAGCTGATGGGCAAAGAGCCTCCCAAGAAGGCCTACAAGGGGCAGCGTGAGGCGTACATGGACGGAGGGTGGATCAAGTTCAACCTGTGGGAGCAGGACCTGCTGGAAGCGGGGAACAGGATCGACGGGCCGGCCATCATCGAGCACACCATGACCACCACCGTCATACCGCCCCAGAACTACGTGGAGCTCAATCACCACAAGTTCATGAGGTACATGAAGAAGTAGCTTCAAAGCGACTAGAGCCGCCAGAGTGGCCTGCCACTCTGGCGGCCAGGTGTCTGGCTGGCGCTGACTGCCAGGCAACCAGGGGCGGCTACTCTGAGTCTGGCGGCACTGCCGGTCAGGAAAGGGATGCTTTTGAGTCTTCCGAGTTTCTCGGTCGAAGGTGAGGTGACCGTTGTCACCGGCGCGGGCAGAGGGATAGGCAAGGCGCTGGCCGTGGGCTTCGGGGAAGCTGGAAGCCCCATAGCAGTGGTGGCCCGCACCGTTTCCGAGTTGGAGGAAACGGCTGAGAGTGTCAGGCATGCCGGGGGGAAGGCGCTGGTGGTAGGCGCTGACATGACGAAGAGCGACCAGGTTCAACGAATGGTTCAGACCGTTGTGGGGGAGTACGGCCGGATAGACGTGCTGCTCAACGTGGCGGGAGGGGCTGGCGATGTCTGGATCGTGCCTGCGTTAGAGATGACGGAGAGCCACTATGATGAGCTGCAGAACAGGAACCTCAAGAGCGTCTTCCTCTGCAATCAATCGGTCGCCTCGGTAATGGTTCGTCAGGGAAAGGGCAGCATCATCAACGTCAGCTCCCTGTCCGGAGTCAAACCTGTGGCGCTCGAAGCTGCCGTAGGTGCTTTCAAGGCAGGAGTGAATCAGCTGACCAGAGCCTTGGCCGTATCCTGGGCTCCGTACAACGTTCGCGTGAACGCCATTGCCCCCGGGTTGACGCTGACGGCTCGAGTCAAGGGGAAACTCACCCCGGACTTCATAGAGCAGTATTCCAGGGGCATACCTCTGGGGCGCGCCGCCAAACCGGAGGACCACCTTGGCTTGGCGCTCTTTCTGGCATCTGACGCTTCAGCCTTCATTACCGGCGCGGTCATTCCTTCTGATGGCGGGCCTCAGTAGAGCGAGGGGGCTGCACCAGCGCGTTTCGGCGGCAGGCCCGGGAGATTGTGCGCAGTTGGGAGGTTGCCCAACGCCAGGGGGCCGGCCGCCTGCTCTTCGTCGATGATATCCGGGTCTATCTGACCGTACTGGTCCTGAAGGGTGCACTGGGGCCGTTGATGATGGAGATATGCTAGAATGGAGCCATGAAACTCTCCCTTCCAGCACAGCCGATACTGCTCCCCTCTCCGGTGCTCATCATCGGAACATATGGCTCCGATGGCAAGGCCAATATCATGAATGCCGCCTGGGGAGGAATCGCATCAAGCCAACCGCCCTGCATCAGTGTGTGTCTCAGGGAGGCGACGCTCAGCTACCACAATATTACCCAGACCGAGGCGTTCACAGTGAATATCCCCTCTGAGAAGTACTTCAAGGAGGCTGACTTTGTCGGCATGGTGTCGGGGAGAGGGTGCGACAAATTCAAGGAGACCCGTCTTACTCCGGAAAAGAGCAAGCTGGTCAATGCCCCAATCGTAAAAGAGTTTCCCTATGCCCTCGAATGCCGTCTGGTCAAAACGGTTAGTCTTGGCCTGCATACAATGTTCATTGGAGAGATCGTCGGAATGGTCGCTGACAGCGAGGTCCTTAATCCCAGTCAGCTCCCGGACATCGAGAAGGTGCGGCCAATGCTGTGGGGTTCATACGGCAGTATGGCGTACTACAATATCGGCCAGAAACTTGGCGCTGCTTTCTCCGTTGGAAACGAGCTGCGCCGGAGCTGACAGGCAGCTACAGGGAATTCACCGCTGTCTCCATCCTGGCCAGGGCTTCATTGAGAATAGCGCGCGGACAGGCAATATTCATCCTCTGGAATCCCGAGCCGGCAGCGCCGAAGAGAAACCCATCGTCCAAACCTATCCTGGCTTTCTCTCGCATGAAGCTCCTAAGAGCGGCGTCATCCATTCCCAGCTCCCGGCAGTCCAGCCAGACCAGATATGTCCCCTGAGGCTTGATGATCTTGATTCTCGGGATTCTTCGGGCAAAGTATTGGGCAGTGATTTCCAGATTGCCCTCCAGGTAGCCCAGGAACTGCTCCAGCCATTCGTCGCCATGCCGGTAAGCCGCTTCCATTGCGGTCAGCCCAAAGACATTCGGGCCAGGGACCATGGCTGACATCTGGTCGGCAAAGGCATCACGCAGTTTCTTGTTGGGTATGATAATGGAAGAGGCATGCAGCCCGGCGAGATTGAAGGTCTTGCTGGGCGCCATGCACACCACGCAGTTCTGCGCGAATTCCTCGGAGATGGCGGCAAATGGCGTGTGTCGGTAGCCTCTGTAGAGGATCTCACAGTGAATCTCATCGGAGATCACCACCGCCCCATTCCTGATGGCAATCTCACCCACCCGGGTCAGCTCCCGTCTGGTCCAGAGGCGGCCCACCGGGTTGTGGGGGTTGCAGAGGATAATGGCCTTCGCCCGGCTGTGCGCGGCATGCATGCCCATCCTGGTCTGGAATCTGCTTTCCAGGTCTTCATAGTCCATCTCGTAGCGCCCACGGATGAGCTGCAATCCATTGTTCCCTATCTGGCATCCGCTTGAGGTCACCACGGGGAAGAACGGGTAGTAGACGGGCTGCTGCAGGATAACCTCGTCTCCCGGGTGGGTGAATGCCCGCACGGCAGCGCCCAGTGCCGGAATCACCCCGGGAGTCAATACTATCCATTCCGGCTGGACCGTCCAGTGGAACTTCCGCTGCATGCGGTCGGTAATGGCCTCGAGGAGTTTCGTTCCGGTATGCGTATATCCGTAGAATTCGTGCTCGGCGCGTTTCCGCAGCGCTTCGACGACAGGTCTTGCTGCCGGGAAATCCATATCGGCGACCCACATGGGAATCACGTCATCACGTCCAAAGACGGCCCTGCGCGCATCCCACTTGGCACAGCCGGTATTGGTTCTATCGCATACGAGGTCGAAATCGTATTCCATCTGAAACCTGGTGATGTCCGTTCCGCTATGGCCTTCTGACCTGACTCAGCCGCTTGAGCAGGGCAGAATGACTCACAGACACCCCGGGCTGGCCTATCTCAGACAACCCCGCGCTCTTCGCGATCTGAACGGTACTGTTGAAACTCTTCTTTGAGACGTGCAGCTTGGGTTCTACAAGCAGCAGGAGTCCGTCTGGTTTCAGGCCAGCCGATATCTCACTGAAGAATCTGGTGCTGTCGGGGACCTCGTGTGCCATCCAGAAGACCAGGCAGAAGTCGACCGCCTCACTGATTCCGATATGGTCCGGCTCACTCTTGCGCAGCTCGACGCGGCCGCCTACTCCCGCCTTGAGCGCCCGGCGATAAATGCCATCGAGCATCTCCTGCTGCAGGTCGGCGGCAATGACTTTTCCGGTATCACCCACCAGCCTGGCTGCCGGAATAGTGAAATAGCCCATTCCCGGTCCGACGTCCAGGACTGTCCAGCCCGGCAGGATGTACGGCTTCAGTATACGTTCAGGATTATGAAACAGCTTCCTGCAGGCATTGTCAAAGGTGAAACACAGCCACCATGGGCACAAATGCTGGTGGCCGTGAGGCGGTCGGCACTTCTTCGGCGGTGCATCGTCTGCTTTGCCCATCGTTGGCACCGGACAGCCAGACGATAATGCTTCCTGGCCTTCCGAGTCAAGGTGCTGCCTGGGTTCGGCGGGTCATGCTGATCTGACGCCCGAGCATTGCTCTTCGTCAGCGTACTCGATTGAAGGACCATCGTGGAGGGCATGCGGTCCATGGGCGGTCCTGGGCGTGCCGGACTGCTTCACGACTTGCTGGTACAGGCCGTACATCTTGGGATTGTAGCGCCACCACCAGGTGCTCAACAGCGGAGTGGCCATGCCGATGTCACGGTCAAACTGGCCCTGTCCGAACTTGAGCTTGCGCACGTCAGAGCACCAGCAGCAGGTCTCCGTCTCGTGGGCGAAGTCGATGTGATAGCAGTGGGGATGGTCCTTCATGTCTGCCCTCCTATTCTACCGGAAAACGGTCTCAGCGGTGCAGCGGCAGACCCGGCGAGGCTGGTCGGTTGCATTCCTGTGATAGAATGCGGCGTGTGACAACTATGTGATGGCCGCTGGCCACGGCCAATTGACAGCAATAGGTGTGACCAACGCGGCTGGTTGAGATGTCCTTGTGACGCGAAGCGTGTATGATATGGAGTGGAGATGGCCTATGAGCGTACGATGAAGACCTGTAGGCAAACAGTAGATGCGTTATCGTAATGTCTGCATTGAAGCCTTTGGCTATGAACTGCCAGAGCGAGTAGTCACGTCGCAAAGCCTTGAAGAGAGGCTGGCGCCAGTCTATGACAAGGTCCATCGCTCTTCCGGGGCGCTGGAGCTGATGACCGGCATTCGAGAGCGGCGGGTTTGGGACGAAGGGACGCCGCCGAGCATGCCCAGCACCAAGGCGGCAGAGAAGGCCATCGCGAGCTCCGGGATAGACAAGAAGGACATTGAGTGCCTGTTGCACACATCCGTGAGCCGCGATTTCCTTGAGCCAGCCACTGCCGCCGTGGTTCACAGTGCCCTTGGCCTTCCCTGGACAGCCACCACCTTCGACATCTCCAACGCGTGCCTGGGGTTCATCAACGGCATGGTGACCCTGGCGAACATGATCGAGCTGGGGCAGGTCAGGGCCGGTGTCGTGGTGGCCTGTGAAGCCGGTACGCGGCTCACCGATGTTACGATTCAGGAACTGCTGGAGGACGAGGACATAACCCGGGGCAAGCTCAGGAACGGGTTCGCCTCTTTGACCATGGGGTCAGGCGCGGTCTCGGTGGTGATGACGCACTCCTCGATATCCAGGAGCGGCCACAGGCTGCTGGGAGGCGTTGTGCGCACGGCTTCGCAGCACAACGATCTCTGTCGCGTTGATGGAGACACCTGCTTCTATGATCCCCACGGCTTTCCCAGCCTGCATACCGATTCCGAAGGGATACTGATGAACGGTGTGCAGCTGGCGGTGGAGACATGGGAAGGTTTCCAGCGCGAGATGGGCTGGAAGCCTGATGACGTGGACAGGATCTTCACTCACCAGGTGAGCGCCGTTCACCAGAGCATGTTCTTCGAGGCACTGAAGCTGGACAGGTCCAAGGGCTTCTCGACCGTGGAGTACCTGGGGAATACCGGCTCGGTGGCACTCCCCGTCTCGGTGGCTCTCGGGTCCGAGAATGGCCACCTCAAGCGCGGAGACAAAGCCGCCATGATGGCCGCCGGCAGTGGCCTGAACTGCATCATGCTGGGGCTTCAGTGGTAGCCGGCAGAGGCCGCGTGGTTCCCTCGTCGCCTATTTGACCGCTGCCCCGCACCATTTGCAGGACTTGGAGTTGCTCGTTATCGAGGAGCCGCAGTTGCTGCAGAGCCTGACCTTCACGGGACCCGCCGCTGGTTCCGGAGAGGACCCCGCCACCCTGGCCCCGCATTTCTCGCAGAACCTGACTCCCTCGCGTAGTGCCTGACCGCACTTGCTGCATACCATCATGCGCCGCCTGTCTATCAGAGTGGATCTACTCCGGACAATAGCACTGGCGGATGGAGGCTGTCAAACTCTCAGCTCCAGTTTCAGTCGAGCTATCTCATGGGTGAGCATGGCTTCCTCGACTTTCAAGAGCCGAAGCATGTCCGGGTCCCGTGACCACAGCCTGCCCATTTGCCGGTGATGGGCATCAACATCAAGCTTGAGCCTCTCGAGTTCGTACTCCAGCGCTGTTTGTGAAGGCGATTTCATGTGAACGACCTCCTCCCAGCCAGTTGCTCTTCGCTCCTTGATGTTTCGCTGCATTCTACAGCCGGACAGGGTGTTGTCAATAGCCCCCCGGCCAACCGGCGCCTACGGCGTTGAGGTCACGAATGGTTGGCCGCTGCGGCGGCACAGAAGCTGGATCAGCTCCCGGCCGGAGAGGGCGGCCATCACGGCAGCCTGAGACGTTGGCGCCTGCGGGGCGTCAGTGCCGGATGAGCTCCCATATGGCCGAAGCGACGATGCTCACGGCCAGCCCGCTAAGCACACCGTAGACCAGTCTGCCGTAGCTCTCCAATGCCCGTGAACGCGCCGACTCGAAGGAGGTGTAGGGCCTGATCGATCTGCCGGCCCAGAAATACACCAGCAGGGCGGCCAGCAGGGAGAGGCATGCTGCTACCGCAGGCCATTGACCGCCGTCAATGAGCAGCGATACCAGCAGCCCTACCACCACCCCGAACACCGTGCCGAGCAGCAGCTCCACCGCGATGCCAAGGTGGAAGAACCAGTTCTTGTTCATGTGGGGTGCCACTATGGCCGCGATATCCTCGCATATGTCGGGGGCCACCGCCCTCGAGTTGGGCCCCTCACAGGCCACCGATATCTTGGAGCTCGACCGGTCTGTGGCGAAGCGGACCTGGACCTCGCATCGGCTGGGCTTGAAGACCGAGAATCCCATGATGATCCCCTCGGTCCTGTCGGGAAACTGGGGGAACACGTATTCGGATATGGGGGTCAGCACCGTGGAGGCCCCTCTTTCGTCGATGCGCACGTAGTATTGTTCCTTGAGCGCGGCTTCCTCTACACCGAGCTTCCCTGGGACCTTCTCCAGCAGGTACTTCTCAATGCTGACTATGAGCTCCTTCGTTGCATGACACGAAGGCAGCTGTTTATAGCAGGAATAGAACATGTTGACCGAAAGCTCCTTGCCCGATTGGGATATCCTACTACTGCGAATAGGCCCAATCAAGTGCGGAGCATCACTTGCTCTTCCGGTCGCCCAGCATCTCCTCCGCTTCTTCGATGGATGTGGCGGTGTCCGCTTCGTAGCCGGCCTGTTTCGACGTCCGCGCGATCTGCAGGGACCCCACACTCAGCTCCGGCACCACCCGGATCACGCGGCCCATGCCGCGCTCTTTGAGGAAGACCTGGCAGCGCAGGAGCTCCAGCACCCCCTGCTCCGAGGTGGCCTTGACCGTTGATATGTCATTGATGATGTCAAATCCGGGCCGGAGTTTCTTGGCCTCCGCGATCGTCACGTCAGCCGCTTCCCTGGCCTCAGCTTCCACGAAGAAACCCTGCAACACGACGTAAAGCCGGTTCTTGGCAATGTCTGCCCGGGTCCAGAACTTGCCCATCTTCCGCTTCCTCCTGACTCCAGCGCTCGTTTCGCGGAACTTCCTGAACGCGACCCATGCTACAGGAGACCCAAGGCACTAGTCAATGGGCGCGGTCTTGCCGGACTGCATCCCGAATGGGCAGGCGTAAAGACACATCCCGCAGACCTTCAGCTCCCCCCTCGACCCCATGTCCTGGAAATACCGATCGCATTTCTCGGCCGCGAAGCGGGCCTCCCGTGGCTCCTCCTGTCTGAAGGGCTCCCCGGTGAATGCCTGGACCGGGCAGATGTCCACGCACCTGGTGCACTTGCCACATCGGTCCGGCAGCTGCTTCACGTTGGCGGGCGCCGGCGCGTCCGTCAGCACGGTTGACCAGCGTACCCGAGGACCGTGCCCGGGTGTGACCAGAAGGCAACTCTTCCCGACCCATCCCAGCCCGCTGAGGTTGGCCGCCAGCTTGTGCGAAAAAGAGGCGCAGATCCTCCTGTCGTCGACCCTCTCCGCCGCCGGAACGGGGAAGGCCCTGAACCCTTCCCTCTGAAGTGAAGATGCCAGCTCGGAGGTTATCAGGTCCAGCCTCTGATTGACGACGTCATAGGCGTGGTGGCGGTAGCTCACCTGGACCGCCCTCTCCTTCCGCCTGGGTAGAAGATCAACAATGGCATTCGGCAGGGCGATGCCAACGGAAACACACGTCGGCAGCTCGGCGATGAAGTCCCCGCCCAGGTCACGAACGAAGGTCCGTGCACTCGAGAGCGGGGCGACGCCGGTGTAGTCCACACCCTTGTCCCTCTGTACCGCGGAGAGAAGCTTCTCCAGCTGCAATTCACCCTCTTGACGGATTCAAACCGCCACAGCCGGGATTATACTCCCAACCTCAGGAGAATGAGGAGCGGCGCAAGGGCGAGGGCATGTGGTGGGGGAGGGGTTATCGCTCAAAAAGAAAGTTCTCGGGTAACCTCCCCAGCATCCTTGGTCTTAGGTCTCCGGTTCCGAGCTTTGGCTGTTTCGTGCTACTTGCCCTGACGGATATGGCCGATTCTTGCTGGTTTGACCACCCGAGAACTGTATATATTATAGCCTTTTCCCGCCCCTATTGTCAATAGGCCGACGCTCAATTGTCGGTGTCCTACGATTATGACACCGGCTAATTGTTCAGCGAAAATGTCACCAGTGGTGCGGACAGAGGCCTACGCGGGGCTGTTGTAGGTGTGGGGTGAGGCGTGATCCGTGGCTTTAGGCTCACCGGGCTTGGGTTCGCTGGCTCTCGGCTCCGTGCCCTTGGGCTCGCTGGCCTTGGGCTCACTGGCCTTCGGTGCGTCCCGGCGCCTCCTGACCGACTCCAGGAGAGAGCGCGAGCTGTCCAGGACCGCCTTGTCATCGTGGTTGAGCCTGATGGCCTCCTGAAGGGCGTCCATGGCCTCGTTGTATCTGCCCAGCGAGTCCAGCGCACGGCCCCTCTCATAGCAGACCAGGTAGACGAGCGGCGCCTTCCCCAGGGCTGCCAGGGCTTCCTCGTATCTGCGCAGCCTCACGAGGCAGCTGCCCTTGCCCTGCCACCCCTCTGCCAGGTCTGGCCTGAGCCTGATAGACTGGTCGAAGCTGTGCAGCGCTTCGTCCTGCCGGTCGAGCTGCGACAGGGCCATGCCCTTGAGGCACCATCCGTTGGCGTTGTCGGGCGCCAGCCTGATGATCTCCTCGGCCTCTATCAGCGCCTGGCCGGGGTCGCGTTTCAGCTTCTGGGAGAAGGTCCCGCGGTCCATTGGCACGATTATACCATCTGCGCCAAGGCCTGATGCCAGATCGCCCGGAAGCGCCCTTGAATGGCATCCTGTTTGGGGCTATTCTGACCTTATTGGCGGCCATCTCCGTCGCCGGGAGTGCTTTCTGTCAGGGCGGCGCCCCAGGCCGACCGGCGGCTGGATGGGTGGGGGTGAGGCGCAGATGTCGATAAAGTGGATGGACTACAAGGGCAGGAAGGTACTCTACGCCGATTTCCGCAGACTCAGCGCCGATCAGGTTCTGCGGCAGATGAGGAAGAGCGACGATATGGCGCGGGCAGCGCGGGCCAAGGTCCTCTATCTCGGTAACATCGAAGATGCCGAGGTGTCCGGGGATGTCATGGGGGAACTAAGGCAGTACGCTGAAGGGACCGTCCGCAGGAAGTTCGAGAAGCTGGCAGTGGTGGGAGTAGCCGGAGCCAAGGAGGTCTCCCTGGATGCCTTTGTCAGCTTGGTGGAGAGGAGCCTGGTCCAGGTCAGGTCATTTGCGACCGAGGCCGAGGGGCTGGAGTGGCTGGTGCAGTAGGCCGCGCGAGCGCGCCTCAGGCGACGGTCACGACATTGTGATCGGTTATGGCCAGGAAGCTGTAGCCGTTCTGAACATGCCAGTCGATAACCTGCTGCGGCGTCAGCTCCCCGTCGGAAGCCGTGCTGTGACAGTGAATGCTCCCCTTGTACCAGGTGCCTGCAGCCGCATAGGGGTTGGCCAGTGTCCGGGCATTCAGGACCCGTACTGGCTGGGTCCAGGCCCTTCCTCCCGGGCCTCTCACCTCTACCCTGACATACCCTTCGCAGCCTCTGACGGTGTACGCGGCTGATGACGATGATGAGACTCGCTTGACCACCAGCCCGCCCGCCTTCCGGAAGATGATCTCTCCTGGCTGTGGCAGTGTGACTGCAATCGTTCTTGACGTTCCACTGGCCACGACCTCTATGCTGTCGATCAGCGCCCCGGTGGTGGCATAGAAATGCCCGCCTGCCAGGCTGGACAGTATGGGCGACAGGTCCGGGCTGGTTGATTTCGCCATTATCCAGGCTCTGCCGAAATCGCCAGCCTGGTGGGCGTCATCAACAGCAAACCCCCAGACGAGGGCCTTCCCGGCCAGAATCATGGAGGCATTGACCGCGTCCCATCTCACCGTCGCGTTGGCCAGTACTTGGGAGGTCTCCGCTACCTCGGCGCTGTAGATCTCAATCCCCACGTACCCCTTCAGGGACAGGAGCCGCGGCGCTGTCAGGGTGGATACCATGGGGTGAGCCGCAATGGCCAGCCCCCCCTGCGCACCGATGTCGTCAATCCTGCCCTGAAGAGGCTGGGTCTGGTCAACATGCGCCCCGACGTTCAGGGCAACCATGTGGACTATCTCCCCGGTGCACTCCTCCGAACGAATCAGGGTGATCGTTGACTGGGCGGAAGCGGCCGGCGACAGAACCGGAGAGATCGCCAGTGCGATGAACAGCAGCACCGCCAGGGCGGCACAGGTTCTCTGCTTGTTAGGCTTTCTCATCGTCTTCCTCCCCCGTGGCGATCAGGAGGGTCGGCGCAAGGTGCCGATCCCCCTGATGTAGTACTTGCCCATCACCTGATCACTGACCTGCGTGATCCGGAAATCGAGAGCCAGACCTCCCTGCATGTGCAGGGTGAACCGGTCGTGGCTCGACAGGTACTGCTCGCCTTTGTCGATCTCTATTTCGCCCGACAGCGGCTCCGTCTCCACGCAGTACTTCGCTGTTGCCAGGTGCTGGCCAAGCTGAGTCACCTCACCGACTCCCTGAAAGCCTCCCATTTGCGAGCCTCCTCACCAGGTCAGCTTAAAGCTGCAACCCCGGAACGGGAATGCGTCTTGCGCGGCGAAGAAACAGGCGGCACGGCCGGCGGATTGGTTGGGCGGGGATTATCTTCATGATAACACCGCTGTCAACGACAATCGGGAGACGCAGTCATCAGGGGAGTCGTGCCGGGAACAGGGATGGGAGGGGGTGTCGTACCGCAGAGGCCAGGTGGTGTCCCGGGTGGAGCTCAGGCCTGCCGGACACTCCACCCGAAACCACGGGGCAACTCAGTCTCTCTTGAACCACTTCCACACGGTGAAGGCCGATGCTACCAGAAGCACCGCACCCACCACCAGCACCGTGATGCCCGAGATCTCGCTGACGCTATCGAAGGTTCCCAGCGGGTTGTAGCGGTTGATGAAGGTCACAAAGATGCCGACTATCATGCCGACCAGCCCAAGGTAGCCCGTTCCGATTACGGCCCGTCTTACCCATTCAATAAGAGTTCCAGCACGGTTTTCCATCGCTCCTCCTTCCGATTCTAGTATCGTCCTCACTCACTGTTTGCACTACTCAAATTATTGCATAACAGCTATTATTTGGGTATACGTAAAAATACCCATAATGGCTACGGGGGACTACGTATTTGGCGGATCAACACTTCCGGAGGTCAGCCGGATGCGCGGGAAGACTGATCAGAAGGCCGGACAGGAAGGCAGCATGCTCCGGCACCCTGATGGCACCAGGCCACGGGTGGAGACGGTCATCGGTTCGGCGCTGAACCCCGCTGCGCTGCAGACGGAAACTAGGACGGAGCTACCACGGGTGTCGGCGGACGGGGGTCCACCTTCACGGGGTTCCTCTTGATCATTCCTGGTGAGTACCAGTGCTGTTCGAAGTCGGCCTCTGCACCGCATTTCCTGCAGACTGCGTGGACGATTGTGGCGCGCTGGTCGCCGCACATCCAATGGTGAACGCATGCTTTGGCTGGACGGTTGGGACGTTCGCCCGGCTGCTTCATCAGTAACCCCCCTCTACGAGTAGTCTCGCCCTGGACCCGCTCAGGTAATGGTTCTCTGGATGACCTTGGCCAATGGGGTTCGGGTAGGATAATACAGGTGATAATCGCGGCCTGTCAATCCCCTGTACTCGTCCCCCGCGGCAAGGGGCGCACGCTGCTTTTCTTGTCTTGGAGAGGCTGTTTGGGATAGAATAGAGTGCGCCGCGGGGCGCTAGCTCAACTGGTAGAGCAGCTGACTCTTAATCAGCCGGTTACAGGTTCGAGTCCTGTGCGCCTCACGTTCCTTCACCCCTTCCTCAATCACATCTACTCAATCAAGCGCGTTGCCAGGAACAACAGGATCACATTGAACAGTCCGTGGGCGAGGATGCTGCTCTCAGCCCCGTACTTTCGGAACAGCCAGCCGAGCATCAAACCCACCGGGAACACCTGAGCCAGCTTCACCCAATCCGGTGTCAGAGAGCCGGCGTGCCCCGCGGTCCACAGCGTGGCAGAAAAGACAATCGCCAGCCAGTATCGTCCGCCTTGCAGTCGCAGGTGTCTGGCCAGGAAGGACTGGATACCCAGGCGGAAGATCACTTCTTCAGCCACCGCGGCAGCCAGCGAGAAGACTATGACCTGAATCGTGACGGAGCTGTCTGTGTCGTAGGGAGTGACCCCGAAGGCGCGTTCTGCCGTCTCCGAAAGGTGAGGCTTGGTAAGAAGGAACAACCCGACGGTATACAGCACACCCGCTGCGGCGACACCCAGAGAGCCGGCCAGGAGCTTCCTCCAGTCAACTTGCACCGGAGAAAGAGCGGGCTCAGCGGCGGTCAGCGGGGGTGCGTCTTCTGGAAGCGCAGGCTGAGCAGTCTCCTGATCCGCGTTCGTCCCCTGATTCGGGTTGGTCTCCTGAGTGTTGTCTTCGGGCATGGGAGACCGCAGAAGCAGCGGAAAACTGGGATGGCCCATGGAAGCACAGTGGTGCATTCCCAGCATCGTGACCCCCACAGCCCTGGTGAACATTATGGCCTCAAGGCTCAAGCCGAGAAGAAGTGCCCCCGTCCATTCCGGCGCCGTGATGACTACGAGCAGAAGGTCCAGGCCCAGTATCACCAGACCGGCATAGATTCCGTACTTGAGGTATCTGCGGATCCGCTTGTATGACCTGATCCAGTCAACCAGGAATGCCACACTGAACAGGAACAGGCCCACGAAATAGATGATTATCAGGGCAGTCGTCATTAGCAGCCACATGGATGATAGAAGGCGGCGGCGGTGGGTGTCAAACCACGACAGGCCGGTCATCGCCCGCCTTAGTACTTGCAGGACTTGATCGTAGCAGACTATAGTACTATAATCTATGACCAGCGATCAGGCCGGGACGGCCGGTCGAGGAACGGTGGGGAGATAGCCGGCAAGCAGCAGCAGAGGAAGAAGAGCAGAGGAAGAAGAAAGGAGGTATCCGATGTGGAGAAAGTTGTGGGGCATCATCCCGGCGTGGACCCTGGCTGTGGCCATGGTGGTCCTCATGGCGGGCACCGCCTGGGCCGCCTACCAGCTGGCCACCAGGGAAATCCAGGTCGACATCCAGGAGCCGATCACGGTCACCCCCGGATCGATTGACGGCGCAGTCGTCTACCCCGGGCAGACCGTTGACTTCACGGTGACCAACTCGGCCCCCGTCCCCTACGGCATGGAGTACACCTACAGCCTCGACAACCCCGACAGCGGGATCGATGTGAAGATGATGGTGGACCAGGATGGGCCCGGAACCGAGTTCGACTACGTCAGCCATTCACAGAGCAAGACCGCCAACATAGCCGCCAATGGTGTTGCGTACCTGCGGGTGATCTGCACCGAAACCAGCGCCCCCGTGTCAGGCGTGATCACCATGGAGTTCCACCGAAAGGCCCCGGCCGTCTAGGCCTTCGACTCCCCACCGTTTCCTCTCTCGCGCGGGACTCCGTGCTATAATCCCGGGAACGGGGCGATCATGAACAGGGAACGCTTTGAAGAACTGGTGGCCCGGGCGGTCGAGGCGCTGCCGGAGG
The DNA here is from genome assembly GCA_964409515.1 of uncultured Dehalococcoidia bacterium. Lineage (GTDB taxonomy): Bacteria > Chloroflexota > Dehalococcoidia > UBA2247 > RBG-13-53-26 > JAFGCL01. Next base: position 37,688 of record CAYPDY010000006.1, read on the forward strand.
ATTTCCAGTTTGCCCTGGAAAACGTGGACGTTGTGGTGCAGGACAGCCCGGACCGAAGGCAGCTGGCCCGGATCGGCAGGGGGATGACGCTCCTGGGCCTGTACGAAGGCGTCCCCCAGACCAGGCGGACGGAGTCCTACGGCATGGTGCTGCCGGACAAGATAATCATCTTCCGCCGGCCCATACTGGCCATGTGCCGCTCCGAGGCGGAGGTGGAAGCGGAGATAGGCCGGGTGGTGCGCCACGAGATAGCCCACCATTTCGGCATGGACGAGGACGAGCTGCGCCGGATCGAGGGCGGCAGATAAGAAGAGGCCAGGTCCGCGGACCTGGCCTCGTGCTGTTCATGGCGGGCGCTGCCGCGCCCGGTCCCGGGATGGCTACTTCTTCGGCTCCTGGAGCCGGGTGGAGAACTCCAGCACGCCCTCTTCCCTGAGGGCCTTGATCTCCGCCGCCGACATCTTGAGGACGTCGCGGCAGATCTCCTCCGTGTGCTGGCCCAGCAGCGGCGCCGGCCGGC
>CAYPDY010000007.1:0-36819 GCA_964409515.1 uncultured Dehalococcoidia bacterium
GACTCCAGAAGCCCGACCTGGGCAGAATAAGGATCAGGGTCTATGAGACCCACAGCGGCGTCAGGCTCATCCTCGGCCTGCAGGACATGGACCCGAGATCGCCGGAGGCGAACAAGCTGATGCGCAGCTTCAACGCCGACCGCCTCTACGCTGCCCTCTGCGCCAGGCAGAACTGCTACCGGGCCCGGCTCACGCCCAAACCGTACCGGATCGGGATGAAGTCGATGCGCCTGCGCTACCCCTACGACGAGAAGGACCGGAACTTCATCGACGCCTGGATAAGGGAGTACGACGCCAAGAGCGAAGGGTTCTCCTCGTGCCGCCTGGTGCAGGTGCGGGGCCGCGATATCCCCACTCCCGCAGTTCGGCTCCACGACCAGAGGACGAAGGCCGAGTCGAACCTGCCGCTGGCGTAGGAGCGCGATGTGTCTTTCTCGGAGGCGCCGGGCATGAGCAGCCAGTCTGTCAGTTTCCGGGAGCGGTCAGTCTTCCCCAAGGGCCTCAAGGTCAGCCATGTCCTTCCTTCTCCCCAGGGCCCGCTTGTTGCAGACGAGCTCGTCCCGCCCGAGGTAGTAGACGGGGACGTCTCCATACTTGCCATCGGCTCTGCCAGCGAAGGCTTCTTCCCATCTGACTCCGGTCAACGAAGTGATCAGATCTACTCGCACAGGTGGCACGCCAAGCTGGACTACCTGGTCGATCTCCTCGAAATCGGCCGCAGTCAGGCCCACGGACCCGAATCCGAAGCTGTCCAGAGCGGCGATGATGCGGCGGGCATTCGCCGGATCAGGGTGGACGTAGATATCGATGTCCCCCGTGTAGCGGGGAGCACCATGAAAGGCCAGGGCATGGCCTCCCACTATCATGTACTCAACCCTGTGCTCGTTTAACAACACGAGCAGATCTCTGAAGTCTGATTGAACTTCCATGCTGCTGCTTTCGGAGGTGTTCTACTGCTGCCACCCTCTCATCCGGGGACTTGGTGAGCCAGTAGTCCAGGTCACGTTTCGGAGAGGCCGCATCCCTGGCCCGGCGCTTGATCACAACCTTCTCTATGGCCATCTCACCAGGGATTATACACTACACCACAACGTGCGCGACACCGGCCTCTGGTATCATGCGACTCGCGCTCCTCTCGTCTCCCCGCTGACCTCGACTGGTTCAGGCCGTGCTCCTAATGTATACTCTAAATCAGGAGGATCACATGATCGAGGGACTGAAGGAAACCATCCTCAAATCCGCCGCCGAAGACAAAGACATGCTCTCGGTGATAGTGGGTCAAGAGGATGCCAAAAAGAAGATACTGGCCTCGCTGCTGGCCGGCCATCATGTTCTCATCGAAGGCCCGCCCGGCGTGGGCAAGACCACCCTGGCCAAGCACCTGGCGGCGGCCCTGCCGGCCATCTCCGCCGTGAAGGAGTGCCCGTACCACTGCCAACCGGAAGCGCCCGTCTGCCCGCAGTGCAAGGCGAAGAAAGCGGCCGGCACGAAGCTCGAGGGGATCACCATTCAAGGCCCGCAGCGCTTCGTCAGGCTCCAGGGTTCGCCGGATCTCACCGCCGAGGACCTCCTTGGCGACATCGACCCCACGCAGGCCTTCAAGTACGGCCCGCAGGACTACCGGGCCTTCATACCGGGCAAGCTGCTCAAGGGCAACCGCGGCGTGGTCTTCTTCGACGAGCTGAACCGCGTCACCGAGAAGCTGCAGAACGCCCTCCTGCAGGTGCTGGAGGAAGGCATCGCCACTATCGGTCCCTACGACGTGGACTACCCGGCTGATTTCGTCATGATCGCCACCATGAATCCCAGGGAGCGGGCCGGCGTGGAGGAGCTCTCCGATGTCCTCCTGGACCGTTTCGACGTGGTCAAGATGTCCTACCCCGAGACCGCCGACCGCGAAAGGGAGATCCTCCTCAAGCACGGCCTGAAGATGGACAACGTCAAGGTCCCGGACAAGGTGACCGACAGCATCGTGACCCTGGTGCGGGCCACCCGCGAGGAGCCCTGGGTGAAGGAGATGGACCAGTCCGCCAGCGTGCGTGGCACCCTGTCTCTCTACGAGAAGGTGCAGGCCGTGGCCCTGCTGGAGAAGCGGTCCGAGGCTACCCTGGATGACATCCGGAAGATGGCCCCGTCTTCTCTCAGCAGCCGGATGAAGCCGTCGCCGGAGTCGAAGTACTACGACTCGCAGCTGAACCTGATCGAAGAGCTGCTGGACAGCGTTCTGGAAGGGAAACGAAGATGAGCGCCAAGGGGCTGACCATCGCGCTGTCGGGCAAGGGTGGGGTGGGGAAGACTTTCATCTCCAGCATGCTGGTCAAGCGCCTGTCGGAGCACGGCAGCGTGCTGGCCATAGACGCGGACCCGGACTCCAACCTCCCGCAGGCCCTGGGTGTGAGCGTGAAGAGCAGCGTGGGCCAGTCCCGCGAGGACATCATCAATGCGCCCATGCGCAGCCCGGTGACCAACGCCAAGCAGGAGCACCTGGAGCAGGCCATTCACCAGTCCATCGAGGAGTTCCCGCATTTCAGCATGATCGTCATGGGCCGCTCCGAAGGGGAAGGCTGCTACTGCGCCGTCAATCACGTGATCCGGGGTGTAATCGATACCCGGGCCAGGGGCTATGACTTCACCATTATCGACTGCCACGCCGGCCTGGAGCACCTGAGCCGCCGCACCACGCGGGACGTGGACATTATGCTGGTAGTGGTCGAGCCGACCAAGAACTCGGTCCAGACGGCCCGCCGGGTGATGGAGATCGCCAAGGAGCTGCACATCCAGTTCGGCGCCGTGCTGGTGATAGCCAACCGGGTAACGCCGGAGAACCGGCCGCGTGTGGACGAGCAGGCCCTGGAGAACGGCCTGGAGATAGCGGCCTACGTTCCCTTCGACCCCATAGTGGGGCAGTACGATGGGATGGGCCAGCCGGTGAGCGACATCCCTCGGGATTCCCCGGCGGCCAAAGCCATTGACGGAATCGTGGATAAGATCCTCAGCTACGCCTGATTTCGGACGCGCCATGCTGCTCAGACAGGAGATTGTCAAGACCCTCTACCGGCTGGGCCCCGAAGGCCTGGGCCGGGCTGTTTTCGGCGACCTCGAGCTCGCGGATGCCGAGAAGCGGGAGCTGCTGAGCAGCGTCTGCAGCGGCCATCACCTGTTCATCCTCGGCCCGCCGGGGAGCGGCAAGACCAGCGTGGCCGGGAACCTCTGGGCCGTCCTGGGCGATGCCGAAGTGGTCGACGGCTGCCCCATGAACTGCGCACCCGCCGATGCCTCGTGCCCCTGGTGCACCCAGAGGAAGGCCCGCGGCGAGACGCTGCGCGGCATCGTGCTTCCGGCTGCCAGGAGGATGGTGAAGGTCCAGGGCAGCGGCGGCCTGATGGTCGAGGACCTGATCGGCGACCTCGATCCGGAGGCGGCCCTGCGCAAGGGCGTCTACTCCACTGAGGCCTTCCTGCCGGGCAAGCTGCTCGCGGCCAACCGGGGGATACTGCTCATCGACTTCGTGGACCGGGTCCCCGAGCGGGTGCTGAACGTCATCATGTACGCCGTGCAGGGTGGCACGATTTCCATCGGCGCCCTGGAGCAGCCCATAGACCTGGACACGCTCGTCATCGCCACCGGCGGCGAGGACACCCTGAGGGGGCTGCCCCTGGACTTCATCGACAACTTCGATGTGGTCCGCCTGGGCTATGTCGAAGACGCGGTCAAACAGGCGCGGATCGTGCGCAGCCGCCTCGGCAGCCAGTCCTCTAAGGTGGGCGAGAAATCCCTGGACAAGGCCATCAGCATCGTGAACCAGACCAGGCACCACGCCGAGGTGGCCAGGGGTGTGGGTACCCGGGGCCTGATCCGGAACGCGGAGTACCTGGCCCACCTGCCGGACCTCGCGCCCGGAGAGGAAGACGAGCTCCTGGCGGTGGCAGCCGGCGTCTCACTGCCGCACCGGCTGAAGCTGGCTCCCGAAGTCGACCTTCCGGGCAAGAGGGAGCAGATCGTTGAAGAGATCGTGGGCGAGGTGACGGGCGCGGTGAGGGTCAGCGAGGAGCTGGCCACGCTCACCAAGGAGGATGTGCTGGCCCTGGTGGAGGAGATCGCCCGCGAGGACAAGCTGCGGAAGCCGCTCAAGTACGGCGCCTTCGACCTCCTGCTGAAGAGGATCAAGCGGTTCCCGGACACGCGGCTGGCGCAGCTGTACCGCGACATAGCCGCGCGCCTGCCGGAGCTCTATCCGGAGAGGTACAGCGCGGACAACCTGGACGAGGCGCTGCTGGTGGAGGTGGAGGACCTGCGCAAGGAGAAGGAGCGCATCCACGAGATCCTGGAGCGGAAGGCCCTGGCCAAGATGCTGGAGTTCCTGGAGAAGGAGGACATCCTGGAGCGGACCAGCACCGGCTGGATGCTGAGCCAGCGGGGCATCAACATGCTGCTGGAGAAGCTGACGCCGCGGCTGGACGAGGGCGGCAACCTCTACGGGTACGGGAAGCACGCTTCCGGCAAGAAGCTGAGCCTCGGGGAGGGGCGGGTGGTCGGCACGCGGCACTACCGGTTCGGGGACAAGTACCGCGACATCTCCTTCCGGGACACCGTCCGCGAGACCATCCGCAATCGCCGCCAGTACATCACCAGGGAAGACATCCTGGTCAATATCAAGGACATCCGCACCAGGATGGACATCGTGCTGGTGCTGGACGTCTCCGGAACCATGCTTCAGCTGGAGAAGTTCTGGTTTGCCAAGGAGAGCGCCATCGCCCTGACGCTGGCGGCCACATCGTACAAGGACCGGGTGGCCGTGGTGTCGTTCTCCAACCTGGCGGACGTGGTGGTGGACCTTACCGCCAGCCCGCACAAGGCCACGCGGAAGCTGATTGACCTCGAGCTGCACGAGAACGCCTTCACCAACATCGGCTTTGGCCTGTCGAAGGCGTGCGAGCTCCTGGAGCACCATCCCAAGGGACGGGCCAAGCAGCACGTCATCCTGATATCGGACGGCGACGCTACCGCCCCCCATCCCTCGCCCCAGAAGTACGCCCTGCGGCAGGCGGCCAACGTGGCCCGGCGGGGGATCACCATATCGTGTATCTGCATCAACCAGAAATCCGCCGACCCGGAGCTGATGAGACGGATCGCCAGGACGGGTAAGGGCCGGATATACCTCATCGGAGCGGAGGAGCTTTCGAACACAGTTCTCGAGGAAGCGGCCGCCGCGCGAGCCGCGGGCGGATAGCGGCATGAGCCGAAGGACGCTGGTCTGTACCGGGTGCGGCTGCCTGTGCGATGACGTTCAGGTTGAGGTAGACGGCGGCCGCCTGGGCCGGATCGAGAACGCCTGCGCCCGGGGCGCGGCCTACCTGCAGGCGGCGTTCAACCCGGAGCGCCGCTCCGGTGGTTCCATACGGGGCGAGCCCTGTTCTCCCGAGGCGGCGATCGACGAAGCCGCCCGGCTCCTCTCCAAAGCCAGGCGCCGCCTCATCTTCGGCCTGGACAGCTCGACGCTGGAGTCACAGGCGCTGGCCATCGACCTGACCCGGAAGCTCGGCGCGGTCATTGACGGCGCCTCGTCGTTCTCATACGGACCTCTCATAGAGCGCATCATCAGGAAGGAGCTTCCGTCCTGCTCGCTCTCTGAGATCAAGGACAAGGCCGATCTGCTGCTCTACTGGGGGTCCAACCCCACCGCTACCCACCCCCGGCACCTCTCCCGGCACACGTACTACGCCTACACGGAGTTCACCCCCGCCGGATGGTACCCGAAGGTGACTCTGGCCACCATAGACGTCAGGCAAACAGAGCTGACCGCGATGGCCAAGCCCGCCTTCCGCATCAATCCGGGCGGCGACCGGGACCTGATATCGGGAATAATGGGGGAAGCGCCCGCGGCCGCCGGGCCGGCCGCCCAGCTGTCGGAGCTGGTCAGGAAGTCCCGTTTCTGCGCCATGTTCTGCGGCCTGGGACTCGTTCAGGCGCTGGATGGCGATCTGGCCTCCTTCACCCGGATGGTCCAGGGGCTCAGCCAGTCCGTCAGGGTGGCAGTCATCCCCATGATCGCCGAAACAAACATGATGGGATGGGGCCAGCTGCTCCACGAGCGGACTGGTTATGTCAACTCAGTCAGCTTCGCCGGCGGGGTTTCCGGCGGCCGCCAGTTCTCCTTCGCGGAGCAGGTGGACCACCAGGCCGCGGACTGCATCCTGGTCGTGGGCTCGGACCCGTTCTCCGCCCTGCCGCAGCCGCTCCTGCGCCGGCTGCAGGGTGTGAATGTCAGCATCATCTGCCTGGACCATTTCTCAACGCTCACTGCCGAAGCTGCTGATGTTGTGATACCCACGGGAGTGCCCGGGGTGGAGTCCGGCGGCAGCGTGGTGCGCCTGGACGGAGACCGGGTCGCTCTGGCGGAGCCGGTCAAAGACGCTCCGCTGACGCAGGAAGCGGCGCTGGGCCGGCTCCTGGAGAAGGTGCAGCCGTGACCATGCCGCAGGAAGGCATCGCTTTGACCGTGCTGGTGCATGACGATGCCTATCTCCCCGTGGTGCGCCTCACGGACGGCTGGGGAGACTCCTACCAGAAGAAGGCGGCGGTGGTGCGCCTGGCCAGGGCGGACCTGCAGACGCTGGGGCTGAAGGAGAACGGCAGGGTGGAGATCACCGGCCCGGCGGGGTCCGTTGTGGTGGCCGCGAGATCAGACACCGCGGTCCAGGCAGGCACCGGCCTCATGCCGGCGAGCCTGTATGCCAACAGCCTGGCCGGCTATGGACCGGGTTCCGCGGTGCTGCCCGGCAGGCACATCGAAGCGCGGGCCGCGGCCACGGGCAAGGACGTCACCCCGGTCCGGGAGCTGATTGTGAAGAGGGACCGTGCCTAAGAGAGATCTGCAGCCGCTTCAGATCCAGAGGACGCTGCCGCGGACCAACTGCAAGCAGTGCGGCTCGGCGGGGTGCTACGCCTTCGCCTTCGACCTCATCAGCCGGAGCAAGCGGCCCGAGGACTGCCCTCCCCTGCTCACGCCGGAGTACGCGGAATCGCTGGCGATATTGAAGGACCTCTTTGGGGAAGGCGAGCGCACTCCGGGCACGGACCACGTAATCGACAAGACCCGGTGCACCGGCTGCGGTGACTGCGTCGCCGTCTGCAACCGGGCCCTGACCACTATCACCAAGGGCGGACGCTACGCGCAGCGCCCCCCGGTGCCGCCGCCTCTCAAGGTCATCGACGGCCATCTTGATGTCGTGGAGTGGAAGAGCTGCAAGCGGGCGACGCCCGGGCTGGATATCTGCAATCTCTGCGCCGAGAAATGCCCGTTTTCCGCCATCGACCTGGTGAAGGCCGAGGAAGAAGAGGAAGAGGAGTAGCGGTCCTACCACATGCCGCCTCCGCCACTCACACTGACTGTCTGCCCGGTGAGGAAGCTGGCATGCTCCGAAGCGAAGAACAGGACGGTGTAGGCGATGTCTTCCGGCCGACCGAGACGGTGGACAGGCCAGCTCCTGGTATACCCCTCCAGCTTCTCCGGCGTGAAGTAGTCATATCCCCACTTCTTCCAGAAGCTGTTCTTTCCGGTATCGTCCTGGCTGTGAGGGACAATCCAACCCGGTGAGGCACAGTTCACGGTTATTCCGTACTGGCCCAACTCCCAGGCCAGGGCCCTGGAGAGCGCCATCACGCCTCCCTTCAGTCCGCCATAGACCGCCGTGTTGACGGCTGCCTGGCCGTTTATTCCTCCGTTCGACGTGATGTTGATGATCCGGCCATACCGGCGTTCGATCATGGTATCGGCTACTGCCCGGATGCAGTTGATCACGCTCCAGTAGTTCAGGTTGACCTCTTTCGCCCAGTCTTCCCGGCTCTTCTCGATGAAGCGAGCCATACCGGTGGTGCCGCCGGCGTTGTTTACCAGCACATCTACCCGACCGAAGCGGTCCAGAGTCGTCTTCACCATGGCCTGCACGGAATCCCAGTCGGTGACATCCGTCTTGACCAGTATGGTGTGCCCGCCAATCCCATTGGCCTGGTCCACGGCCTTCTGCCCCTGGTCCACGTCGATTTCGGCGTTCACGATGCTGCAGCCTTCAGCGGCAAATGCCAGCAAGATGCCGCGCCCGATGTTGGAGCTCCCGCCAGTCACGATGACCGTCCTGCCCTTCAAGCCCAGGTCCATAATCGGCCTCCCTTGCCAGATGTCTGTGCTTCGCGCCATTCGCCACGCCCCTGTCCGGGAGAAGGCGCTAATCCGGTTCTCCCTAGGCGGGCTGCCGGCCCAGCAGACCCCGGGCCCCCAGATCATCAGCCACATCGCCCAACTCGAGGTCCGCCAGGAGCGCCCTGGTCTGGAGCCCGGTCCCAACGTCCCACGCTCTGATCTGATAGTATTCATCCTTCATGGCCTCGAACGACTGGCGGTCGAGGGTGGCTCCCTTGCGGCTGATCGGCTGCCAGTCCCGGCCGGGGACCACGCAGTCCTGGTTGACCTGGTCGAACCGCAGGGGATCGGTGAAGCATCGGCCGGGCGGCTGGTCGAAGGCCCGCCCCCGGTGCCCCTCCCTCACCAGGATGGCCCTCTCCAGGTTGAAGACCCGCTCGCCGATCCGGTTCAACCCCTCCTCGTCGATCTCCCTTCCGGTCACGGCCGACAGCAGGCGGCTCTCCAGCGCCGGGTCCCCCACGTGATCCGCCGTATTCTCCAGGTCCACTATGGGCCAGATCATGTCGCACAGTACCAGGCACTCCTTGGCGGTCTCCCGATCCTGGATCATCCTGGCGGCCAGCGCCTTCCCTTCGTACGTCGAGAGGTCGCCGGCGATCTCGCTGCCCCAGAACCTGCGGGCTATGGCCCTTATTACCTCCGGAGAGGCCTGGGCGCCGGGCTCCCCGCGGGCCCACGAGGCGAACTTGGGCATGAGCACACCGTACTCGTGCAGCTGGCTCATGGGCAGCCGCGGCTCCATGGCGTAGAAGAGCGCGTTGGGTATGTACAGCCTGGGGTCATAGAGAAGCTCATACTCCGGCATGCCCAGGTAACCCACGCTCCCGGTCAGCCTGACAGCGTCCGCCCCGACTTGCCGGGCGGCGGCATGGATTCCCATGGCCAGGAGGTCGCCGAAGCCCTCCCGGCGGGCCATCTTCCTGGTCAGCGTCTCGATGAACTCGAGGCTCCCCGCGCTGGATATGGGTATCCCCGTGCCCTCATCGGTCAGGATGCCTGCCCGGAAGCAGGCGTACAGCCAGCCAATGGTATGGTCGATGGCCTTGGAATCCAGCCCGTAGTCGTCGATCAGCTTGGTGGCCTGGAAGGCCACATCGTCCTTCCAGCCGCCGTGATGGAGGACCACCCATGGCTGATAGAAGAGCGCCGAAGCGCACATGAACTTGCCCTTGCGGCCATCCTCTGCCTCGTACAGCCGCCTGGTGCAGCCCCGGCAGCCGTAGCAGGGGGCCGCCTTCTTCATCTTCACCCGGCCGAAGCTGGGCACCATGTCGTCCGAGTACCGGTACGTTGACGCCTTGAGGGGTATGCGCCTGAGACCGCGGTAGTATTCGATCAGCCTCTGCAGCTCCTCCGACCGGGCTACCTCCGCCCTTCTGCCGGCCGACGTCAGCACGATGGCCTTGAGCTTCTTGGCTCCCATGGCGGCCCCCAGGCCGCCGGAGCCGCTCGAGTCCTGATCGGCCAGGATGGTGGCCATCACCGCCAGGTTCTCGCCTGCCGGCCCGATCGCTGCCACCCTGGCGGCCTCCCCCAGCTCGGCCACGAGCGCCTCCCTGGTCTCGATGGCGCCCTTTCCCCACAGGTGGGAAGCGTCCCTGATGCTGACCCCGTCGTCGCTGATGAGCACGTAGGCCGGCTTCTCCGAACGGCCCCGGATGGCGACGGCGTCGTACCCGCCGAACTTGAGCGAGGCGCCCCACCGGCCGCCGAGATTGCAGTAGCTGAAGTGATGGGGATCCGTGGCGGGGGACTTGCCACATACCTGCCAGCGGGAGCCTCCGATCACCGGCACCCCGGCCAGCGGACCGGTGGCAAACACCAGCATGTTTCCCGGATCGAAGGCGCTGGGCTCCGGCCCTGTTTCCTCCCAGTGCAGCCTGGCCGCCAGACCCCGGCCGCCGAGGAAGCGGCTGGCGTAGTCCGAAGTAGCCAACTCGTCAACGCAATGCGAGGACAGGTCCAGTCTCAGTATACGTCCGGCATATCCGGGTGTGCCCATGTTCTCAGCTTCTCCATGGCCTTCTGCGGTTCAGGGGGTCTGCTCAAACCGTGATATCCCACCGGCACGCGATTTCATCCCGGCTGGTTCGAGGGGGCAGCTTCAGAGGCGTTGCCTTGGCAGTGGGCAGCAGCAGCTGGAAATAGCTGTTCATGCAGAACCCTTCCACCTTGTGACACACATGAGAGATTCTGCCCGGGTCTGCTTTTTCAAGATACTCCAGATTCAGACAACGCCGGGCGGTCCATATAACGTGATTTCGGTCTATGATCTCGAACGTACCAACGGGCTGGAAGGCCATAGATCCCTCGAGAATCAGATGGGAAACCTTGCAGAGGTCGACGGCGTCTTTCACCGGTATGTTGGCCAGTGCCGCCATTCTGGGCCAACCGACCCTGGCCTGCTCAACCCAGAACTCCAACTCCCACTTGTCCGCTTCTTCCTTACCCAGTCTCCCCTCAAGAGTCCTGTGCCAGAGCTCCTCCCACCTCAAGGCCATGCCTTGCCACTCCCTGGCCAGCTTCACGATGAATTCTTTGGAGAAATCCTCAAGCTTCAGATCATCCTTGATGGGTCCGCTATAGTCGTTCAGCTCTGTCATTCTGCCTCCTGCCCAAGACTCATACGCGCTTCTTCCCGCCGGAAGACCGGGAGCATGTTGACTAGTTATCCAGCTTGAACTCCCACCGGCAGTGGGGCTCGTCCGGGCTCTGCCGGCGGCCGGCCCTCAGGCGGTTCACCTGGATGGCGGGATTGACCGGCTTAACGTATTCCTTCATGGCCTCATGCTCCAGCACCTGGCAGACCCAGTCCAGGTGCTCCAGGTCCTGCTTCTCCAGGGCGTTGAAGGCGGGGCAGTAGTGCACCGTGAGGATGGCGTGGTTCTGGCTCTTGAGATCGAAGTCGTACTTGTAGTAGCCCTGGGCGAAGGACCCCATCAGCTGGGTCACCTTGACGTACGTCTCCACGTCGTTTCCCTTGATGTTGGCGGCCTCCATGGCCCAGCCGGTCTCGTATTTGCCTATCCTCTTCCAGGTTGACAGCAGGCACTCCCTTTCCACATCCCGTCCCAGCCTCTTGCGCATCTCCTCCGCCCAGTAGGCGGGAAGCACGTTGCACTCCCGGGAGAAGGCCCTCAACAGCTTGATCAGCACCTCCTTCGACAGGTCCTCGTACTTCAGATTGGGAACGTACGGGCCGCTGTAGTCTGTCAGCTCTTTCATCGGGTGCCTCCTTCCAACTGCCTGCCGCGTATGAAGCTTGAACCCCTGGAGCGGGACCGGGAGCCTGGGATGTCTCAGGCCTGCAGCGCGCGAACGAGGCGCCCCGCCAGCCTCTCCAGCTTCGACTCCAGTTCCGGGTCCTGCGCTGCCTCTCTCGGCAGCTTGGCCAGCGCGGTCACCTGGCCGGCCCAGCGCATACCGCAGATGCCGGAGTATGCCTTCAGGTTGGCGACCGCCTGACCGATGCCGGCCTCGGCCACCGCCAGGCCCGCCACGGGTTTGGACTGCAGGTGCGGCCAGATGGGACAGGTGCGGTCCATGAAGTTCTTCAGCAGGCCGGAGAGCAGGTCGAAGTAGACCGGCGTGCCCAGGACGAAGCCGTCTGCTTCCATCAGGGCGGGGTAGATCTGCTGCATGTCGTCCTGAATGTGGCAGGTGCCCTTCCGTTTCGGGCCGCCCGTCTCGCAGCTCAGGCACCCGTCGCAGCCCTTGATCTGCTTCTCGCGGAGCAGGATGAGCTGGGTCTCGATGCCCCTGCCGGCCACCCCTTCCAGCAGCCTTCGCAGCATCCACTCGGTGTTGCCTTTGCGGGGAGAGCCGCAGATGCCGACCACTTTCATTCCAGTCTCCTCCATGCGAGCGAAGCTGGACCTCGCCTGTCGAACGATGGGAACCGGGGGAACTCTTCACACATCATAGCACGCGTCCGGCGCCGAGGGAACCCGCAGACACCCGGGTAAAGAATCCGGCGCTCCCCGTGGAGGAAGCGCCGGACCTGGATTTCGGTATGTGCCGCCCCGGCGGCTACTTGCCCTTTTCCGCGTTATCGCGGACCTCATCCGCGCTGGCGCGGACCTCATCCGCGCTGGCGCGGACCTCATCCGCGCTGGCGCGGACCTTTTCCCTCAGGCGCAGCGGCGTCTGGCTGACCAGACGCGTGCTGTATATGCCCTGCTCCATGCCGTAGCTGGCGGCAAACTCGGACATGTTCATCACTCTGCCGTCGCGATGCCTGGCCTTGCTCAGCTTCATGCCGTTGGCTTCCCAGCCGTGCTCCTTGCCCAGCAGGTTGACGATGCGTTTCCGATATCGAGGGGGCAGCTCGAAATCTGACCGGACGAACAGGTGCCAGTCTTCGGGAAGCTGATCATAGAATCGATTGTAGAAGTCGATGAGCACTTCCAGGTGGGTCAGGCGGCTCTCCCGGTAGTCCTTCACGTTGACTACTGAACGGGCCAGCATGGTCAGCGCCTCTTCCTTGGTCTCCACAGGCACAATAAGGTGTTCCTTGACCGGCTCAACCTCACGCTTCTCGCCAGTCTCGCCGTGGTAGACCCACCACTTGCTGCGGTCGTACCGGTCGCCCGCCAGGTACCGGTTCCATCCCAGGGACGTCGCCGGTCCCACTATGACCGTTGACCCCATCCGTGCCCACGCGGCGGCCACCGCGTACATCCTGTCTGGCATGGCTCCCCAGATGATGATGGACTGAGCGCCGCCCAGGAATATGGAGTCCCCCAGCGGCGGAATGTTGCCGAACAGGGAGATGCCGCCGGAAGGCCTCAGCATCATGTACATCGGTACTGAATGGCAGATGCCGGAGCAGCTGCCGCAGTTCACCAGGTTGCGCGCCGCGGCGGTGGCGTTGTACTGCTGCATGAGGAACTTCTTCTTTGCCGGGTTGAATGCCCGGGCCATTTCAGCCGCGCCGCAACCGGCCGTGAAGGCCATGTATCCGCTGTTCAGCAGCTCGTCGGCTATCCAGGCTATCTCGTCCTTGTGAGCATCGCCGCAGCCATAGATGGTGATCATGGCCGGAATGCTGCCCCATCCCACCGCAAAGGCTGACTGTAGCAGCTCGGTAATCGAGAACGGGCCTCTGCCCCGCCTCATCAGGTACTTGTCCTGCGCCGCCTGCTTCCTTTCGGCGGCCACGATGATGTCCCGCAGCTGTACCTTGCTGGGGCAAGCCTCGTCGCACCGGCCGCAGAAGTTGCAGCCTCTCTCCACCTCGGCGAAGCCCTTCCAGTCGCCGCCGGCGAGCTGCCGCACGGCCTTGGCCACCGGCAGGCTCAACGGGCAAACGCTGGTGCAGAGGTCACAGTCCTGTTTGTGTTCCTTGCACTGCTTCGCGGCATCGGCGTCCGAGATGATGTGGCTGCCGGTCCTCTTCAGGGCCTGCGCCACCTTGACCGCCACCTCTCCCGCCTTCTCCACGTCCCTCACCCAGACTGCCTTCGCGTCGCCGAGCAGGGCCTTCGCTATCTTGTCTGCCGGAACATCGGTGCTGTCGGCCAGATCGTCAACACCGTTGCTGCCCACCCAGATGGCCTTGGTGCCCACCCGGGCCGCCTCGGACAGGAGATCCAGGGGGATGCATCCGGGGGTGACCACCAGCACATCAAACAGGCCGTTGCGCACGGCCTTGGTCGATCGGACCATGGGAGCCACCAGCCGGCCGCGATCATAGAACCGGACGATGTCGTCGCCGGCCGAACCCATGCCGCAGACCTCGATCTTCTCCGTCAGCTCGTTCTTCTTGAGGTAGTTGATGGCGCACCAGGCCGGCAGGAAGTCATCGCCGACGAAGGCGATAACCGGCTTCCCGGCTTCCACCGAGGCCCACCCGGCGGCCAGAGTGGCCGGCGGGAACTGCTCGATCGTCTCCAGTTCCTCGTTGGCGGCACTGATGAAGCCGTAGCAGGATATCTTCAGCATCTCCGCCACGCCCATCGCCAGGAGCAGGACCGATCCCGCATGCAGCACCATGCTCTCGAAATCCATGGCCGACCCCGTGCCCTGGTAGCTCGCCTGGAACAGCTTGGCCAGTTGTGCCTCGGCGTATGCCTGGGCCCGGGCCACGTCCTTCAGGGTCTTTATCTGTATGCCCGCCAGGACAGTGATGGTCGGGGCATGGTCCTGGATGTTGAGGATCTCGCCCATGCTCACCTTGGTGTCTTCCGGATGAAGCTTGAGTGCGTATGTCAGCAGCTGCCGGCTGGCCACTACCTGGGTCATGAGGCCGCGGCAGGCCTTCCGCAAGCTCAACCGGCCCTGGTAGGACTCTATTGCCAGCCCGCACTTGCCGGCAGCCTTCTGCAGGTCACAGGGCCCCAACTCGCAGTCGACGCAGGTGCCTTTGGGCTGAGTGTAGAGAGGTTCGCACCGGGACAGAAGGCCGCGGTCCAGCTCGGCGACATCCGCGGCATCAGGCAGAAGGTGTATCCATCCGCCGAAGTTGCTGTGCCGCCCTTCGACGAAGTCATTCTCCACTATCTCCATGATTTCATCTTCGTGGCCCCGCACGTCACGCACAACACTAGTGATGGGAACTTTCAAAGATCCAACGTTAGCGATCCTGGCTTCCTTATCCTTCACAGTCTTCTCCTCCAGAATATTCGGTCACTCGGGCCAACTCAGCCGGTTTTCCATAGACAGAGGTTCCGGCACCTTGAGATGCCGGAACCTCCCGCGGTCTCAACCAGACCCGGCGCGGTCCACTGCCAGCCGCCGACCCGTAGCGCAGCTAGTCAACGAAGTCCACTTCCTTCATGCACGTCTCGCAGACCTTCTGCTTCTTCATGCCGGATTTCAGGGGGCTGGTCAACACGCCCAGCACCCTCTGGCCCGGGTTCTCCACGGACACCTCTTTGACGCACTCAGCACAGAGTGGAACTCCGCAGACATTGCACTTCTGTTCTGCTGGCTTCTTCTTGCACACACCACATAGTTCTTCTGTCATCATCTACCTCCGGCGTTGCCTACTCCGGCCACTGCCCGCCCGGAGGCGGCACCTTCAGCGGCTGAGGCTCCCCGTTCTTCCAGTACTTCTCCACCACAGGGTGGTTCTTCTTCTTCAGGAACTCCTTCAGGTCCTTGGGGTCGATGGCATCCTTTTCCGTGGCTATCTTGTCGTAGATCTCTTCGGGAATGAACTCGGCGACCTCCTTCTTCAGATCGGCCGGCATCCAGACTATCCGGTTCCAGCCCCCATCGCCCTTGAGGAAGGTCTTGCTCTGCATGGAGCGCACGGACACACCCTTGTTGCCATGGTTCTGCGAACCACCGGATATCGTGCCGGCGAGCCTGGAGAACTTTATCCCCAGCGGCGTGAGACCGGCATACCGTCTGACCGAGACCCCGATGCCGTCAACCTCTGGGATGTAGAACGCCGCTCCCTCAAAGCAGCCGCAGTTGGTGGTGGGGTACTTGATGCAGCTGAACACGTTGCAGTGCTTGATCTGGTGATTCGACCTCTCATAGACGGCCTCATCCACCCCAACGTAGCTTCCCATCACCTCGTTCTTGCACTCGCCCTTGGGCATGCGGAATATGTACCCTTCCGGGTCAAGCTCAATGGTCACCTGCGCGCCGTTGTAGGAAAGGATGCCGCAGTAGGGGATCTGGCTCGGCGTAATCACACAGACGTGGTTCGGCGCCAGGGACTTGCAGATGGTGCAGCCATAGAAGAGGTCCACATCCGAATCTTCCAGGCTGGACGACAGCTCCTGGGCCTTCAGCCTCTGCACACCCACCTTGTAGAGGGGCTCGACGAGCTTCATGCCGCCGACCTCCTCGGAGGCGATGATCCAGCGGAAATCCATCGCTTCCACCTGGGGTATGACCGTCTTGATGAAGGCGTAGATGATCTGGCACAGCTTGGGGAAGGTCAGGCGCCCGGAGACGGCCTTGCTGAAGCGCATCCAGGGGGCCGCGAACGACCCGAAGGCCATGTAGCCTTCGATGCCGTGGAGGGACATCGACATCTGCCTCTCGATGTACTCACGGTGCCTCTGGGTTATCCCCTTGCCGTAGACCCTTATGTCCCAGCACGACGGGAAGGAGCTTCCCGGCTCGACCTCATGGATGTCCGGGCCGATGAGGGTCATTACCCCGTCCCGGACGACTCCCGGCTCCTCAATGACCTCCAGTATGGTGTAGCTCTTGTACTCCCATTTCGGTCCCGAAAGCTCGACCTGCATGTCGGCCTTCTTGACTTCTGCCACCCATCGAATGCCCAGACCGATGTTGCTCAGTCCGTCCCATAGATGGTCCGGGTCGGTCGGGAACTGATATTCCCTACCCTTGGGTATCTTCACCCCGGCAGTCTCTGCTTCGCTCACTTTGACCTCCTTATGCTTAGACCCGTATGCAGCTGACTCCTCTGGCTTGAGAGGGATCCGGGCAGGGAGTCCTCTCAAGCCAGCCAATCACAGGCTTACATGACACTCCATCGGCGCGCCGTGACCTGGGTCACGGCGCGCCGTATCGAAACCAAACTCCAATGGCCGACCTAGCCCATTATGTTCAAGGGGACAGCTGCCAGGGTCGGCGCCAGCTTGGCCAGATCGTCAACAGTCCAGGGGCCTTCCGCCTTGATGTTCCGGTACAGGCCGGCGATCTCGTACGGCTTGGAGTAGACGGCCACTCGCCCGCCCTGGATGCCGATGACCTTGCCGTTGAAGATCTTGCCCTCTTCGCTGCAGAGGTAGGCCACCACCGGAGACACGTACTCCGGCCCGGGCATGTTCATGACCTCGTCGTACTGCTCCTTGTTCATCATGCCCGACTCGAAGGCCCTGGTGAACCGGGCCTTGACCTCATCGTCCATCGTCAACCGGGTGGCCGCTATCGGCGCGATGGCATTCGCCGTAACGTTGTACTTGCCCAGCTCGCCGGCGAGGGTATAGGTCAGGCTGACGATGCCGCCCTTGGCCGCGGCGTAGTTGGGCTGTCCGGGGGCGCCTCTCCACGCGTCAGACGTGGTGCTGACGATGCGGCCCCACTTCTGCTCCCTCATCAGCCTGGCAGCATGACGGCACATGTTGAACATGCCCTTCAAGTGCACGGCGATAACGGCATCCCACTCCTGCTCCGTCATGTTGAAGGACATGCGATCCCGGAGGATGCCAGCGCAGTTGACCAGGATATCGATCTTGCCGAAGCTCTCCACGCACATTTTGATGATGCGCTCGGCCGCGGCAAAATCGGTGACGTTCTCACCATTGGCGATAGCTGTGCCGCCGGCCTTCTTGATCTCGGCTACCGTCTGCTGTGCCGGGCCGGCGTCCGCGCCCTCACCCGATTTGCTGCCTCCAAGGTCGCAAACCACTACCCTGGCGCCCTGCTTGGCCAGCTCCAGGGATACCGCTCTCCCGATACCCCGGCCGGCACCGGTGACTACTGCACTCTTGCCTTCCAGGTGCTTGGCCATCTGCAACTCCTTTCCTAGGACGACTTGTGCTCGAATCGAGGCGGCCTCCCGGGCCTAGTCCTCTTCCTCCTCAGCCAGGATCCGGTCTCTGATGAAGTCCTGGTGCCTGACGGATATGTAGTCATCGAAGCTCATCTGGCTCATATAGAAGTGCTTCAGCATCTCCCTGTCGGCGGCCGACCCGACGACGCAGATCGTGGTGTGATTGTCGGGATTGCAGAACCAGATCATGAGCTTGCTGTCCTTGGTCCCGAAGTACCACCGGCCCTTCTCTTCGGTCAGCCACTCGATCAACACGTACTCGTTGATGGGCGGCAGGACCAGCACACAGTCGATGTCCCGGTTGGCGGCCTTGACGGCGGCCAGCTTGACGAGGGCGTCCAGCGCCTCTTCCATGTTCTCCCGGACCATCCCGGCGATCTCCAGAACGCTGTCACCCGCCTTGCGTCTGGCGCGGAAGTCCGGTTCGACAAGGCCGACGTACTTCGAGGGCTTGATCTCGTAGCCCGCAACCTTCAGAAAGCGGTCCGTCTCAGCCCGCAGCTCCGAAAGGCTGAACACATAGTGACGGAACTCGCCCTCGCTGACGCGTTGCTTCGGGACCTCCGGTTTAGGAGCCTGCGCCTTGTCGTTCATGTCCCCCCCGGGCAACTAGCCCAGCGCCGCGACCAGGTCGTCCAGTTCCTTCCGCCAGGCCTTGTAGGAGTCCTTGTCCGGAAGGGAGTAGGTCGCTGCCTCAACGTACTTGTCTCCCAGGACCACGGTCTCCACGCCCTTTACCACGGACGCCAGGTTGCTGGCCAGCAGCGGGCTGTAGCCCACCAGGACCATAATCTGGGGCTTCTTCTCCATGATGGGATGATGCCAGTCCCGGTGGGCGAAGTTGGCCATCTCGATGGCCCAGGCCTTCTGCACATCCATGCCTCGCTGGCGCAGACCGGTGACCGTGTTTCCGGTGGGTGCCACCGGGGCCCCGGTCTTCTTGGATATGTCCACCACATAATCCAAGAGGCTCTTGCCGTCGACATCCAGCTTGTCACACAGAGCGCCGGCCAGTATGAGAACCCTCTTCCCGCTCCGAAGGTGTTGGGCCAACCACGATGGATCCTTTACACTCATTCACTGCCTCCTTGAATCTAGAGCCAACAGAAGTGGCAAACCGGAGAGATCAGCGCCTGCCGTGCGGCAGGGACGTTGAGAGCTCGCTGCAAACAACAACATGTCAACCAGAAAGCGTGGGATGCGCCCGATGACCAGTATATGTCACGCTCATTCTGAGTGTCAAACCTCGCTCCGCTTCGGGCGGCCTTCGGCCGCAAACCTGCGGGCTGAGAGCGGCGGCCGGGCGAAGAACCGGGAAAGGAAAAGGGCAGGCGGGGCCGCAGCCCTCCGCCTGCCCGATACTGAGCCGTGAACGCCAACCAGGACCGCATGCAGGCGGCAGGGAGCGCCGCCCGCGGCCGGTCCCTATTTTGCGACCTTCTTCCCCTTGGCAATCAGCTGGCGTACCGAGGCCACGATGTCGTCCAGGGGAGTGCCGGGAATGGTTATGCTGTCAACGCCCATCTTGTGCAGGGCGGCGAAGTCCTCCTCGTAGATGATGCCGCCCAGGAGGACGAACACGTCGTCCTTCTTCTTGGCCTTGAGCGCCTTCATGACTTCCGTGACCAGCTCCATGTAGTTGGAGCAGAGTATGCTGAGGCCGACGATGTCCACATCCTCCTGCAGGGCGGTTTCCGCGATCTCCGCCGGAGGCATGCTGGCCCCGTATATGACTTCGAAGCCCGCGTCCTTGAAGGCCTGGCTCACGGAGATCAGCCCGCGCCAGTGCCCCTCGAGTCCGGGCTTGGCCATCAGGATCTTTACTTTCTTCTCAGCCATCTTTCCTCTCCTTCCTCTAGACGCCGATGGGGTAGGTCCACTTGCCGTAGACCTTCATCACGGCCGCCCCCAGCTCCCCGGGGGTGGCATGAGCTTCCACGGCTTCCTTGATGGCCGGGAAGGTGTTTTCATCGGTGCGCAGGACGTCCTCCAGCTTCTTCATGGCCGCGGCGTGCTTGGCGTTGTCCCTGGTTTCTCTCAGCTTCTTGATTCTCTTCTTGAGGACCTCAACCGAGCTTCGGTCGGACTTGAAGATGGGCACCTTGTAGGGTACCTTGTCCGGCTCCAGCCGGAACTTGTTGACTCCCACGATGGTGATCTCGCCGGACTTCAGCTTGCTGTCGTAGTCCACGATGGCCTGCTTGTACTCCCGGTGAATCCAGCCGTTGGTTATGGCTTTCAGCAGGCCGCCCTGGTCTTCGATCTTCTTGATGTAGTCCCATGCCTGACGCTCGATCTCGTTGGTGAGGGATTCCACGTAGTAGGAGCCGCCCAGGGGGTCGATGGTGTTGGTCACGCCGGACTCGAGCCCCACTATCTGCTCGGTCCGTATGGCCAGCAGCATAGCCTCCTCCGTCGGCAGGCAGACCGCTTCGTCGTAGCCGTTGGCATGTATCGACTGGGCCCCGCCCAGCACCGCCGCCAGCGTCTGGTAGGCAATACGGATCACGTTGTTCAGCGGCTCCTGGTGGGTGTGGGTGGAACCGGAGGTCTGAACGTGGACCCGCAGCTGTCCGCAGGACGGGTCCTTGACTCCATATCGCTCATTGACGATCTTGCGCAGCATGCGCCGGCCCGCCCGCAGCTTGCAGATCTCCTCGAAGAGATCGTTGTTGGCGGCCATGTTGAAGGCGAACCTCTTGCAGAACTTGTCCAGGGGAACGCGTCCCCGGCGCTTGCCCTCTTCCAGGTACTGGATGACATCCGCCATGAGCATGCCCAGCTCTTGAACGGCGGTGATGCCGTTGTCCCGGGGGTTGTAGGAGTTCATGGATATGGGGTACCACCGCGGCGCGTGCTGAGCGCACCACTCGACCAGGTCCGTGGACAGGCGGAAGTAAGCCTCCGGCGGCGGCTGGTTGGCCAGCTCCATGGAGCTCCAGGTCAGCATGTCGTTGGCCGTGGTCCCTCTCACCTGGTCCAGGGGGATGCCGCGCCTCTGGGCCATGGCGAAATACGCCGGCGTCAGCAGTCCGCCGACCCGGTCGGCCAGGAAGGCGGAGCAGCGCTCAATCGGCAGGTCCTTGAAGACGGTCTCCATGTCCTCGATGGAGTAGATGGGGACGCCGGCATGGCCGATGTCGTGGGCCACCCTGGGGTCATCCGGGTCCATCCCCGACGGAGTGGAGATGTCCGGGGCGATGGAGAAACCGGTCTGTCCCAGCGCGTACTCTTCCTTGTAGCGGGCGTTGGTGGCCTCCGGGCTGTCGTAGCCCGTGAGGCGCCTGATGGTCCACAGCTGCCCCCGGTACATGCTGGCGTACACGCCTCGCGTGTAGGGGGGTTGGCCCGGGGCGCCAATGTCCTTCTCGTAGTTGACGCCCTTCACATCCTCTGGGGTGTAGATGTCCTTTACAGGGATCCCAGAGGCTGTAGTGATCTTTCCGTTGCCGCTCTCAGACATTCAGCCTCCTTGATGTCGCTCGATTTTCAATCGGGCACACAGTTAACCTATAATATCAACAAGCGGACGGACTATGCAAAACAAGCCCGGTAAGGAGCCATGATGACTGAACTTGTAGAGAAGATGCTGGCCGGTGACAGGCTGTCCCTGGCGCGCCTGATCACCATGGTGGAGAGGGAAAGCGATGACGTGCCGGAAATCATGAGGGCCATCTATCCCCACACCGGCCGGGCCTTCTGCGTGGGAATAACCGGACCCCCCGGAGGGGGCAAGAGCACCATGGTCAGCCGGCTCACGGCCATCGCCCGGAAGAAGCAGCTGCAGGTAGGCGTGGTGGCCGTCGATCCCACCAGCCCCTTCTCGGGTGGGGCGGTGCTGGGCGACAGGGTCAGGATGCAGCAGCATTTCCTGGATGACGGGGTCTTCATCCGCAGCATGGCCACCCGCGGCAGCCACGGGGGCCTGCCGCGGACCGCCTCCAGCGTGCTAAAGCTCCTGGATGCCTCCGGCAAGGACATTATATTCCTGGAGACGGTGGGGGTGGGCCAGACGGAGGTGGACGTGATGGAGACCGCCGACACCGTCGTGGTGATACTGGTGCCAGAGGCCGGGGACACCATCCAGACCATGAAGGCCGGGCTGATGGAGATCGCCGACATATTCGCCGTCAACAAGGCGGACCGCCCGGGAGCGGACTTCGTGGTGGCCGACCTGATGTCCATGCTTCACCAGAGCCCCAAGCAGTCGTGGTGGCAGGTGCCGGTGGTCTCCACGCAGGCCGCCAACGACGTCGGGATCACCGACCTCTACGAGCAGATAGAGAAGCACTACGCGGTGCTGCAGGAGAGCGGGAGGCTGGCCACCCGGCGCCGCAAACAGCGCCGGGCGGACCTGCTGCGCAACATAGAGAACACGGTCACCACGCAGACTCTGCAGGTAGTGCTGGGGGACGAGGAGCTCAATCGCTACCTGGAGCTCGTGGAAAGCGGCGACATGGATCCGTATGCCGCCGCCGACGAGATCCTCAGCCACGAGACTCTGGTCACCTGGGTGGAGAAGTGGCTGGCGCGGGCCAGGCGCAGCAGCACCGGCTAGGGGCCGGCTGCTGTCCGCAGCCGATTAAGATTGCGGTCACCCGTGACGCGTCATCCGTAGCGTGTCTCTATGTTCTTGCCGCGGATTGAGGCCATGGCCTCGTCCACGGTCCGGAAACCCGCCAGCTCCCTCAGACTGTGAAAGGTGGGAGGCGCCAGCATGAGCTTCCCCAGCGCGTGCTCCGCCATGGCTTCCCGGGGCGACATCCACCTGGCTTCCACGGTTTCCTGCCCGTCTGGGCAGGCATCCTGTCCGGGAGGGACGGCTGCCACGAAGAAACGCACATCGAAACGGATCGGCAGCGCCTCGGGCGTGATCCAGTGGGCGAAGTAGAACAGGCGGTCCGTGGCCAGCTTCAGGCCCCGGTCCCGCAGGCGGGAAGCAAAGACCGATGGGTTAGCGTTCACCTCCGCCCGTTCCCCGGGCCAGCGCGGCACCTGCTCCTGGTCCGCGCGGGGCTGTCCTCTCCCGTCTCCGGCCAGGAGGACGCCCGACTCTTCGAAGGCCTCCCTGATGGCTGCCACGAAGAAACCCAGGGACTTCTCCGGCGGCCGGGCGTCCCGGATGATGCGGTGCGCCCGGTCAAAGCCGAGACCCTGGCACAGAGCGGCCATCTCCGGGACGAAGTCGGCTTCCTCCACCACGCCCCCGGGGAAGACGTGCGCCCCCGGCAGAAACGCGCTTCGAGCGTTTCGCTGCAGGAGCAGGACCTCGGCCTCCCCTTCGGAGCGGCCGGGGTCTCGAAGCAGGATCAGAGTGGCGGCATTTCGCGGCCTGGCTGGCATGCTGGCAGAACCTTCGCTTTCCTCCCCCATTTTACCGCAGCCTGGTTGTACAGGTCTTCCCGCCTTGTGCTAGAATTATGTTAAGAGGGGGCACGGTCCGATTCTGGTCATCAGGGGGTGTGATACGGACGAGCTTGAACGCGCAGCGAACGAACTGGAAAAGGCCACCAGCGAGCTGGTGAAGCGGGCCGCCGAGCTGGCCAGGAGATCTGAGGAGCTCAACCGGCAACTGCTCAAACTGGCAGAGGCCCTCACCAGGCCCACCATGATCACTCCCGGCGAGGCTGCCGTTGATCCCTTGCCGCCGGCGAAGGCCCCGGAGGCCAACCGGCCGTCTCCCGGCAATGGGATCCTGGCCGAGGTCAAGGAGTTCCTGGATGGGCCCGGGGGCCATGGGCCCCGCTCCTGGGCAGACCCGCGGGACTAGGACCGGTTCCTCGCTAGCCCCGCGGAACCAGACCCGCACTCCAGGGAGGCCCGATGACCTCCAGGAAGTGCTTCACTATCCTGGCCGTCGCGCCGAAGATGACGCGATCGCGGTAGTGGTAGATGTACTGCGGTATTTCCCTGCCGCCGACCTCCACCGTCTCTTCCTCGCAATTGCTCTTGTCCTGCAGAACCTGCAGGGGCACTTCGATGATCTCGGCTACCTCGGCCGGATTCGCCTTGAACTGATGGGGGTAGGGGATCGCGGCCACAAAGGGCGAGATGACGAAGTTGGTGGTGTAGGTGGCTATGTCGTCCAGTTCGCCCAGGATCTCCGCATCTCCCGGCGGCAGCCCGATCTCCTCCCACGTCTCGCGGAGGGCGGCATCCCGCAACGACCGGTCTTCCGGGTGCGGCCTCCCTCCCGGGAAGGAGACCTGGCCCTTATGGTAGCTGACGGTCTCCGTTCTCTTGGTGAACACCAGGTGATAGTCGCCGCCCTTGTCAAAGAGCGGCAGCAGGACCGCGGCGGGCACGTAGCCGGTGATCGGCTCCAACCGCTTCTGCCGCCCTGCCAGCGCCTTCCTGATGGCCTCCTTGCTCACGCGGGTCTTGTCCTTCGTGAGCCTCTGCTCCCATAGCTCCCTGACCCTGGCCTCCACCTCGGCCAGGCTGACATTGGTGTCGATAAGCACGTCGGCATGCTTGGCCTTCTCCTCCGGGGCCAACTGGGAGGCCAAACGGGCCCTGGCCTGGTCCTCCGACAGCCCCGAGCGGTCCCGGCACCGCTTCAGGGAGTTCTCTTCGCTGGCCTGGGCCACCCATACCTCGTCCACCAGGTCCAGCCAGTTCGCCTCCACCAGGAGAGGCGCTTCCAGCACGATGACCCTGGCTCCTTCCTTCTTCAGCCTCTCTATCATCTTCTCGGCGACCCGGTGCATCCCCGGGTGCATTATCCCGTTCAAGCGCCGGAGGGCTTCGGGGTCCTTGAAGACGATCTCTCCCAGCTTCCGGCGGTCGATCTGACCATCCGCGGTGAGAATGCCCCGGCCGAAGGCGTCCACCACCTGCTGCCAGGTTTCGGAGTGAGGCTGGTAAGCCTCATGGCCGATCTCGTCGGCGTCCACGATGGCGGCACCCATCTGGGCCAGGAACCTGGCGATGGTGCTCTTGCCGCTGCAGATGCTTCCGGTGAGACCCACTGTCTTCATCCCCGGCCTCCGCCTGTATTGTCTCACGGGGCGCCGTCCAGCGGCAAGCAATCCCGCCGGAGGCGCCGGGGACACTGGTCCGGCCCAAACCCTGCGTGCCGGCGCGCCTGCTGGTCCCGAGGTGCAGGCGGCCGGATGCTATACTTGGGCTGAGGCGGGTCAGGAGACCCGGCTGGTGCGGGAGGCTGGAATGGCCCATGAGATTGACTATCAGGACTACCAGATGGCGCTCCAGTTCGACAGGCGGGCCTCGCGCCTGGGCGCGCTGGAACCGCTGGTCCACGCGCTTGTCGATGAACTCCGCCTGGGAAGTGCTCACCGGGTCCTGGATGTGGGTACCGGGACCGGGCGCCTGGGGCTCATGCTCTTCGACCGGCTGCGGGCGGGCTCGGTGGTGGGGGTTGACTCGGGCCGCGGCATGCTCCGGCTGGCCAGGGAGAAGGCCCTCAGCCGCGGCGCGGACAACTACCTTCTGGTACGGGGAGAAGCCGAGTCGCTGCCCTTCCTTCCCCGGGTCTTCGACTCGGCCTGCATGATGATGAGTTTCCATCACTTCGCCAGCCCCGAAGGCGCGACCGGCGAGATCCATCGGGTGCTCAGGCCGGGAGGGACGCTGGCTTCGCTGGATCCCGTTCTCATCGAGTTCGAGGACAGCGAAGGTCAGAGGCTGAATGAGGCCATCGAAGAGGCCTTCCAGGAGGCCCATGGACCGGACTTCCGCTTCTTCACCGTCGCCCGGCTGAAGGAGCTCTATGGGACGGCGGGGTTCTCGGTTGAGAGCTGCCGCGTGAACGAGGTCCCTTTCAACCAGAAGGGGATCGAGGGCATCCCCATGGGTCCGCACTGGAACCAGGTCCGCGAGAACCTGTGGTTCCGGCGGGAGAAGGAGCTTCTCAGCAGGTTCGAGAAGGAGTACTTCGACTTTCGCACGGAGGGCGGACAGGTGATGGTCAGGGGAAGGGCCCGGTGGGCGATCATGCGGGCGGTGAAGAGCTAGCGGGTACCGGCGCCGGCACGCATTCGGCCGTTACGACCCGGCCGGCCTGACCTGAAGGCCCAGCTTGTCGGTCCGGGCGGTCGGCGGCCTGTCTCGATGCAGCCTCTCCGCCTCCCTGGTGACCTGGGGGGTCCCCTCGTCCAGAGCCGCCGAATCGCCTTCGCCATCTCCGTGCCCTACCTTCGGCCAGGCCATTGAAGCTCGGAAGCGTCCGCGGTAATAGACCGCTTCGGGGATGCCGATGATCCTTCGCAACATGCAGCTACCTCTTTATCCAGTATAACGAAGTTGACCGGGCTTTTGTTCCGGTCTGGCCCGTCCGGCGGGCACGGCCGGCGGTTGATGTCCGGCGGTGCCCGCACTATCATTGAGGGGAACCGCCCGGCAGGCGAAAGGCAGACTGTGTCCGTTCCAGACAAGACGTCGCGCAAGCAGGCAGCACCGACGTATGTTTACGCGCACCAGCCCGGCGATCCGGTGCTGGACGACAAGCGGTTCACCACGTCGAGCGAGCTTACGCTGGACTACGGGGGCAGAACGGTGCTTTACACTTACGCCGAAGCCAGCGCCATCAGCTTCTGCAGCGCCTCGGGGGCCAGCTACGCCGGGAACATGATGGTGAGGGGTTACGTCGTCCGGTGGCAGTACGGCAGGAACGATAAGGGCGAGGCCGTCTCGGAGGTCGAGCCCATCACGGACAAGGCCGAGCAGGAAGAGATCAGCCGTATCCTGTGGCCCGGCATGAGCTCCATGTCCAGAGTGTCCTTCCAGGCTGGTCCGTCCCCCGGCGCCGGGGCAGCCTGAGAGGCGGTCCGGCTACCTCTTGCTCACCAGCTTCCGCATGGAGTCGCCGATGCCGTCCAGGTTGAGCTCGTACATGGGAAACAGCTTGCTGATCACCGATACCGTGGGGTGGTTCCAGTAATCCCGGCCCTCGGGGTTGAGCCAGACGCAGTGGCTGAAGTGGTCGGCGATCCTCTTCAGCCAGATGATGCCCGGGGTCTCGTTGCGCTGGTAGTAATAGATGGCGCCCCAGCGCTCGTACAGCTCCTGCGGGGCCATGCGGGCGTCGCCCACCAGCACCACCTTGTAGTCCGGCTCCAGGGTGCGCAGCAGGTATTCCGTGCTCATCTCTTCGTGCTTGGTCTCAATGTCCCGGTGGAGCGTCTCGTAGACGCAGTTGTGGCAGTAGTAGAACTGCAGGTCCTTGAAATGCGAGCTGGTGTTGGCGGCGGAGAAGAGCAGGCCGCAGGTCTCGGCGAAGGGCTCCATGGAGCCGCCGACGTCCATCAGCAGCAGCAGCTTCACCGCGTTCTTCCGGCTGCGCATCCACTTGAGGTCGATATCCCCCGCGTTCTTGGCCGTGGCGTCTATGGTGCGATCGAGGTCCAGCTCGTCCTCGGGGCCGACGCGGTTGAGGTGCCGGAGGCGCCGGAGGGCCATCTTGATCTGGCGCACGTCCAGGGTTATGTCCCCCCGGTAATTGCGGAACTTCCGTTCCGAGGCGATCTGGATGGCGCCGCGACCCCTGGACTCGCCCCCCACCCTGACGCCGGCCGGGTGCTTGCCGGAGTGGCCGAAGGGGCTGGTGCCTCCCCGGCCGATCCAGTAGTTGCCGCCGTCGTGCTGCTCCGTCTGCTCCGCCATCCTCTTCTCGAACTCCCGGAGAAGCTTGTCAAAGTCCATCATGTCCAGCAGCGCCCGCTCCTCCTCGGTAAGCTCCGTCCTGTTGACGGGGTCCTTCAGCCACTCCAGGATCTTCTGGGAGATGTCCGAGGGGAGCTCCATGCCCGTAAAGAACTCCTGGAAGGCCAGGTCGTACTGGTCGAAGTAGGTCTCGCTCTTGACCAGGACCGCCCGGGCGAGGTAGTAGAACTCGTCCAGGTTGGTGACCAGTCCCTGCGAGAGGGCCTCCATCAGGGTCATCCACTCGGTGATGGAGACCGGCACCTTTCTTTTCCGCAGAAGGTAGTAGAAGTCGGTAAACAAGATCGCTCCCTGGCGCCTAGTGCAGCATACGGTAGACGTCCACCTTGCGCCCGGCGGGCTGCCGCTGCAGGTGGCGGGTCATGAAGTAGTCGTAGTCCACTTCCTTCTTGAGGAGGGTGCCCACGAAAGGCACCTCCTTGGCAATGCGGTCGACCGGCACGCCGCCCACCATCAGGCAGTGCAGCCAGTCTATCAGCTCGGAGGTCGAAGGCTTCTTGCGCAGATCGTCGATGTTCCTCATCATGTAGAAGGTCTTCATCGCTTCCCGCAGCAGGCCGTCCTGCAGACCGGGGTAGTGCACCCTGACGATCTGCTCCATGAGCGGCGGGTCGGGGAACTCGATGTAGTGGAACACGCAGCGGCGGAGGAAGGCGTCGGGCAGCTCCTTCTCGGCGTTGCTGGTGATTATCACCACGGGCCGGTGTATGGCCGCTACGGTCTCGTTGGTCTCCGGGATGTAGAAGGTCATCTCGTCGATCTCGTTGAGCAGGTCGTTGGGGAACTCCAGGTCGGCCTTGTCCACCTCGTCGATGAGCAGGACCACCTGTTCCGGAGAAGCGAACGCCTGCCCCAGCTTGCCCAGCTTGATGTACTGCTTGATATCGGAGACGTCCTTGCCCCCGAAGCGGCTGTCGTTGAGGCGCTGGACGGTATCATAGACGTAAAGCCCCTCCTGGGCCTTGGTGGTGGACTTGATGTTCCAGATCAGCAGTCTCTTCCTCAGCCCCTGGGAGATGCTGTGAGCCAGCATGGTCTTCCCGGTGCCCGGTTCACCCCGCACCAGCAGGGGCTTCTTCAGGGCAATAGAGACATTTACGGCGTTTCGGAGCGCTTCGTCACTGACGTAGTCCGCGCTGCCCTTGAACCTGTCGAAATCACTGTTGTTTGCCAAACTCAACCTCCGGTGACCGCTTGTCGTTCAGTCCAGAATTACAAATTATAGCATCGGATGAGCGCCGAACACCAATACTTGAGCGCCCGCGCCATTTGTGGGCCGAGTTGGCGGCTGTTATCATAGACTGTTAATCGAGAACCCATATGAAGACATATCTCTCCCGCCTGTGGAAGAACCGATGGTTCCGGTTGGCCGTCGTCCTGGTCGTGGTGGTCATCATCAGCCTGCTGCTGGCCAGGTTCTTCGCCTGGCTGCTGCAGCCGGTCGAGGACAGCCTGCAAGACTACGAGTGGCTGGCCTACCTGGTGGTCTTCGGAGCGGCCCTGGCGGCGAACCTGACCGTCGTCGCCCCCGTCTACGTTTTCATGCCCATAATGGTGGCCGCCGCCGGCATCTACAACCCGGCCCTCATCGCGTTGTCCGCCGCCTTGGGAGGGTCCATAGGCGAGATGGGCGGCTACTTCGCGGGCACCGTCGGCAAGAAGATCGTTTTCAATGACTACCCGGAAGCTTATGAGAAGATCGCCGGTTGGGTCGACAAGTACGGCGCCCTGGCCATCCTGGTACTGGCTTTCCAGCCCATACTCCCGTTCGACGTGGCCGGGATGATAGCGGGAGCCACCAGGATGCGGGCCAGCAAGTTCTGGGTGGCCTGCTTCGCGGGCAAGTTCGCCAAGTACCTGCTCGTCTGCTATTTCTACGGTGTGATGAAGGAGCATCTGCCATTCATCGGATAGGGCTCCCGGCGCTGCCGGCATCCGGTCCGGGTCCGCGTTGGCCGGCGGGTTCGAACCTGTCGTATAATGGTGCCACGTTCAAGGTGCCATCCGCTATTTTGCCGGGGCGGGGTGATCCAGGATAGGAACCGACATCGAGGTCAAGCCGGAAAGCCAGACGGCGAAGCCCAAAAGGCTGACCTGGCGCTGGGTGCTGGTGGCGGTCCTGGTGATCGCCATGGTGTCCACGTCGGCGATCATCTTGAAGCAGCACATTCAGGACTTCGAGGCGTTCGGCTACCTGGGGGCCTTCCTGGTCTGCTTCCTGGCTTCAGCCACCGTTATCGCCATTGTCCCCTCCTTTCCGCTGCTGTTTGCCCTGGGCGGCGTCCTGAACCCCTTCTACGTCGGGCTGGCCGCCGGTGCCGGCGAGGCCCTGGGCGAGCTCGTCATATACACCGCCGGGCGCACGGGACACGCCTTCTTCCTGAAAGACCGCTTCATCGAGGCCCAGACCAACAAGGAGGCCCGCGGCATCTATCCCCGCCTCCAGAGGTGGGTCCACGCCAGGGGCGCCCTGGCGCTGTTCCTATCCTCCGCGGTGTTCAATCCCTTCTTCAGCCTGGTCGGCGCCACCGCCGGGGCGACCCGGTTCCCGGTGTGGAAGTTCTTCGGCGCCGTGTGGGCGGGCAAGACGGTGAAGTGGATCACCATCGCCATCCTGGGGGCGGCCATCCTGGCCAAGATACCGTCATGGATCACCTCCTGGATCACGTCCTGATCTGCCGGGAAGGCCCGCGCCCCTCGTCCCTGATCAGGCGGTTTGGCATTGGGAATCCGGACTTGTTATAATTCTGTTTTGGGTTAATCAAACGGTCGAGAGGAAAGTCGGGAGGACAGCGGAAGGTCAAAGGTTCGGAAAGGTATTGAAAGGAGGACTGACAGCGTATGCACATTGATTCTGAGAGGAGGGAGGAAAGCTAGACAATGACTCTCTTTGACGGTTTTAGTAGCGACGTTGCTAGTACGTTCGAAAAGGGGGCCATGATCGCCGTTCTGGTGGTCGCGGTCTTTGGTCTCCTCTACGCCTGGTTCCTGACCCGCCAGATCATGTCCAAGCCGGTGGGCAACGAAAAGATGCAGAAGATCGCCAAGGCCATCAGGGATGGCGGCAATGCCTACCTGAGGCGGCAGTTCAAGACCATAGCCCTGCTTATCGTGATCCTGGCGGCCTTCATCTTCGCCACCGGGTTCTTTGGCTACAGGGCCTCCGATCCGTACGGAAACCCCGAGTGGCTGATCGGCCTCGGCCGCGCCCTCGGCTTCCTTATGGGCGCCGGCTTCTCGGCCCTGGTGGGATACGTCGGCATGAACATGGCCCTGCAGGGCAACATCCGCGTGGCTGAGGCTTCCCGCACCAGCTTCGTCGAAGCCCTGAAGATCGCCTACCGCACCGGCACCATCACCGGCATGCTCACCGATGGCCTGGGGCTCCTGGGCGGCACCCTGATCTTCATCATCTTCTTCAAGGATGCGCCCCTGGTACTCCTGGGCTTCGGTTTCGGCGGCACGCTGATCGCCCTCTTCATGAGGGTGGGCGGCGGCATCTACACCAAGGCGGCTGACGTGGGCGCCGACCTGGTGGGCAAGGTAGAAAAGGACATCCCCGAGGACGACCCGCGCAACGCGGCCGTCATCGCCGACCTGGTCGGCGACAATGTGGGTGACTGCGCCGGAATGGCCGCAGACATCTTCGAGTCCTACGAGGTAACCATAGTCTCCGCCATGATCCTGGGCCTGTTCCTGACCGAGTACACGGACTCACTCATCTGGATCATGTTCCCCTTGCTCGTCCGCGCGGCGGGCGTCTTCTCCTCCATTATCAGCACCTACACGGTAGGTGGCTCCAAGAGCGAGACGGATGCCATGAAGGCCATTCACCGCGGCTACAACTTCGCCGCCGTGATGTCCATCCTCTCGTTTGTCCTGTTCGGTTGGCTCTACTGCGACGACTGGCGGTTCACATTGGCCACCAGCGTGGGCGTATTGCTGGCTGTCGCCATCAACCAGATCACCGACTACTATACCGGCGCCAACCGCGGCCCGGTGGCCGAGATCCGCAAGTCCACCAAGACCGGTCCGG
Source organism: uncultured Dehalococcoidia bacterium (assembly GCA_964409515.1). Classification (GTDB taxonomy): domain Bacteria; phylum Chloroflexota; class Dehalococcoidia; order UBA2247; family RBG-13-53-26; genus JAFGCL01. The sequence continues at coordinate 31,405 of CAYPDY010000007.1, forward strand.
CCACTACCATCCTCAGCGGCCTGGGCATCGGTCTGGAGAGCTCCGTCGGGGCCATCCTGATCATCGCCGCCTCCATTGCGGCTTCGGCCATCATCTGGAGGAACGGCATCACCGTTGCAGGGACTACGGACAACTTCTCGCTCCTCTGCATCTTCTACGGTGTGGCCCTCTGCGGTATCGGGCAGCTGACCCTGACCGGCAACAACATCTCCATGGATGCCTTTGGCCCCGTTTCGGATAACGCCAACGGCATCGGCGAGATGGCCGGCCTGGAGCCCAAGGCCCGGCAGACCCTGGCCGACCTGGATGCTGTAGGAAACACTACCAAGGCTATCACCAAGGGCATTGCCATCGCCTCGGCCGTTCTGGCGGCGGTGGCCCTCTTCGCCTCCTTCAAGTACGAGTACGGCCTGCCTGCCATCGACATGATCCAGTGGAAGGTGTTTGTGGCCTTCTTGATCGGCGGCTCCATACCCTTCCTGTTCAGCTCCCTCCTCATCAACGCGGTGGGAAGGGCCGCCTACTACGTGGTCAACGAAGTGCGGTGGCAGTTCGCCAACATCAAGGGCATCTGGGAGGGCACCACGGATCCTGACTACGGCAAGGTGGTGACCATCGTCACCTCGGCCGCTCAGAAGGAGCTCTTGACCCCCGCCCTCCTGGCCATCGTTTCCCCGATCGTCATCGGCTTCGTCTTTGGCCTGGAGGCACTGGCCGGGTTCCTGGCCGGCGTCATCCTGGTGGGGCAGCTGATGGCGGTGTTCCAGTCCAACGCCGGCGGCGCCTGGGACAATGCCAAGAAGACCATCGAAGATGAGCCCCGCGACCTGGAAAAGAACACCGGCAAAGGATCCGAGCGGCACAAGGCCAGCGTGGTGGGCGACACCATCGGCGATCCTTTGAAGGACACCTCCGGCCCGGCGCTCAACCCTCTGATCAAGGTCATCAACCTGGTGTCGGTCATCGCCGCCAGCGTGATGTTGACCGGTGAAGTCGGCTTCCCTGAAGAGCGCGACAACGTCGGTATCGCCGTGGCGGTCGGCGTCATCGGCGTCCTGATCATAGTCGGCGCCCTCTACTTCTCCAAGAGACAGACCACAATGGGGCGGGATGAAGACCAGGCACCGGCGAAAGCCAGCCCGGCTCCGGCAGCGGCGGGCGCCGCTTCGGCAGCCACCAAGGAACAACCCAAGAAGAAGCACTAAGAGACTTCTGAAGCAGCATCGAGGGGCGGATACGATTGGTATCCGCCCCTCATCCTTTTTTTCCCGAAATCAGCTCTGCCCTGCCAGGGTGTTCGCGGGGGTCGCCCGGGCCGGGGACTCGCTGGCCAGGCGGCGGCTGCGCAGCTGCCCGCAGCCGGCCTCGATGTCGGCCCCCCGGGACAGGCGCAGGGTGTTGGATATCCCTCCCTCTGTCAGCTCCTTCTGGAAGGCGGCCACCCGGCGGGCCACGGAGGGGCGGTACTCCTTGCTGTGGGTGGGGTTGCCCGCTATCAGGTTCACGTGGCACTCAACGCCCTCCAGGAGCTCGGCCAGCCTCCGGGCCTGGTCCAGGGAGTCGTTGATGCCGTTGAACAGGGCGTATTCGAAGGTGGGGCGCCGCCCGGTCGCCTCCAGGTAGTCCTGGCAGGCGGGTATCAGCTTCGCCAGGGGATATCTCTTGTTTACCGGCACCAGCAGGTTCCTGATCCGGTCGCTGGCCGCGTGCAGGGAGACGGCCAGCTCCACGTGGATGTCTTCCTTGGCCAGCCGCTGGATCAGGGGCACCAGGCCCACCGTGGACACCGTTATCTGCCGGGCGCCCAGTGCCAGGCCTCGCCTTGAGTTGAGCCTGGCGATGGCCTCCCTGACAGCCTCGTAGTTGGCCAGCGGCTCGCCCATCCCCATGAAGACCACATTGGTCAGGGGGCGCCTCGCCGCCGGGCGCGGCGGGGTGGGCTGGGGGGTGGCCTGGAGGCCGGCCTGGGCCAGCCACACGAAGTACAGGACCTGCTCCAGGATCTCCCCGGCCTTGAGGTTGCGCTCGAAGCCCTGCTGGCCCGTGGCGCAGAACGGGCACCGGATGGAACAGCCCACCTGGGTGGAGACGCAGACGGTGCGCCTTTCGCGGCTGGTTTCCGTGGCCTCGTAGATCATGTAGGCGGACTCGATGGACTTGCCGTCTTCGAGCTGGAAGAGCACTTTCCGGGTCTGCCCGTCCCTCGATACCCTTTCCTCGATGGGCTCCAGTGTGAACAGGCGGCAGCTGCCGGCGAGCTTCTGGCGGAAGGGCTGCGGGAGGTCGGTCATCTGGTCAAAGGAACGCGCCGCGCCTCCCCAGATCCACTTGAGTATCTGGTCGGCCCGGTACTTCGGCTCACCCAGGGAACCGATCAGCTCCACCAGCTCGGAATAGGACGATTCGAGTATCAGGGGTTTCATCCAGGCATCCTTCCTGCGGAGGCGCCGCCGGTGCCCGGTGGCACTGTTCGGCCAGCCCTCTGCTTCTTCGATTATACCCTTATCGACCGCCTGGACTGGCGCCAACTCAGGATCCCACTCACGGCCCCCGAATGGCCGGCCCCGAATGAGCGTCTTTTGACGAGGAATTTGGTTTTGGGATATCATTTAGGAAGCAATCAGCGGTAAGGAGGAGGTATGACAACCGACACGAGGAAATTCGCGAAGACGCAGGATGAGATCAAGGCCTTTCTCGGCAAGAGCAGACAAGAGGTGATGGAGATCGACGGCACGGTGATCCGGTCATTCAACGAATGCATCGGCGACCCGAATCCGATGTGGAAGGACACTGCTCCCCCAGGTCTGGTCACCACCGCCATGATCAGCAGCGGCGCCATGCTGATCGGAGTGCCCCTGCTCTACCAGCGTAGCGTGGCCGGCGGAGCCGACTGGGAGTTCTTCAAGCCCATCAAGAAGGGCGACGTTATCACTACCACCCACGAGTTCTCAGAGCTACAGGAGAAGGCCAGCGACAAGGGCCCCCGCCTTCTCATGGTCTACAAGTCCTCGCACAAGAACCAGAAGGGCGAGCTTGTGGCCGTCAGCACCAACACCATAATGAACTACTAGAGGAAAGGGAGGCGTATTTACATGGCTCAGGTATTCTTCGACGACGTCAAAGAAGGACAGGATATTCCTACCCTGGAGAAGACCCCGACCACCAGGACTCTGGTTATGTGGGCCGGAGCTTCCGGTGATTTCTTCGAGCTCCACTATGACAAGGATTTCGCGAAGTCCTTGGGCAACCCCGACGTCCTCGTCCACGGCAGGCTTGAGGCGGCGTACCTGACCCAGCTCCTGACCGACTGGATCGGCGAGAAGGGCCAGGTCAAGAAGGTGAGCGTCCAGTATCGCGGCAACGCCTTCCCCGGTCAGAAGCTGCTCATGAAGGGCAAGGTCACCAAGAAATTCCAGAAGGACGGCGAGAACCTCGTTGAACTGGAGATCTTCGTGGAGAACCCGGAAGGCAAGAAGATCACTCCGGGCACCGCCGTCGTTGCTCTCCCCAAGAAATAGGCTGAACCTTCTTAAGGACCGGACGCTTGGGGGATAGACTCAAGGGTAGAAACGCGCTTGTAACCGGTGCGGGCAGGGGGATTGGCAAGGCAGTAGCCCTGGCGCTGGCGGAGGAGGGAGCCAACATCCTGGTCTGTGATCTGGGAGTGGCTGCCGATGGCACTGGCGCCGACAAGACCCCTGCTGACAGCACTGCAGAAGAATGCCGCAGGCTTGGAGTCATGGCCGTTCCCCACTACGGCGATGTCTCCAGCTTCAAGGCCGCCGAGGACATGGTCCAGGCCTGCGTCAATCGTTTCGGAAGGATAGACATCCTGTGCAACATAGCCGGCATCCTCAGGCCGAAGATGATCTTCAACATGGCCGAAGAGGATTTCGATAAGGTACACGCCGTCCACCTCAAGGGATCCTGGAACCTTTGCCGGCATGCCTCTGTGCTGATGAGACAGCAGAAGTACGGGCGGATAGTAAACACCACTTCAGAGGCCTATGCCGGGACCGTCGGGCACACGAACTACGGCTCCGCCAAGGGCGGAATCGTCAGTCTGACCTACGCCGTCGCCCGTGAGCTGGGGCGGTACGGTATTACCTGCAATGCTTTTGCGCCGCGCGCCCGGACCAGATTGAGCGTCGGGGCTGATCAGGATGCCGGGCTCCAGAAGAGGATCGATTCGGGGCTGATTTCGGAGGACCGCCTCCAGGGCATGGAAGAGATGCGCCGGGAGGGCGGCGAGCCGGAGTATTTTGCTCCCTTCATAGCCTACCTGGCCAGCGATGCCGCCGCCAACGTGAACGGCTGCGTCTTCGTTGTCTCCAGGGCCACCGTAGGTATCTGGAGCCATCCGCAGATAGTCAGGAAGCACACCAGGGACTGGGACACCGCGGCGCCCTGGAAGATAGATGACCTGGAGAAACTGGTGCCCCGGGAGCTGCTGGTGGACTATGTGAACCCGGCTCCGCCGAAAGAGTAGGGCCGGAGGCCCGGAGACCGGCAGGCCAGATCGCGGGGATGCTATCAGACCCTGGTGAGAGGCAGCATGCCTCACCGGGGCTGAGGTGAAGCTAAAGAACTAAGGAGGGCCAAAGATGGGTGATAAGCTAAAGGGACGAAGCGCTGTAGTAACCGGTGCAGGCAGAGGCATAGGCCGGGCCATAGCCATAGGGTTGGCCGAGGAAGGCGCCAATGTAGTGGTGTGCGACATCGGCGGCGCTGTTGACGGCAGCGGCGGCGACAAGACACCGGCGGATCAGACAGTCGATGAGTGCAAGAAGCATGGTGTGAAGGCCGTTGCCCAGTACGGCAACGTGGCCAGTTTCGCCGACGCCGAGGCGGCCATCAAGGCCTGCGTCGACAACTTCGGCCGGATCGACATTCTGTGCAACATCGCCGGCATTGACAAGCCCAAGATGATCTGGAACATGACCGAGCAGGAATGGGACCTGGTTGTAGGGGTTCACCTCAAGGGCACCTTCAACTTCATGCGGAATGCCGCCCCCTTCATGAGAGAGCAGAAGTTCGGCCGGATCATCAACTGCACGTCGGAAGCCTGGATGGGTGGGACCACTCACCTCAACTACGGCGCCGCGAAGGCTGGCATTACCACTCTGACCTGGGGCGGGGCCCAGGAGCTGGGGCCGGCCGGCATCACTGTCAACGCCATCTGCCCGCGGGCCAAGACGCGCATGACCGATGACCCCAAGGTGCGCGAGATGGTGGTCAAGAGGGTGGAGAAGGGGCTCATGGATCCCTCAGTCCTGAAGAGGATGGACCGGGAGATGGTGGACCCGTCCGCCTTCGCCAAGATCGCGGCCTTCCTGGCCAGCGACGATGCGGCGCTGGTCAACGGGCAGGTCTTCCTGACCACGGCCATCACCATTGCCCGCTACAGCAAGCCGG